>NZ_JAASWB010000010.1:0-6388 GCF_014227425.1 Listeria marthii
AAACCTTTTTGGCATTGTCGAAAAAGCTGTTATTGTTTTAGAGCTATGTTATTTTGAATGCTAACAAAACATAAATTACGTGTTATTACTAAAAAGTCTAGTTTTAGAGCTATGTTATTTTGAATGCTAACAAAACTGTTTCTTTATACATCGCTCGAACTTCGTCGTTTTAGAGCTATGTTATTTTGAATGCTAACAAAACTTAAGATGGCAGTAGAAACATTGGAAAACTGTTTTAGAGCTATGTTATTTTGAATGCTAACAAAACTTTCATTAACAGTTATATTGCAGTCATTGGGTTTTAGAGCTATGTTATTTTGAATGCTAACAAAACCTATCATCAAGTTCTTCTTCCTCTTCTTGTGTTTTAGAGCTATGTTATTTTGAATGCTAACAAAACGTGATGCACATTTTCAGAGGTCGCATAGCAGTTTTAGAGCTATGTTATTTTGAATGCTAACAAAACGATTTGACCCTACTTCATTTTCAGAAACGTGTTTTAGAGCTATGTTATTTTGAATGCTAACAAAACTTAAGCCTCCTAGTTTATTAACGATACTTTGTTTTAGAGCTATGTTATTTTGAATGCTAACAAAACCGAGGCGATTGCCCGTGCGGTAGACCTGTCGTTTTAGAGCTATGTTATTTTGAATGCTAACAAAACACCATTTTTCATTGCCTCATACAGTGGAGTGTTTTAGAGCTATGTTATTTTGAATGCTAACAAAACCATGAGCTGACTATTCTCTTCTGCTGAAACGTTTTAGAGCTATGTTATTTTGAATGCTAACAAAACAAGATATTAATTTTACTAAACGTTCTATAAGTTTTAGAGCTATGTTATTTTGAATGCTAACAAAACGCCAAAATCATTGCATCCTCGATCCACATGGTTTTAGAGCTATGTTATTATGAATGCTAACAAAACGATTAAAAGTTTAGAAGATATGTGGGGGATGTTTTAGAGCTATGTTATTTTGAATGCTAACAAAACTTTTTGCGTTCGAATTTCGAAGTGTAAATGGTTTTAGAGTTAAGTTATTTTCAATGCTATTAAAACTATGTTTTCCCCCTTTTGCTAACAGGGATTTTAGAGCCAAGTTATTTTGAATACCAACATATTAGAAACAAAGGTTTCATAAATCAATCCTAGTAAAGTCTGAAAAGGAGGTAAACCAACCACATGACGCAATATCACTACCTCGCTTCAAAGTCGCTCCTACAAAAAAATGAAGATAAGCTGGCTTCCCCTTTCTTCTATATAAATGATCTAGATTTCTTAAGCTTAAATTTCGAAGCAAACATTGACCGTGATACAAATGATTTATTCTCCTATTCAATACACTTCAACCGAGCTTGCAAATTTCAAATTGCCATAAGTGAAGGGGAATTACCGTTAAAAGACGAAGTGCAAAATAACAATTACGAATCTAAAAGTTTAAAAATCTTATAGGATTACATTATAAAAGCGAGTAAAGAAAGTGATACACTTGAACTATATACTTCGTGGAACGGCGAGGAGAATCTTCCTTTAACAAATAAAACAGAATTATCCATAGAGAATTTAACTCTTGAAAGCTTGATTTTGAGCGACAGAGAACTATTAATTATTAAAAATAACAACTTAAAATAAAAAGGAGACCACCACAATGAAAAAGACATCAATCATTTTTATTTTTTGCGCACTACTACTCCTAACAGCATGCTCAACCACCGAAAAACAAACACAAACCACCGAAGCAACAGGCACGATAGAACAAGTAGAAACAGAATCTATTTTAATCAAAAATTTCAAAGAAAAAAACGACCCAGAATCCAGCGTACGTTTCCAAATCACAGACAAATACTACGACGAAGCGGGAAACAAAATCAAACTAACCGAACTAACCAAAAATGACAACGTAAAAATCATTTTAACCAAAGAATTCCCAATCCAAGAAACCCACCCAGCCCAAATAAACTCCAAATACGTCCAAAAAATCATCGTACTAAACAAATAAAACTCTCTCACCCGCAGAGAGTTTTTTTCTTTCCTCAAAAAAATAAAACTAAAACCCTTGCCTTGGTGTGAACTCCAAGGTTTATAATTCTATATGTAAAGAATGAAACGAGGTGATGGATGATGAATATCAAACAAGCGGCCGATATGTTTGGACTTACGGTAGATACGCTGCGGTACTATGAGCGGGTTGGTGTTATTCCGCCAGTCCATCGTAACGAAAGTGGTTATCGGGATTACAAAACAAGTGACTTGAACTGGGTTTATCTCGTGAAAAATTTGCGGAATGCGGGATTGTCGGTGGAATCGCTAATTGAATTTGCCACACTTGCGCAACTTAGAGAAACGCAAAATGTCGAAGCGGCGCAGAAACAAGTTTTGATTGATCAACTAAAAGAATTAGACGAAAAATTAGCCGAGATGAAGCAGGTCAGAGATTTACTTGTTTACAAAATTGATACTTACGACAGCCACATTGCCCAGTTTAAAACAGGCGAATTGACAGCGGATAATGTAGAAAAATTATGGGAACGGGACAAATTTTAAAGATAATAGGAGGATTTTTATATGAAAACAGTGAAATTGAACAATGGTGTAGAAGTGCCTATTCTTGGTTTTGGGACTTATCAAATTACTGATGCTGCCGAAGCGGAACAAGCGGTTAAAGATGCGATTGCTGCTGGATATCGTCATATCGATACCGCGCAAAGCTATATGAATGAGGAAGCGGTAGGTCGCGGGATTGCGGCGTCTGGCGTGGATCGAAAAGAGCTATTTATTACAACGAAAATCTGGGTGGAAAATGTTAGTTATAAAGGTGTCATGGGCTCATTTGACCGGTCGTTAAAACGGTTAGGCGTGGATTATATCGATTTGTTGCTAATTCATCAACCTTTTAATGATGTTTACGGCGCATGGATGGCGATGGAAGAATTACAGGCAGACGGTAAAATTAGGGCGATTGGCGTATCGAATTTCAGCGTAGATCGTGTGGTTGACCTAGCTGCCTTCAATGATGTAACGCCGCAAGTCAACCAAATTGAAATTAATCCTTTCCAACAACAAACCGAAAATCTCGAGGTTTTGCGAAAAGAAGGTGTTGCAGTTGAAGCATGGGCGCCATTCGCGGAAGGTAAAAACGATATCTTTAATAATCCGGTATTAACAAAAATTGGTGAAAAATACGGAAAATCTGCCGCTCAAGTGATTTTACGTTGGTTAGTAGAACAAGATATAATCGTCCTAGCGAAATCTGTAAAACCAGAGAGGATGGCTCAAAATTTGGCTATATTTGATTTCGAGTTAACGGGGGAAGATAAAGACGAAATAGCGAGCTTGAACCAAGGTGAAAGTCAATTCTTCTCGCATGCCGATCCGGAAATGGTGAAATGGATGGCGAGTCGCAAACTAAATGTATAAATAAAAACGAGGACTGCTTGTATGCAGAGCCTCGTTTTTTAATTATCTGTTGATGTCAATAGCTTTAATCCAACCTAATGAACTGTGGCTGTCTTTAATATGCAACCAATCTTCGCCGAGAATAGTGGCCGTTTGATCAACTACTAAAAGCTTCCCATAGTAGAAACCAACTGCTTTTGATTTAGTGCTCTTTGATTCTACTGGCTTGTTATAAAGTGTTGCTGTTGGATCTTGTACATAAACGACTTGTGTTGCTGGTTTTTCTTCAGCGGGAGTATAAAAGATATTTAAATCTTTCTCACTAACCCAGCCAACAACTTGCCCATCTAATTTGAACTGGTACCAAAGAATGTTTCCTACTTTAGCGCGAGTTACAAGTTCTAATTTTTCATCGCCATAATCAGCAAGTGGTGCTAATTTTTCTGCATTTTTTGTATTGAATGGTGCAGTCCATACGTTGTCAGTTACTGATTTACTAACTGTCGCATAGCCGTCGTAAGCAGTTTGTTCCGTAATGCGGTCATACAAACGATCATTCAACTTATCAGCGCGAACCCATCCGATTACTTCGCCGCCTTCTGAAAGTTGGAACCAAGCATAGCCATCACGAGTGATTTTTTTATCGGCTTGAAGGGCTTTTCGATCATATTTTGCGATAGTGCCGTTATCGAATTGTTTTTCGGGATTAGGCAGACGATAAATATGTGCGTTTATATCATCTACATATTTCGTGAGCGCCACATTTTCTGCGTCTTTTTGATGATAACTAAGGTTAAGCGCATTACTATTCACCCAACCGATATCTTTGTTGTTTTCGCGAATGAAGTACCACTGGCCTTTTTCCGTTTTAGCTTCCCAAGAAATTTCTAGGTTGCGTCCAGCATAATTTTTCAAAGTGCCGAGCTCGCTAGCATTTGTAGTATTGTATGGTGCGGACCAAATGACTTCTTGGTCTTTATTCGCTGCTACTGTACCAATAGCAGATAAGGCCTGATTAGATTCAATTTTGTCGTAAACAATATCGCATTGATCTAAATTGTAACGTTCAATAATTGCTACCAATTTAGAAACATAATCCGGATCAGTTGCATAGCCACCGTCTTTGATAGCTTGCAATGCTTTGCGATAATCAGTTTCTCCAACAGCGCCTTGGTAACGGCTGTTTTCGGTAATTAAAGCAGTGTGATCTTCTATCGATTCTTTCCAACTTGGGTAAACGCGGAAGTTAGCAGTTGTTGAGCCAGATGCTTCCATAGTCCCCATTGAAACTGAATTCCCATTATAAGTTCCTTTAATACCAAACAAGTTGTTGGAGTTCTGGCTTAAACCACTTTCACCCCAATTAGATTCTAAAATAGCTTGCGCAAGCGTTACACTCGTAAGCAATTTACCATCGCGATATCCATCCTGAGCCGCTGGTAAAATCTCATCAATAAACGTTTGTTGTGAAGTAGTTAAATTAGCTTGAGCAGTTTGACTACCTCCTGTTTCTGCACCAGCATTTATAGAAACGACTAAAAATGCCACTATCAGCAGAATAATCCCTGGTTTTATAAACTTTCTATTCAAATTTTAATGCACTCCTTTATATATATCTGCCATTATAGTATCAATAAATAAGTTGTAAAAACTATTACATTTCTATGACGAAAAACATACAATATGCTAAACCTGCTGGGGCGCAACAGATAAACGATGAAATATCAAATATGTAAATTTTGTGAAAATCTCTTCAAATTGTTTTTATAAAGAAGAAACAAGCAATATGTGAAAAAATAAAACAGCCATGCTATAATAAAAAGTATGTCAGCGCATTCATTTTTGGAGGTTTTTATATATGTTAAACGAACAACAAATTACTAGATTGCTATACCGATTACAAGATCCTGTTTTAGAAGCCAGCTTAGAGGAAACAGAAGGTATTTTAGAAGTACAGGTACTTGAAGAAACAGCAAACATCAAAATCGCATTAGCTGATCCAGCAGTAGAAACGGATCATTTTGTTCATAATATAGAAGAACTTCTCACCCAATTTGGTGTAAATGAAATAAATATCGAGCTGGAATACTTACCTGCAGCAGTGATTGACCGCATTTTCCAAGCAAGAGATAACATACTTTCTGAATCTAGTAAAACAAAATTCTTAGCAATAGCGAGTGGTAAAGGTGGTGTTGGAAAATCAACCGTTTCCGCTAATCTTGCCGTTGCCCTAGCTAAACAAGGAAAAAAAGTAGGCTTGCTAGACGCAGATATATATGGCTTTAGTATACCTGTATTATTAGGAACAACAGAATCCCCTCGCAAAGAAAACGGCCAAATTATCCCAGTTGAAACACAAGGTATACAAATGATTTCCATGGATTTTTTTGTGGAACCAGGAGAACCGGTTATTTGGCGCGGACCAATGCTAGGTAAAATGATCAAAATGTTTTTAGAAGAAGTAAGATGGGGAAAACTAGACTATTTACTTATCGATTTGCCACCTGGAACAGGAGATGTTGCGCTAGATATCCACACCCTTATCCCGAAATGCAATGAACTTATTGTCACAACACCACATTATGCAGCTGCATCAGTTGCATCGCGAGCGGGATACATGGCAGCAAAAAATAACCATAAAATCATCGGAGTAATCGAAAATATGTCTTACCTTACTTTGAAAGATGGACAAGTATTAAAGGTATTTGGACAAGGTGGCGGAGAAAAAGTAGCTGCAGACTTAGAAACACAACTTTTAATTCAAATGCCAATAGAACAACCAGAACCAAACGGAAATGGCTATGTATCAGCTGTTTTCGGCACTTCAAGCACTTCAGGAAAAGCATATAAAAACCTAGCAGAGAAAATAATTCCATATTTATCATAAAAACTTTATAAAAAGTATTGACGAAATGCAAAAATCTTGGTATATTTATAAACGTTGCTGATGCGGACAAAACGCTTTCGCAGCAAAAGAAACTGACCTTTGAA
>NZ_JAASWB010000011.1:0-5230 GCF_014227425.1 Listeria marthii
TTCTGCCCTGCGATTACCAGTGAGACTTTACGTCTCATTGCTTTTCGTCTTCTTCTTTGTTCAGTTTTCAAAGGTCACTTTTCTTCTTCGTTGCCTTTAGCAGCAACTCTTATATCTTACTCTATCTAGTTATTAAAGTCAAGATGTTTTTTCAAAAAAATTTAATTTCCTGAATCACATTTTGCATTTGTTTAACTGGAACGTTTATAAATATATCATGTTTTTATGGGTATTGCAAGCATATTTTAAGAAAAAGTTTCTCTTTGGCAAATTTGTTTTTTTCTGAGAAAATAACAAAATCCAGAACCGATATTATCAGCTCTGGATTTTTTATTAATCGCGGTGTTTCATAGTTGGGAATAGTAGGATATCACGGATAGATGGAGCGTCAGTTAATAGCATTACTAGACGGTCTATACCTATACCTAGTCCACCTGTTGGCGGTAATCCATATTCTAAAGCTTCAAGGAAATCTGCATCCATACCGTGCGCTTCATCATTTCCTTGTTCACGTTCTTTTATTTGTGCCTCAAAACGTTCTCTTTGGTCAATTGGATCATTTAACTCCGAGAATGCATTTGCGTGTTCGCGGCCAACGATGAATAATTCAAAACGGTCAGTAAAACGTTCGTCTTCTTTATTTTTCTTAGCTAAAGGAGAGATTTCTACTGGGTGCCCATAGACAAATGTTGGTTGAATTAGTTTTTCTTCTACATATGTTTCGAAAAACTCGTTAAGAATATGGCCATATGTCATGTGTTCCGTTACTGGTACATCATGTTTTTTAGCTAGCTCGCGTGCTTCTTCATCGGAAGTTACATTCCAGAAATCTACACCTACATATTCTTTTACTGCGTCAGCCATATGGATACGGCGCCAATTCGGAGTTAAATCTACTTTGTATTCACCGTATGTTATTTCTGTTGTTCCATTTACTTGTTTACAGACAGTTGAAACTAATCCTTCTACTAAGTCCATAACATCTTCGTAATCTTCGTATGCTGCATATGATTCTAGCATTGTAAATTCAGGATTATGACGAGTGGATGTTCCTTCATTACGGAAAACACGTCCAATCTCGTATACTTTGTCCATCCCGCCGACAATTAGGCGTTTTAGATGTAGCTCTAAAGCAATTCGTAAGTATAATTCCATATCAAGTGCATTATGGTGTGTGATAAATGGTTTTGCAGCAGCTCCACCAGCAATTGTGTGAAGTACTGGAGTTTCTACTTCCAAGAAACCTTGATTATCCATGTAATCACGAGTGTATTTCAAAATTTTACTACGCATCACAAAACGGTTTTGACTTTCTTCGTTTGTAATTAAGTCTAAGTAGCGTTGACGGTAGCGTTGTTCTACGTCTTTTAAGCCATGATATTTATCAGGAAGCGGGCGTAATGATTTTGAAAGCAAAGTGAATTCTGTTGCTTTAACCGAAAGTTCGCCTGTATTAGTACGGAAAATAGTTCCTTTTATACCAATAATATCTCCTAAATCAGCTAATTTGAAAATAGCGTATGCATCTTCCCCAATAGCGTCTTTACGGATATAGATTTGTAGTTGATGGAAACGGTCTTGAATATGCGTGAAACCTACCTTACCTTTTACACGCTTCGTCATAATACGACCTGCTACAGAAACTTCGATAGCAGCTTCTTCAAGTTCTTCTTTTGATTTATCAGCGAATTTTGTTTCAAGTTCTTCCGGGCTGATGGAACGGATGAATTTTTCGCCAAAAGGATCTATGCCTTCTTCGCGTAATGTGTCCACTTTTTCGCGACGGACGATGAGTTGGTCATTTAGTTCTTCATGATTCTCGTTACTCATATAGGTACACTCCTATTCTTTTCATTTCTACAGATGTTTCCATTATACGCTTTTTTGGTCTTGTTTTTCTAGTATAAATTTAAAAATTGCCCCGAAATCTCGAGGCAACCGTAATTAATCTTGTTTCGCTAATGCTTTTTCTTCATATTGAAGAACAAATTCATTTAAAATTGCTTCCATTTCTGATTGCTTCGTCGCTTGGTTAGCAGCTACTTTAGCGCGAGTACTTCCGCGAGCGCCTTTTAGATAGTAAGCTGCGTGTTGTCTGAACTCACGAACTGCGATGTTTTCTCCTTTTAACTCAACTAAACGGTTTAGATGTAGCATGGCAGTTTGCATTTTTTCGCGTGGTTCTGGTTCTGGAAGAAGTACGCCAGTTTCTAGGAATTTCACCGTGCGATAAATCATCCATGGGTTTCCTAGGGCAGCTCGGCCAATCATCACGCCATCCGCGCCGGTATGTTCAAGGATTCGTTTGGCATCTTCTGGTGTTCTTACGTCACCATTGGCCATGAACGGGATTTTTAGTTCGCGTTTTACGTCTCTAAGCACATCCCAGTTCGCGCTACCTTCATACATTTGCACACGGGTACGTCCGTGCATTGCAACTGCAGCAGCTCCGGCACGTTCGGCCGCAAGTGCGTTTTCGATAGCAAAGACATGTTCTTCGTCCCAGCCGATACGCATTTTCACTGTTACGGGTTTATCAACAGCATCCACTACAGCAGCTACCATGTCGTACACTTTATTTGGATCAAGTAGCCATTTTGCTCCAGCTTCACATTTGATAATCTTATTTACCGGGCAACCCATATTAATATCAATAATATCTGCTGTTGTATTTTCAGCTACGAATTTCGCGGCTTCCACAAGCGTTTCTTTCTCGCCACCGAAAATTTGCAGGCTCAGTGGTTTTTCTTTTTCATCAATATATAGCATATCAAGTGTTTTAGCATTACGGTATGCGATTCCTTTGTCGCTGATCATTTCACAGCAAACGAGGCCTGCTCCGAATTCTTTGACCGTTAGACGGAATGCAGAATTGGATATACCGGCCATTGGCGCCACAACTACTTGGTTCTTAATTTCTACGTTACCTATTTTAAACATTAATGGTAAACCCCTTCCTCTTAAATTGCGCTAGTGATATGTTATCATAATTACGTTTTTCTGCAAGTGCCAATTTTACCAGTTGACTTGATTTTTTATTTTTCGAACGCCTTGTTCTTCCAAAATGGCTGGATTCTCTAAAAGAGTGCTTTTTTCTGGTGAAATTTCTATTAGTGGAATCATGACAAAGGCGCGTTCTTTCATATAAGGATGTGGGATTTTTAGCTTTTCTGTGTCGATTGTAACATCGTCATATAGTAAAACATCAATATCAATAAGGCGCGGCCCCCATTTAAACAACCGAACTCGCCCCAATTCAAGTTCGAGCGCCAGGCAAAAATCTAGTAAATCAACCGGCGTAAAATCAGTTTCGATTTCTGCTGCGATATTTAAAAATGCCGCTTGATCTTCGTAGCCTACTGCATCTGTTTCATAAACGCTAGACACTTTGGTAATTTTAATTTGTTCTGATGCAGCTAGCCCTCCTAGCGCGTCATTTAAATTGGCTAAACGCTCACCAATGTTTGTGCCAATGGACAGAAACGCTTTAGCCATTCAAATCACTTCTCTTACGTTCGATTTCCACAGCAACAGAATCATAATGTCCCGGAATTGGCGGATTTGGTTTAATAAGTTTTACAGTTACTTCTTGCAAAAGTGGATAGCCTGCTAAAACTTCGGTTGCAATTTTTTCTGCAAGTGCTTCAATTAGCTTAAATGGTGTTCCTTCTACTATGCCTTTCACCGTTTCATACACTTCTGCATAGCTGACTGTATCATCTACGCTGTCTGACATTCCCGCTTTCTTTGTAGAGAGACCGAGAATAAGCGACACCCTAAATGTTTGTCCTAACTTTGTTTCTTCTGCTAAAACTCCGTGGTATCCGTAAAACACCAACTCATTTAAATAAATTTTATCCAATTAAAGCACCTCTTTATAAGTTTGTAATATCTAATTTGCCGGTAATTGCATCTGTCATCCGAACCATGCGCGCAATTGGAAGTACATCATGCACGCGAGTAATCGTACAACCTTTTGCAAAACCGTAAACCGTTGTCGCGCCTGTCCCTTCCATTCTATCTTCCGGAGTAGTCCCTAGAACAAGACCTATAGTTGACTTTCGGCTCGTTCCAAGCAAGACCTCATATCCAAGTGCAACAATCTCATCGATGCGTCGTAACACTTCTAAATTCTGAGCAGGTGTTTTAACGAAACCAAAACCCGGGTCAAGAATAATGTGTTCATCTGGTACCAAAGCAGCTTTTGCAATCGCGACACTTTCTAATAAGTCATTTTTCACGTCTTCTAAAAAATTTTCATATTGCGCATTATCGCGATTGTGCATTAGGCAAATCGGCACCCCGTATTTTGCGGCAACTTCGGCGATTTTCGGTTCTTTTTTCGCGCCCCATTGATCATTTATCATATCAGCTCCAGCTAAAATTGCTTGTTCAGCGACTTCAGCACGCCAAGAATCAACGGAAATCCATATATCCGGAAGCTTCTCTCTAACCGCTTTAATTACCGGGATAATCCGCGCAAGTTCTTCTTCAGGGGTTACTTCCGAAAAACCCGGTCGCGTGGAGATTCCGCCAACATCTATAATTGCGGCACCATCTTCTGCCATTTGCACAGCTCGAGCCACCGCTTCTTCCACTTGCATATATTTTCCACCATCCGAAAAAGAGTCTGGCGTAACGTTCAATATTCCCATGACCATACCTAAGTGATCCCTTTTCCACTCCTTCAAGCCCAAACACCTCTTTCCGAGATTTATTATAGCAGAATTCAGTGATTTTAGCGCACAAAAAAACCGATGCGGAAAAGGGAGTAAACCGCATCGGTCAAAAAGGGAGTTTGGGATTTTCATTCTAAAAGGGGGGAGAAGAATGAAAATGTTTTGCTTGTTGTTAGCTTATAACTATATATTAACCAAATATTTGGTGGATATACTGTGATTTTTGTTAGAGTTTCATGAGATTTTCCAGTTTTTATTTTCATTTTTTGTATTAAAAAACCAGTGTGGAAAAAGGGAGTAAACCACACTGGTCAAAAAGGGAGTTTAGGTTTTCATTCTAAAAAGGGAAAGAACGAAATGTTTTGCTTGTTGTTAGCTTATGACTATATATTAACCAATTTTTTGGTGGATATACTGTGATTTTTGTTAGAGTTTCATGAGATTTCCCAGTTTTTCTTTTCATTTTTTCGCATCAAAAAACCAGTGTGGAAAAAGGGAGTAAACCACACTGGTCAAAAAGGGAGTTTGGGATTTTCATTCTAAAAGGGGAA
>NZ_JAASWB010000012.1:0-3295 GCF_014227425.1 Listeria marthii
TTGTTCTTTGAAAACTAGATAAGAAAGTTAGTAAAGTTAGCATAGATAATTTATTATTTATGACACAAGTAACCGAGAATCATCTGAAAGTGAATCTTTCATCTGATTGGAAGTATCATCGCTGATACAGAAAATCAGAAAAACAACCTTTACTTCGTAGAAGTAAATTGGTTAAGTTAGAAAGGGCGCACGGTGGATGCCTTGGCACTAGGAGCCGAAGAAGGACGGGACTAACACCGATATGCTTTGGGGAGCTGTACGTAAGCGTTGATCCAGAGATTTCCGAATGGGGGAACCCACTATCTTTAGTCGGATAGTATCCTTACGTGAATACATAGCGTAAGGAAGGCAGACCCAGGGAACTGAAACATCTAAGTACCTGGAGGAAGAGAAAGAAAAATCGATTTCCTGAGTAGCGGCGAGCGAAACGGAAAGAGCCCAAACCAAGAAGCTTGCTTCTTGGGGTTGTAGGACACTCTATACGGAGTTACAAAAGAAAGCTATAAATGAAGCGGTCTGGAAAGGCCCGCCAAAGACGGTAACAGCCCGGTAGTTGAAATGGTTTTCCCTCCAGAGTGGATCCTGAGTACGGCGGAACACGTGAAATTCCGTCGGAATCCGGGAGGACCATCTCCCAAGGCTAAATACTCCCTAGTGACCGATAGTGAACCAGTACCGTGAGGGAAAGGTGAAAAGCACCCCGGAAGGGGAGTGAAACAGTTCCTGAAACCGTGTGCCTACAAGTAGTTAGAGCCCGTTAATGGGTGATAGCGTGCCTTTTGTAGAATGAACCGGCGAGTTACGATTTGTTGCAAGGTTAAGCGGAAAAAGCGGAGCCGTAGCGAAAGCGAGTCTGAATAGGGCGAATAAGTAACAGGTCGTAGACCCGAAACCAGGTGATCTACCCATGTCCAGGATGAAGGTAAGGTAATACTTACTGGAGGTCCGAACCCACGCACGTTGAAAAGTGCGGGGATGAGGTGTGGGTAGCGGAGAAATTCCAATCGAACTTGGAGATAGCTGGTTCTCTCCGAAATAGCTTTAGGGCTAGCCTCGAGGTAAAGAGTCATGGAGGTAGAGCACTGTTTGGACTAGGGGCCCTTCTCGGGTTACCGAATTCAGATAAACTCCGAATGCCATGTACTTATACTCGGGAGTCAGACTGCGAGTGATAAGATCCGTAGTCGAAAGGGAAACAGCCCAGACCACCAGTTAAGGTCCCAAAATATATGTTAAGTGGAAAAGGATGTGGGGTTGCTTAGACAACCAGGATGTTGGCTTAGAAGCAGCCACCATTGAAAGAGTGCGTAATAGCTCACTGGTCGAGTGACCCCGCGCCGAAAATGTACCGGGGCTAAACATATTACCGAAACTGTGGATGAACCTCATTAGAGGTTCGTGGTAGGAGAGCGTTCTAAGGGCGGTGAAGTCAGACCGGAAGGACTGGTGGAGCGCTTAGAAGTGAGAATGCCGGTATGAGTAGCGAAAGAAGGGTGAGAATCCCTTCCACCGAATATCTAAGGTTTCCTGAGGAAGGCTCGTCCGCTCAGGGTTAGTCGGGACCTAAGCCGAGGCCGATAGGCGTAGGCGATGGACAACAGGTAGAGATTCCTGTACCAGTGCTAATTGTTTAACCGATGGGGTGACACAGAAGGATAGGGAATCGCACGAATGGAAATGTGCGTCCAAGCAGTGAGTGTGAGAAGTAGGCAAATCCGCTTCTCGCGAAGCATGAGCTGTGATGGGGAAGGAAATTAAGTACGGAAGTTCCTGATTTCACGCTGTCAAGAAAAGCCTCTAGGAAGAGTAGTACTGCCCGTACCGCAAACCGACACAGGTAGATGAGGAGAGAATCCTAAGGTGA
Organism: Listeria marthii; assembly: GCF_014227425.1. NCBI lineage: Bacteria > Bacillati > Bacillota > Bacilli > Caryophanales > Listeriaceae > Listeria > Listeria marthii. The sequence goes on from NZ_JAASWB010000012.1 coordinate 1,865, forward strand.
GCGAGAGAACTCTCGTTAAGGAACTCGGCAAAATGACCCCGTAACTTCGGGAGAAGGGGTGCTCTATTAGGGTGAAAGCCCGAGAGAGCCGCAGTGAATAGGCCCAGGCGACTGTTTAGCAAAAACACAGGTCTCTGCAAAACCGTAAGGTGACGTATAGGGGCTGACGCCTGCCCGGTGCTGGAAGGTTAAGAGGAGTGCTTAGCTTCGGCGAAGGTACGAATTGAAGCCCCAGTAAACGGCGGCCGTAACTATAACGGTCCTAAGGTAGCGAAATTCCTTGTCGGGTAAGTTCCGACCCGCACGAAAGGCGCAACGATCTGGGCACTGTCTCAACGAGAGACTCGGTGAAATTATAGTACCTGTGAAGATGCAGGTTACCCGCGACAGGACGGAAAGACCCCGTGGAGCTTTACTGCAACCTGATATGGAATGTTTGTACCGCTTGTACAGGATAGGTAGGAGCCGAAGAGACGTGTGCGCTAGCATACGAGGAGGCAATGGTGGGATACTACCCTGGCTGTATGACCATTCTAACCCGCCACGCTTAGCGCGTGGGGAGACAGTGTCAGGTGGGCAGTTTGACTGGGGCGGTCGCCTCCTAAAGAGTAACGGAGGCGCCCAAAGGTTCCCTCAGAATGGATGGAAATCATTCGCAGAGTGTAAAGGCACAAGGGAGCTTGACTGCGAGACTGACAAGTCGAGCAGGGACGAAAGTCGGGCTTAGTGATCCGGTGGTTCCGCATGGAAGGGCCATCGCTCAACGGATAAAAGCTACCCCGGGGATAACAGGCTTATCTCCCCCAAGAGTCCACATCGACGGGGAGGTTTGGCACCTCGATGTCGGCTCGTCGCATCCTGGGGCTGTAGTCGGTCCCAAGGGTTGGGCTGTTCGCCCATTAAAGCGGCACGCGAGCTGGGTTCAGAACGTCGTGAGACAGTTCGGTCCCTATCCGTCGCGGGCGCAGGAAATTTGAGAGGAGCTGTCCTTAGTACGAGAGGACCGGGATGGACACACCGCTGGTGTACCAGTTGTTCCGCCAGGAGCATCGCTGGGTAGCTATGTGTGGCAGGGATAAACGCTGAAAGCATCTAAGCGTGAAGCCCCCCTCAAGATGAGATTTCCCATTTCTTCGGAAAGTAAGATCCCTGAAAGATGATCAGGTAGATAGGTTTGGAGTGGAAGTGTAGCGATACATGGAGCGGACAAATACTAATCGATCGAGGACTTAACCAAAAAATGAAACGAAGTTACCTAACTGAACCCTTTCTTCTCTAGTTTTGAGAGAGCAATCTTTCAACAACTCAATATTGTCTGGTAGTTATGGCGAGAAGGTCACACCCGTTCCCATCCCGAACACGGTAGTTAAGCTTCTCCGCGCCAATGGTAGTTGGGGGCTTCCCCCTGCGAGAGTAGGTCGCTGCCGGGCA
>NZ_JAASWB010000013.1:0-1778 GCF_014227425.1 Listeria marthii
TAACCTCTCAAAACTGAACAAATATAGAAGAACGAAAACTCACAGGTTTCCTTTTCCTTAGAAAGGAGGTGATCCAGCCGCACCTTCCGATACGGCTACCTTGTTACGACTTCACCCCAATTATCTGTCCCACCTTCGGCGGCTGGCTCCATAAAGGTTACCCTACCGACTTCGGGTGTTACAAACTCTCGTGGTGTGACGGGCGGTGTGTACAAGGCCCGGGAACGTATTCACCGTGGCATGCTGATCCACGATTACTAGCGATTCCGGCTTCATGTAGGCGAGTTGCAGCCTACAATCCGAACTGAGAATAGTTTTATGGGATTAGCTCCACCTCGCGGCTTCGCGACCCTTTGTACTATCCATTGTAGCACGTGTGTAGCCCAGGTCATAAGGGGCATGATGATTTGACGTCATCCCCACCTTCCTCCGGCTTGCACCGGCAGTCACTTTAGAGTGCCCAACTAAATGCTGGCAACTAAAATTAAGGGTTGCGCTCGTTGCGGGACTTAACCCAACATCTCACGACACGAGCTGACGACAACCATGCACCACCTGTCACTTTGTCCCCGAAGGGAAAGCTCTGTCTCCAGAGTGGTCAAAGGATGTCAAGACCTGGTAAGGTTCTTCGCGTTGCTTCGAATTAAACCACATGCTCCACCGCTTGTGCGGGCCCCCGTCAATTCCTTTGAGTTTCAACCTTGCGGTCGTACTCCCCAGGCGGAGTGCTTAATGCGTTAGCTGCAGCACTAAGGGGCGGAAACCCCCTAACACTTAGCACTCATCGTTTACGGCGTGGACTACCAGGGTATCTAATCCTGTTTGCTCCCCACGCTTTCGCGCCTCAGCGTCAGTTACAGACCAGAGAGTCGCCTTCGCCACTGGTGTTCCTCCACATATCTACGCATTTCACCGCTACACGTGGAATTCCACTCTCCTCTTCTGCACTCCAGTCTTCCAGTTTCCAATGACCCTCCCCGGTTAAGCCGGGGGCTTTCACATCAGACTTAAAAGACCGCCTGCGCGCGCTTTACGCCCAATAAATCCGGACAACGCTTGCCACCTACGTATTACCGCGGCTGCTGGCACGTAGTTAGCCGTGGCTTTCTGGTTAGATACCGTCAAGGGACAAGCAGTTACTCTTATCCTTGTTCTTCTCTAACAACAGTACTTTACGATCCGAAAACCTTCTTCATACACGCGGCGTTGCTCCGTCAGACTTTCGTCCATTGCGGAAGATTCCCTACTGCTGCCTCCCGTAGGAGTCTGGGCCGTGTCTCAGTCCCAGTGTGGCCGATCACCCTCTCAGGTCGGCTATGCATCGTTGCCTTGGTAGGCCATTACCCTACCAACTAGCTAATGCACCGCGGGCCCATCTGTAAGTGATAGCCGAAACCATCTTTCAAAGGCGTGGCATGCGCCACATCTTATTATTCGGTATTAGCCCCGGTTTCCCGGAGTTATCCCCAACTTACAGGCAGGTTGCCCACGTGTTACTCACCCGTCCGCCACTAACATTGGAAGAGCAAGCTCTTCCTCCGTTCGTTCGACTTGCATGTATTAGGCACGCCGCCAGCGTTCGTCCTGAGCCAGGATCAAACTCTCTTTAAAATATAAATTGAATTTGAATACTTATTCAACACCGTGAATAAGATTCCTTGCGTCAAATTGACTTCGCTAGCAATTAAATTACTAGTTTGTTTTGTTGAAAACAGCTTTCTGTTTTCTGCCCTGCGATTACCAGTGAGACTTTACGTCTCATTGCTTTTCGTCTTCTT
>NZ_JAASWB010000014.1:0-626 GCF_014227425.1 Listeria marthii
TTTCACGACCAAGTAGACCCTTCTCCTAATGCTAAAATTGATGCAGATGGTTTATACGAACTCGGCCAAATGATTGACCGCATTGAAAGTAAAAAAGAAGCGCTGTACCAACGAATGAACAGCAGTACAGAAGGCGAAATGCAAATCTATCGTTCTCAATTAGTAACCGCGTATAAACAGGAAAATATTTTAGAGAAATATTTGGCTTTTGAACAAAGTCATGGGGCTTTTTTCGACCATTTGACGGATTTAGTGCAAGGTATCCAGCAGACTGTTCGTGAGCTTCAATCAAATATCCAGTTTAATAGTCAGACTGGTGGCTATGATTTGAGTAAATTAAATTTTGCCACTGTGAGCCGAATGCGAAAAACGTTAGGAAAAGCGAGTGCCACTGATACGACAATCTATGATTTTGCGGCTTATAGCAAATTGAAACAAGGTGGCATGTGGATTCTGTCTAAAGATGGTCAAGTGGATATTAAAGCAACGGAGGCTTATAATACAGCTAGCTTTAACGGTGAGTTACCAAAGGAAAGTAATCAAGCAATGGAAGAAGGCGAGCTGTTAAAAGCCACACTAGAATCACTGAAGCAAAATAAAGATCCGATAACTGGTCAAGAAATAAG
>NZ_JAASWB010000001.1:0-520404 GCF_014227425.1 Listeria marthii
TTTGTTGAAAACAGCTTTCTGTTTTCTGCCCTGCGATTACCAGTGAGACTTTACGTCTCATTGCTTTTCGTCTTCTTCTTTGTTCAGTTTTCAAAGGTCAGTTGCTTTGTTAACGCAACTTTTAAATCTTACCATAAAGTTGAAACCGCGTCAACAACTATTTTTAAAATGTTTTTTTGATGAATTAACTTGTATCAATTCAGCTTTATCATTATATAACAGGTTTTTAGGAAATACAAGCGTTTTAGATTATATTTTTAATTCTTTTTCTAAAGCTTGTATAAAATCCTGCATAATTTCTTGCTTTTCTATGGCTAGTTCTTGCGCTGTCTTTGTTTTCAGCTGATCTTGAATGAGTAATAATTTATCGTAAAAATGTTGCAATGTGGTTTCTTCTGGGTGGTTTTGATTCGCTATTTCTCTATTATGCGCGCCTCCATAGGTGAATGTTCGCGCTATGCCGATTGCGCCAATTGCATCTAAACGATCAGCATCTTGAACTATTTTTTCTTCTATTGTTAATGCTTGGATTGGATTTGCTCCATTTTTAAATGAAACGGATTGGATAATGCGAATGACTTTATTGATTGACTCTTGTGGTACTTCTTTTTCTTTCATCCAGGCGACTATTGTTTTTGTAGCTTGTAATGGGTCTTTTGTTAGTTTGCTATCGTTATAGTCGTGAAACAGTGCGGATAGTTCGATAGCGAATAAGTCGCCACCTTCTTTTGCTTGGATTTGTTTACTTAATTGCCATACGCGTTGGATGTGCGCCCAGTCATGTCCGGTAGTTTCCTTTTCAAAATGGCACTGCATCCATTTTTCGGCGGATTCGATAATTTCTTCTTGCTTCATTGTGTTTAGCTCCTTTTTTTCATTATTTTCATGTACAATAGTAGAAAATGGAAATGGGGTATTCGATGTTTGAATTTGAACATGTTTATTTAAAACGGGATAATAAGACCATTTTGTCGGATATTAATTGGGTAGTGAACGAAAAGGAAAACTGGGCGATACTTGGGCTTAATGGTTCTGGTAAAACTACTTTGTTGCAACTTTTAAATGGGTATCTTTGGCCTAGTAGTGGGAAGCTTCAAGTACTTGGGCATGTTTTTGGTCAGACTTCTTTACCTGAGTTGCGTAAATCGATTGGCTGGGTTAGTAATGCGCTTGATCATCAGCTCAAAGATTATGAGTTAAGCGAGCAAATTGTACTTAGTGGCAAGTTTGCAAGTATTGGTATTTATACGAAAATCACTACTATGGAGATTGATCAAGCGAAAAAGTTGCTCACTGATTGTGGTGGTGCCTCGCTTATTGGGAAGCCTTATAAAATTTTATCACAGGGCGAACGTCAAATCGTCTTAATTGCCCGTGCTCTGATGGCGAGTCCTCAATTGTTGATTTTGGATGAGCCTTGTAATGGACTTGATTTATTTGCGAAAGATCATTTACTCGAACGGATTAAGAAGATTGCTGAACTTCCTGATTCGCCAACGATGCTTTTTGTTACGCATCATACGGAAGAAATTCTCCCTTGCTTCGATAATATCATTTTACTGCGCGACGGGGAAATAACTCACCATGGGAAAACAGAAAAACTTTTAAATGAGGAAGTTCTTATGGATTTTTATCAAAAGCCGGTGGAATTAATTCGGATAAAAGATGGCTCCATTGCAGTATATCCAAAGTAAGTGGTATAGTTAGAGTACGAAAATTGCGTATGTAGAGGAGCGATATATTTTGTATGAAACGATGATTGCAAAAGCTAGCGTTCGTGAGCTTCTTGGGATGGATACTAGTCTGATTTATGGTTCGTTTACTTATAAAATGGACGGCGAGCTGCTAGATTTAACCGGGCTGTGGATTTCGAATGACGATGCGCTGATTTTTTACTTAGAAAATGAAGAGGTTTACTTACTTAGAAAATTTGCTTATGAAGATATCGAGGATTTAGAACAAAAAGTGAGTTTCCTTGCGATGACGAAAAAGTTGATTTTACATCTTAAAAATAAAGAAAGCTACACTTTACTCGTAGCAAATGGCGAAGCGAAAGTGTTTGCTGCCAAAGTAAAAGAACGCATAGAAAAAGTGAGTCTAGGATAAACTAGGCTCACTTTTTTAGTTACTCTTTTTCTTCAAATAAGCGTGCTACTTCGATGATTACTTCTGTTGCTTTTACCATACTTTCTAATGCCACATATTCAAACTTACCGTGGAAGTTTTCTCCCCCACCGAAAATATTTGGTGTTGGTAGTCCTTTGTACGAAAGTTGCGCGCCATCTGTTCCGCCGCGAATTGGGCTGATTTTTGGTTCGATATCTAGGTTGCGCATTGCGGCACTCACGATATCCACAATTTCTTTTACTGGTTCGATTTTTTCGCGCATATTGTAGTATTGGTCATTAAGATTTAGTTCTACTGATCCTGCGCCATACTTTTCTTCTAGTTCTTTAGCGATTGTTGCGATATGTGTTTTTCTTTCCACGAATTTCAAATGATCGAAGTCGCGAATGATATAGTAGGATTTGGCTTGTTCTACGTCACCGTTTAAGGAAATTAAATGATAGAAACCTTCGTATCCTTCTGTATATTCTGGGGCTTCTTCTTTTGGAATGCGTGCATCGAATTCCATCGCCATTTTGGTAGCATTAACCATTTTATTTTTGGCTGTTCCTGGGTGAACACTATTACCATTAAAAGTGATTTTGGCTCCAGCAGCGTTGAAACTTTCGTATTCTAATTCGCCAAGTGGGCCACCGTCCATCGTGTAAGCATATTTTGCGCCAAATGCCTCTACGTCAAAACGTTCCGGGCCTCGGCCGATTTCTTCATCCGGTGTGAATGCAACACGAATTTTGCCGTGTTTGATTTCGGGATGGTTGATTAAATAGTTCATTGCTACCATGATTTCGGTGATGCCTGCTTTATCATCTGCGCCGAGTAGTGTTGTTCCATCAGTTGTGATTAGCGTTTTTCCTTTGTAATCAGCTAGTTCTGGAAATTGTTTTGGTGAAAGCACGACATTTAAATCTTTATTTAAGACAATGTCTTTCCCATCGTAGTTTTCGTGAACTTGTGGTTGAACGTTTTTGCCTGTTAGGTCAGTAGCTGTATCTAAATGGGCTAAAAATCCGATTACTGGGACTTCTTTCGTTGTATTAGAAGGAAGTGTTGCCATTACATAACCGAATTCGTCGACTGTTACTTCTTGCAAGCCGATTTCTTTTAGTTCTGTAACGAGAATGTTCGCCAGTTCCATTTGACCTGGAGTTGTTGGGCAAACTGTGCTTTCTTCATTTGACTGTGTATCTACTTTTACATATTTTGTAAATCGTTTTAATAGTTCTTCTTTCATTCCGATCACTCCCTTAGATTGATTCTTCTTCATTATAAACTTGATTTTTGAAAATTTCTATTCCTGGCTGTCGAGTAGTGTTTGTAATTGGAGTGTTGTTCGCCAATTTCGTGTTGTTGTTAAGGTTTTTTTATGAACTCCGAGGAAAACTGGTAATTTTAAGGTATGTATTTGATTGGAAAATACGTGAATATATAACACGCGTCCAATTGCGATGACTTTGGCTTGGTCGTTTTTTTGTCTCGGAATATCGATATTTTCATTATAGAAAGCAGCCATCCAGCGTTCTTCTTCGCCAATTGTTTCTGGTGGAAAAGGATTGTTTGCGATGATTTGGTTATAATTTTGTTCTGAAAATACGAATACATCAATAGTTAGTTCAAATGTCGCTTTGATTACTTCGGTTATCTTCGCCGCTACTTCGGTTTCTGTTTGTAAAATGGAACTTAGTACGAGGTTTCCACTTTGGATATAGGTTACTACGTTTTGGAATCCCTCTTCTTCTAAGGCCGCTTTTAAGTTTTTCATGTTCACTTTATTTTTCCCAGCGACGTTTACTGCTCTTAGTAAAGCGATGTATTTCTGCATCTATTTCCCTCCCAATCGTTTAACTACATTATAGCACGCGAATTACGTTATAATAGGACTATTAGTGATGGGAGGTTTTTTAGGTGAAATTAATTTCTTGGAATGTAAACGGGCTTCGGGCAGCCGTGAAAAAAGGCTTCTTAGAGTATTTTGAAGAAGTAGATGCAGATATTTTTTGTTTGCAAGAAACGAAATTACAAGAAGGCCAAATCGAACTGGATTTGCCGGCGTATAAAGATTACTGGAATTACGCGGTGAAAAAAGGTTATTCAGGTACTGCGATTTTTACAAAAGTGGAGCCGTTATCGGTTCAATATGGTTTAGGCATTCCAGAGCATGATACGGAAGGCCGGGTTATTACACTTGAATTTGAGGAATTCTTTATGGTGACGGTTTATACACCCAATTCACAAGCGGAGTTGAAACGCTTAGATTATCGGATGACATTTGAAGATGCGATTTTGGAATATCTGAAAAACTTGGATAAAACAAAACCGGTTGTGCTTTGTGGCGACTTGAATGTTGCGCATGCGGAAATTGATTTGAAAAATCCGAAGACCAATCGCAAAAATGCGGGATTCTCGGATGAGGAACGTGCGAAATTTTCTGCGTTTTTAGATGCTGGATTTATTGATAGTTTCCGTTATTTTTATCCGGATTTGACTGATGCTTATTCGTGGTGGTCTTACCGAATGAATGCGCGTGCTAGGAATACTGGTTGGCGGATTGATTATTTCGTTGTTTCGGAGCGTTTGAAAGATAAATTAGTGGATGCCAAAATTCATGCTGATGTGCTTGGTTCGGATCATTGTCCAGTCGAGTTAGAACTTAATTTATAACATAAAAAAAATCCCCACTCAAAAGAGTGAGGGTTTTTTAATTATTTAGCTAATGCTTTTTTCGCTGAATCAGCAAGCGTGTTGAATGATGCGATATCATTAACTGCTAAGTCTGCAAGCATTTTACGGTTAATATCAATACCAGCTAATTTTAAGCCGTGCATTAATTTGCTGTAAGAAAGATCTTGCATACGAGCTGCCGCATTGATACGTGCGATCCATAATCTACGGAAATCACGTTTCTTTTGACGACGATCTCTATAAGCATATTGGTAAGATTTCATTACCGCTTGGTTAGCTACTTTGAATAATAAATGTTTAGAGCCATAATACCCTTTGGCTAATTTAACTATCTTTTTACGACGTTTGCGTGTTACTGTTCCGCCTTTTACGCGTGGCATATTGTCTACCTCCTAGAATTTACAAAAATGTTGTTTCTCTTATTTCATTTTAGCGACCATTTGACGAATACGTTTGAAGTCGCCAGCTGATACCATTGCTGATTTACGCAGTTTACGTTTTTGTTTTTGGGATTTGTTAGCGAACATATGGCTAGTGAAGCCGTGTCTGCGTTTTAATTTTCCAGATCCTGTTCTCTTGAAACGTTTAGCGGAACCGCGGTGGGTTTTCATTTTTGGCATGAATATTTCCTCCTCAAAACTTTACTTTTCATGAAGTGGTGCTAGGACTAAGAACATCGAACGTCCGTCCATTTTTGGTCTTTGCTCAATTGTACAAAGGTCTTCGCACGCTTTTGCAAAACGGTCAAGCACCTTCTGACCGATTTCTTTGTGTGTAATGGCACGGCCTTTAAAACGGATAGAGCATTTTACTTTATCACCTTTTTCAAGGAATTTACGTGCATTACGTAGCTTCGTATCGAAGTCATGTTCGTCAATCGTTGGACTTAAACGAACTTCTTTCATTACGATGACTTTTTGGTTCTTACGGGCTTCTTTATCTTTCTTCTGTTGTTCAAAACGGAATTTACCGTAGTCCATAATACGAGCTACTGGCGGTTTCGCTGTTGGAGCAACAAGCACTAGATCAAGATTAGCCTTTTCAGCAATTTGAAGCGCATCGATTTTACTCTTCACGCCTAATTGTTCACCGTCTTGGTCGATCAATCTTACTTCGCGTGCACGAATCCCATCGTTTACCAACATGTCTTTGCTAATGGTGAGCCACCTCCACTTAAATTTGTTACAACAAGATAGAAAATAGCTGTTCAAATCTGCGGCCTGCTAACTCGTTCGTTCAGAGGCCATAAAAAAACGGGCTGCTTTTCAGCAATCCCGCACATTCAAAATCGCGTAAGTAACGCGACGAAAGTTTGAATTTTTTGCCTGAAAACGTTCGTGTTAACGAGGCGAGAAGCGGGTTGCTCCTTCTTTCTTGTTTAATAACCTTACTTACTATATCATATGGGATTTTTGGTGTCAAGGTGAATTGTAAATAAAAAGTTAGAAGGTATTCATAAACTCACGCGCATACACTTTCGCATTCTCCGCGATTTCTTCATCTGTCACTTCAAAGGAACTACCGAATATGGTGTGCGCCCCTCTGTAGTCTGCTTTTATATGGTTGATTGTTGCTCGGAATGGAGTCAGTAGCGTTTCGAGTGAATATCCGATTGGCGCGTTTTCTTGATAATTATATTGTTTATCACCAATCGAGATTGCTAGGGCTAACTTTTTACACGCCATCTTGTCCCCTTTTGAGCCATATGCCCAGCCGTGCGAAAAAACATCATCGAACCATTTTTTAAGTAGTGGTGGATAACTGTACCAATAAAATGGAAATTGGATAATTACTTTGTCGTAGTTTTGCAATTGTTGTTGTTCAAAGGCTACGTCAATATCCCAGTTCGGGTATGCTTGGTATAATTCGTGAATTTGCACATCTGCTGTATTTTTTAAAAGGGCTTCTTTCCATACTTTATTGACTCTTGAATTTTCGATATTTGGGTGGGCGATGATTACTAATGTTTTCATTCAATTACTCCTTTTTTTCTATTGTTATTATTTATCGTAATGGAGTTTTTGGAGAAAGTAAATACACACTCGAAAGTGGCTTAGTTACTTGTAAGTAAGTGTCTAGTAGTGTTATTATTTGCAAGTAATGGAATGGAGGATGGGAACAGATGAAGGTATATAATTTAGGTGTAGAAGCCACGCTAGATATTATGGGCGGGAAATGGAAGCCTTTAATTATTTGTTTTCTTGCTCAAGGAACTAAGAGAACTGGAGAACTACAACGATGTATTCCGAAAATATCGCAGAAGGTTCTGATTCAGCAATTAAGGGAGTTAGAGCAGGATGGGATTGTTGATCGTACGGTGTTTAATGAGCTCCCGCCTAAAGTGGAGTATAGTATAACGGCGTATGGGCTTACTTTAAATGCGGTGATTGATACAATGTGCCAGTGGGGTAAGGAGAATATTTTGGTTAGGCAGCGTGACGGAGAAGCTGTGGAATTGATTGAGAAAGAGTATGAGCTTGGCGCTAAATGATAAACATTTTTTTGCAAAACAAAGACGTCTAAAATATTTTAGGCGTCTTTTTATAATAATATAAGCCTACTTTCTTTAACAATGGTCGGCATAATAGAAATACGAGGAATCCAGCTACGCCTCCAGAAAAGTTCAATATTACATCGTCAATATCTACAAATTTAAATGGCGCTTGGTAGATGAGGTCTTGTATTAATTGTGCGCTTTCGATTCCCAGCAGTTGCGAATATACTTATAGCGAAAACACTTTTCCACGTCATTTTTGGGTAACATAATGGTAAAAGCATTCCAAGCGGAACAAATAAGATGAAATTGGCTACTATTTGGAACGTAGCGTAACCTCCCCCAGGCATGAACATTTCTCTTATTGAATTGAATGGTATTAGATTCATATAAGAGCCCGTTACATATATTTTTGTATCTTCTATTAATGAAGCATCTAACATAAGAGGAAAAATCGTAAATTTGATGACTCCGCAAACATATACATAAAAGCATGTTTTGAAGATAATCATTTCTAATTTTTCTCGTCTTTTCAGCCATCGTAGTAAGAAAAAGACGATATATACAAGTAAAGCGATTGTCATTACTAACCCTGAAAATCTAAGCATGCTTATTCTCCTAATTCTTAGTTGTTCATAGTTCATAGCTCTATTATGAATGTTTTTTTGCACGGTGCTCAAATACAATAAGTAATAGGACCAAGCACAGAATACTAGCCATCCACCATACACTTGAAATAATACTAAGAGCAAACAATGTACTTGCTGTTATTACTAAGATAGTAAACGTAGTAAAAAAAAGTCCTTTTTTCAACTTTTCTCCCTCCCCTATAATCTAGTTTCATCGTAACATGATAAGTTAATGTATAACCAAAATTTATCACGAATGGCTAAAAATAAATTGATTTCGATTTTTTCTTACATAAAATATTCGTTAATTGTTACTTCTGCCATAAAAAACAACACAATTTCAGTAATTATTTATTATATTATGCATCCCTATTTTTTATTGTCACAGAATATATTTATTCATTCTATTTAAAATAGCATTTATACAATTAAATCCGATTTTTTGTTTGATTTTTTAACATTTATTTAAAACAGCTTGTGTATAAGATAGTATTATTATTCAAAAACACCTGATTAAATTACCCCAAAACAAAAACCCTTGATTTCTCAAGGGTTTCAGCCGTTAAATGATTAACGAATTTCTTTAATACGAGCCGCTTTACCACGTAGGTTACGTAGGTAGTAAAGTTTCGCACGACGTACTTTACCACGACGGATAACTTCTAATTTTGCGATACGTGGAGTATGTACTGGGAAAGTACGTTCCACGCCAACACTGTTAGAAATTTTACGAACAGTGAAAGTTTCGCTGATTCCAGCTCCGCGACGTTTGATTACAACGCCTTCGAATAATTGGATACGTTCGCGAGTACCTTCGACTACTTTCGCATGTACACGTACAGTATCACCCGGACGGAAATTTGGAACATCTGGGTTTAGTTGACTTTTTGTGATTTCATCAATCAGTTTGTTCATGTTATTCTCTCCTTCCAACAAACATTCATTCATATTAATAATGAAGCGGAATATCGTTATCAGACTGGTTTCTCCAGTCACCTTATTCAGGTTACCATAAACTAGTTTCGCTGTAAAGTTTTTTTCTTACTTTTTCTTTGATAAAAAAGCTTGACCTTGGAGTATGGTTCAATGTTACCTTTAGTATATCAAATGGAGGTGTCGGATATGGAACAATGGACGGTGAAAGAAATGGCTGCCTATGTGGGGATTTCAGCGGATACATTACGATATTATGAAAAAAACAAAATAATTGTACCTAATCGCTTGGAAAACGGGTATCGTGTTTATAACGCAGAACACTTATTAGAAATAAAGTTTATTCTGGTGATGAAATACGCTCGCTTTTCCCTTTCTGAAATAAAGCTGATGATGGAATGGTTAAGGAGTGAGCCTTCTGTTGCTTGTAATACGGCGTCGAAGGAGTTACTTGCGCTTAAAGCGGCGGAAATTAAACAGACGATTGCACATTATACGAAAATCGCTGCTCTTTTAGAAGAATTGCCGCAAATTGATGAGGTTCAAGATTACAGCACTGTCCAAAAAGACGTTAATATCTTTGTTGAACATATTTTCACTGACATCAGGAAGGATGGGTTTTAATGGCTAAAATTGTGGCAATCATTGGCGATCCGCGTGAAAAAGGAACGTCTAGAGATATGTTTCAGAAATATTTAGCTTTATTTGAAGGGCATCCAACTATCGAAGTAAAGACATATGATGTGCGCGAGTTAGCGTTTGACCCTAATTTGCCTGAAGGTTATCGCACGGAGCAAACTGCTGAAATGATTGCGCTCAAACAAGACGTTCTTTCAGCTGATTTATTGTTGTTTTCTTATCCAGTTTGGTGGTTTAATGTTCCCGCTGTGCTGAAAGGTGTGATTGACCATTTGTTTTGGCGCGGTGAGAGTTATAGTTTTAAAGATAAAAAGTATTTCTTTACGGGACCTTGGCGAAAAAAACGGGCGCGGCTAATTTATACGATTGGCGGCATGGAGTTACAACATCGGCTGTTTGCTCGCCCTGCCTTGACTGCCTTGCGCTATCCGCTATGGATGAGTGGCGTTCTTTCTGTAAAAGCGACTGCGATTGATCGGCTAGACCTTACTATCCGAAAATCGGATGACTACTATACTAATAAAATTACTCGCGCGGCTAAAAAAGATGTTCGTTTCTTATTAAAAAAGTGATTTAGAAAGAAGGTTTTTTGATGAAAATTACTGCCAAACATCAATATTGGCAAATAACGACATTACCGCACCTTTTTCCGGTAAATTGTTATTTAGTTTTGGAAAATGATGGTTTAACCTTGATAGATACAGGGATTTTAGCACATGCAAGAGGAATTATTTCACTCATCCACAAATTAAATTTACCTTTAAAACGAATTTTACTAACACACGCGCATGGTGATCATATTGGTGGTTTGGCCGCGGTGAAGGCGGCTTTTCCTGAAGCACTTGTGATGATTGGAAGTAGGGAAAAGTTGCTTGTCGAAACAAAAGAGATTTATGCTTTTGAAACGCAGAAACCGTTAAAAGGTAGTTATCCGGATGCGCTGCCAGTGAAAATAGATCACATTTTAAAAGACGGTGATATGGTTGGATCTTTGTTAATTATTGATACGCCCGGTCATACGCCTGGTTCGATTTCCTTTTTTGATGAGCGGAATGGGCATTTGTTTGTTGGAGATTTATTTCAAACGCGTGGTGGAGCGGCTATTTGCGGGGAGAAACGGTTATTGTTTCCTTTTCCAGCGATGGGGTCTTGGGATCTTTCGACGAGTATTCTGTCAGCGGAAAATTTGCAGCTGTTTGATGTGACGGAATTTGCTTGTGGGCATGGACCAATTAAATCAATGGCTGATTTTGACTTAGCAAGTGTGCTGCATCGCGCAAATAAACAAGTTGAAACTCAAAAAGACTAGAAAACCAATTGCTGGCTTTCTAGTCTTTTTTTAGAATCTCGTAATTTTAATGTTGACGGCTGTTCCGTATGCTAGTTGATATACGAGACCATCGACGAATTGCTCAGTGAACGAACAATGAATTAAACCATTTCCACCGGCATCTAAAGCTTTCTTTTGTAATTCTTGGAGTAGATTTTCAAAACCTACTGTTTCTAAGTATGCTTCTGGGTCGCTTTTGATTCTTGGGCGGACACTTTTGGCGAATACAACGGTTAGGATGTCATGATTTACATTAATTGGTCCGGTAGAGACCTGAACATCTTGCCATTTTTGGCCAATTCGTTTTTGGTCGTTTTCTTCTTGCACATAGGCTTCTCGTTCTTTTTGACGTTCGGATTTTTTGGATTCTTTTTCATCTGGAGTTCCGAAAATTGCCATTTAAAATCACGTCCTTTTTTTATTTACTGTCGGACCATTCTTTGAGCCAAGTTTTTTGCTTGTCTGTTAAGGGATAGTTTTTTAGTAAATCTGGGCGGCGTTCGTAGGTTCTTTTGAGCGATTCTTTGTCGCGCCATTCTTCTATCCAAGCGTGATTACCGCTGAGTAAAATATCGGGCACTTTCATTCCGCGAAAATCGGCTGGTCGCGTGTAGTGCGGATGTTCAAGGAGACCCGTCGAAAAGGAATCTGTTACAGCGGAGTCTTTATTACCAAGTACACCCGGCAAAAGACGGATAACGCTGTCCATTACGATCATTGCACCAATTTCGCCACCAGTTAAAATGTAATCGCCAATCGAAACTTCATCGGTAACAAGGTGTTCGCGAATTCGTTCATCGTAACCTTCATAATGGCCACAAATGAAGACAAGATGCTCTTCTTCGGCAAATTCTTCTGCCATTTTTTGGTTAAAGCGTTTACCGGCTGGGTCCATTAAAATAATTCTTGGCTTTGTTTCTGGCTGTTTTTCTTTGACAGCTTGAACAGCATCGAATATCGGCTGGGCTTTAAGCAACATACCCGCGCCACCGCCGTAAGGATAGTCATCGACAATATGATGCTTTCCTTCTGCATATTCCCTGAAATCCGTCACTTCAACCGCGACACGCTCGTTTTCGATGGCTTTTTTAATAATTGAATTCCCGGTCACTCCCGAAAACATATCTGGGAAAATGGATAGAATGTCAATTTTCATTAATCTAGCAGCCCTTCCATTACTTCGATGGTAATTTTTTTGTCGTTAGTATTGATTTCTTTGACTACATCAGCAATGTAGGGAATTAGTTTTTCTTTTTTGTCTGCGCCTTTTACGACCCAGACATCGTTTGCGCCTGGTGTTAGAATTTCTGTAATTTCGCCAAGTTCTTCGCCGTCTGTCGTTACAACGGTACAACCGATGATTTCGTGGAAGTAAAATTCGTTTTCTTCTAAATCGGTTAGTTGCGCTTCTTTGATTTTAAGTACGCCTTCTTTCATACGTTCCACTTGATGAATTCCTGTGAATCCTTCAAACATAAGTAAATCAAAGTTTTTATGTTTGCGGTGCGAACGAATGATTAGTTTTTCTGGTTTCTTGCTATTTTTTTCGAATAAGTACACGGTATTCCCTACTTGGAACCGTTCTTCTGGAAAATCAGTCGTCGCGATAACACGAATCTCACCGATTAAGCCATGGGTATTAACAATTTTTCCTACATTATACATTTTCTCCATAAGTCACCTCTAGCGTATTTCTACTATGATTCCATCTTTGACCACAATAGTTTTATCAAAAATGGATTTATCCCACTTGTCTCCTACTTGCACATCGATAATTGTTTCCATTTCTCGTTCGCGAATTTCACTGCCAAGTTCGAGGACTTCTAATTGTTCCATTTGAAACTGAATTAGTTTTTTCTTTTCTCGGCGGATGTCGAGTTCGTGGGTAAAGTAATCTGCCACTCGCTCTGGTTGAAATTTGCTTTTTCGTTCCATTTTCTTTTGTTCGAAATGTAACTGATCGCATTCTTGCTCAATTTGTCGTTTTTGTTCGGTATAATACTCGATTAATTCTTGTTTACTTGCTTCGGTCAAAATTTGTTTGACGACAACTTTTTGGATGATTTCCACTGGACACCTCCACTAGCGATTATCTCCTTATTTTACCATAGTTTTTTTGGATTCATCTACTAATGCCTGGAATAATTGTTCACTTTCTGGATCTGTTTGGAACATTAATTCAGGATGCCACTGAACCCCTAAGTACCAACTTGGCAAATTGTCCCCTTCCACTGCTTCAATCATTCCATCGGCAGTGCGTGCTGTTACTTTGAAACTAGGTGCTAATTTTTTGATAAATTGGTGATGCAGCGAGTTGACTAATTTTTTATTTGGATGGTGTTTTGCGAGTTCGCTCGTTGGTTCGATATCAATTGTATGGGAGCCGAGTTGTTCATCGACACGTTGCAAATGTTGAAGTGCTTTCGTTTCGACTTGGCTAATATCTTGATACAACGAGCCACCTAGCGCCACGTTGACTAGCTGCATCCCACGGCAGATTGCGAAAA
The DNA here is from genome assembly GCF_014227425.1 of Listeria marthii. Taxonomy (NCBI): domain Bacteria; kingdom Bacillati; phylum Bacillota; class Bacilli; order Caryophanales; family Listeriaceae; genus Listeria; species Listeria marthii. Next base: position 13,339 of record NZ_JAASWB010000001.1, read on the forward strand.
TAGGTTTTCCAGCGTCTAGGGCTGCTCGAACTAAGGCGATTTCATAGCTGTCCCGCGGTGGAAAATAAGCGCCGATTTCTTGGGATGGTTCTTCTAAATAAAATTGTGGCGTAATGTCTTGTCCACCGGTTAAAAGTAAGCCATCTACAAGAGAAATTGCTTGAACGGCAACAGATGGATCATCTATTGGTAAAGCGATAGGAAATCCGCCAACTTTTTGAATTGCATCTACATATCGCTGTTGCGTATAGGTTACACGGTGTCCGTAAAATACGTCCACTCCTTTTACTAATCTGTTTCCTGTAATTCCAATAACTGGCTTCATCACAATTCCTCCATTTCTATTCTATTTTACAACATTTAGTGAGGTAATTGCTTCTCTGATGATTGTTAAAAAAAGTTATAAAAAAACTCGCCAAATTGACGAGTTTTTGTTATTCGATAATTTCAAGACGAATCTTCTTATCGTTTTTGGAGCCAACTGCGTAGACAAGAGTACGAATCGCTTTCGCAATACGACCTTGCTTACCAATCACGCGTCCCATGTCTTCTTTACTGACAGACAATTTGTAGGTTAACGATGTATCCGTTTCTTCCGGCGTGATAACAACGTCTTCCGGGTGGTCAACAAGGGGTTTCACGATTGAGAGAATGAGTTCTTCCATTCGCGCCGAGACCTCCTTATTTACCTAATTTTTGGTTATGGAATTTTTCCATGATACCTTCGCGGCTAAGAAGATTGCGAACTGTATCAGATGGTTTTGCACCATTATGCATCCATTTCAAAGTTGCTTCTTCGTCGATTTTCACTTCAACCGGATCAAGTAATGGATTATAAGTACCAATAGTTTCGATTGAACGGCCATCACGTGGGAAACGAGAATCAGCGACTACAATACGGTAGAAAGGTTTCTTTTTAGAACCAATACGTTTTAAACGAATTTTAACTGCCATAGTTTAATTACACCTCCATAAAGTCTTACACAAGTATATATATTACCAGTAAAGGATTTGTTTGTAAAGTGTTTTTTCTTTACAGAGGATATTTTTTTCTTTTTATTTTACGGTTTCGGCTTCATTGCTTAGTTTTCCTTGTTTTAGAAGGTGATAATAGCGCACATATCCGGAAATATTATGCTCTACATCATCAATTCTGACGCGGAAAGACTGGTGGCGAATGAAGAAACTGCCGTCTATTCGCGCTGGATTTTTATAGTACATCGCAAGCTCTGGATAAAAATAGCCATTTAATTGGTAAAGCGCGCGTTTGATAATTGTTTTTTCCAGCTCATCTAGCGGGTAATCTCGAAGTAATGCTCCTAGCCCTTCTCCTTCCATCCGTAGTGACATCTCTTTTGTAGCGACCGTCAGCTCTAAAAAGGTTGGAAAAGTGGTTTCGCGCTCGTAAATAAATGGCAGGTTGTCGAAAGCATTTTTCAGTCCGAATTCGTAGTATGCCTCATCTGGAATATATTTCGTAATTTCATTGGCGCAGTAACTCAACCAGTGATCATGATTTTGCCAGTAGTTATCGCGAATAAAATGGTCAAAGGATTTTGCTGCTGCGTCTAACCATTTGGAATCGTGGTCAATTTCATATAAGCGAAGCAAGCCAAATACCGCCTCGCCGTCGTAGTAAATAATCCGGAAAACATCCTTTACTTCTAAGGAAGGATATTCTAAAACATGCGTAAACTTCCCATCATCTTCTTGCAAGGAAAGAATCGCATTCGCAATTTTCCGAGATAATGGCAAATAGGTTTTAGTTCCAGTGATTTTCATGTATTTGGTTAAAGCAAGCAATGTTGCCGCTGAACCACCTAATTTAACTTCACGCAACTCTGGTTCAATAAGAAAGGCTAAATCGTCTTTTTCATAAATAAAGTTTTGTTCCAGATAAGTTAAAGCGTTCGTTGCTGCTTCTAAAATAGCTTGGTCCCCCGTTAATTCGTATGCTTCTAACATCGAATAAGTCGTACTTGCGTGGCGCAAACTATTATAGTGTTTAATTTTTTTATCAAAACAGGCAAACCAGCCGTAGTTGAATTCGCCCGTTTGATTTACTTGGCTCGCTAAATAATTCCCAGCGTTTCTAACTAGTTCAAAAACTGCATCTGGGGTTAATTGTTCCGTATTTCTGCGACCGTGTTCCAATTCGCTTGTTTCTAACTCATGAATTTTCTTACCGTCGAAAAACCATCCTACTGTATTGAAAGTAACAATAGTGGAATCCACGGTTAAGTTTAATTGAGCTTGGTTCTTACCTGTTTGAATTAAATATCTATTCATATTTTCAACGTTGATAGCCAACCCTTCATCTGCTGGTAAAAGGATAGCATTCGCATTAATTTCCTGTTCCATTAAAGCCATTTTAAAATTTTCATTTAAGGCAATGCCTCGTCTATAATAATTTTTCTTTGTTTTTAATGCTTTTTTATTCCATTCGCCTAAATTTTCCAGTTGGTAATTCACTGCAACATCAATTTTAAAGGAAATTGCTTCTTCGGTTTGATTTTTCAGTGCACTTTTTTTCATTTCATTGATTAAATTTGCTAGGCAAAGATAGCTAAAGTTTATGACTGTAGCTCGTTTATCTTTATAACCGATTGTTAGAAAACCATGCCATTTTCCGTTGTAAGTGGCGTGCTCTTCGGCTTCTGTTAATTGATCGATAATTTTATTTTCAAGTTCATCTAATACACCTCTCCAAGGCATATGTACCACTCCTTTTTATAATTTCCCTGCCGCTAAAATTTACTTAGCAGCAGGGAATAGATGTTTTGTGGCTCTATTTACGGAAAAGACGTAGTAAAAACGCACCGGCTAGTGAGAAGAGTCCAAGCCCAACCCAAGGAAGACTACTATTCGTATCTCCAGTTGATGGGAGATCGCTTGCTGAGATGGAAGTTGTTCCATCAGCACTATAGCCAGAGGAAAGCATTGTTCCTGAACCGGTCGAATTCATACTCGAAACGGTTACGCTAGTTCCCCCGTTAGAAGTCCCAGTAGTTCCGCCTCCATTGGTGGAAGGATTTGTTCCTCCGTCAGCATCGGCATCGGCATCCGCATCCGCATCAGCGTCGGCATCCGCATCCGCGTCGGCATCCGCATCGGCATCCGCATCAGCATCCGCATCCGCATCCGCATCCGCATCAGCATCAGCATCAGCATCTGAGTCTACTAAAGGTAGAACTGTTACGGATACGTCATCACTTGTTTTTACTTCATCTCCGTATTTAGCTGTTACTTGAAGATGAATTACATCTCCAGCTTTCAAATTATAATTAGGGATATTGATTGTATAGGTTCCATCTGCATGGATTAACACATTTCCAATTACAGTACCGTCTGGAAGAGTCAAGTTAATATAGAAAACTGTTCCAGCTGGAGCATCAGATTGCAATGATTTAAGAAGGGCATTGATGTTCATGTTTTTATAAATGGAAGTACCTGAAATGGTTTTAGTTCCTTCGTATATTGGATTTACAGTTGGTTTTTCAACTAGGAAATCTCTCCAGTCAATGTCTACGTCGGCGTCCGCATCGGCATCAGCATCAGCGTCGGCGTCAGCATCAGCGTCGGCATCGGCGTCGGCGTCGGCATCGGCATCCGCATCGGCGTCAGCATCCGCATCCCCAACATCCGTAGTAATAAACCCACGAGCCGCATTACTATTCAACAAATCAATATCCAAAAGTCCATCGCCAGTTCTAGCAGCGAAATCCAATTTCCCATCATTTGCACTAGGAAGTGCCGAAACACCAAGAGCTAATAAATCAATCGTCAAAGTAAAAGTAGATACACTACTAACCCCAACACCAAGTAAATGATTTACTTTGGCGCCAATCGCATTTCTGCTAGGATCAATAAAGAAATTAGTAGAATTACTACCATTAATAGTTCCTTGGTTAAATAACCCGATATTTCCAATTCCTAGATAAGCAATTTTGTAATCAATTTTTGTATTTGCTCTTATATTTGGATTACTCAAAATAGAAGAAAGTTCACTCGGTAATTCAAAATATGGATAGTACGTAGATACCGCACTTGCACTAACTAATTGATTCCCAGAAAGAGTAATCACTAATTTCCCATTCGAATACTGTGTATTCAAATTAGAGTTACCTAACAAATCAATTGTTGCTGCATCTGCTTGAATACCACTCAGGGCAAATTTGTGATTAAAAGAATCATAATTCACAGTGACAGGCGCTACCATCATTGTCGTTGTCGTAATAAGAGCTGCAATTAACTTTGCTTTTTGCGCTCGCTTTTGGTCTAATCTCCGTCTGTAATCTACACGCTGTTTTTTCATCATTTTTCCCCCTTAAAAATCAATCGTTCTTGATTTTGAAAAATAACTGAAAACAGAATAAAGGTATTTAATTATGTTTTATTAATAAGCTAACTATTAAGTATCCCCAGAACCTTTATCCAATATCAGATTCAAATCATCTCCTCAAAATGCCCTCCTTTCTTTTCGAACCTACCACCAGTTGTTATAACCCGTTAGATAACTTTACTATATAGTATATTTTTAAAAATTAAAGTAAAAAGTACTAGAACCGAAAAATACTTCAATTCAAACCCATTAGTCTAAAAGTTACACAAATATGCGTATTTATAGCTTATATTTAAACTTTAGCACTGTTCGTAACAAGGTATTAAGACCTATAATAGTTCACATTACATGAATTGTCGTTCAATTGTATACAAATCTTTTTAAAATGGTTCTTCACTTCTATTCCTATTTGTACGCAAAAAAAATAGCCCTTTTTCAAGGGCTTCATTTTTTTAATAAAGATATGCTTTTTTCAGTTGTTCTTTTTTATCATCTGTCAGTCCGAGTTTTTCTTTTAAGAAGTTATCCATCGAGCCATATTTAGTATCAATTTCATCGAAGGCAGCATTGATATAAGATTCACGCACTTCCATTACTGCAGTCATTCCGGCAATGACTTTTTTATTATCGGTTTTTGCTGCAACGGCTTCAATTGCTTTTTTATTGTCCGCGGCACGATATTTATTGGATAACATATAATCGTCAATGACGGTATTTTTGTCCACACCTAGTGCTGAGAGAACTAAAGCCGTACCAAAGCCAGCCCGGTCTTTTCCAGCTGTACAGTGCCACAGAACGGAGCCATCTTGGTTTGCTAATAGTATATCGAAAAATTCTTTATAGGCTTGGATGGATGTTTCATCGGTAATAAAACTTTTATTGGCATTGATGAGAAAGGTTTCTGGATTATCCATTTTGGCTAGGCTTGCAGTTAAATCTTGCGCGCTTGTGGATGCACCGTTATCTTTCATGACAGAATCGTGTGTGTAAGTAACGTCTGTGAGTTTTGGATCTGGTTTGGCCGTTACTTCTGAATTCGTTCGAAAATCAACTATTTGTGAAAGATCGTATGTATTTACGAGTTTCTTTTTATCGGAATCACTTAAATTAGCGAGTTCGGCACTTCGAATGAGTTTATGGGGTTTAATGGTTAGCCCATCAGTTGTTTTATAACCACCTAAGTCACGGACATTCACGGCGCCTTCTAATTTGATTTGACTACCTGGTTTTAAGGTTGTTTTTTCGGTTTTCACATTTGCTTCTGCTTTTTCATCTGACTGCGCCCCGCATCCCCCTAGTAATAATGTTGCGCTTAATACCCCTGCTCCTGTTACTTTTACCCAATTTTTCATTCTTTCTCCTCCTTTTGTAAGCTTAATTGTCATTATAGCAATGCAATTTATTGGTTGAATGAAGGGTTTGTAAAGAAATGATTTTTAGGGTGTTAAGGTATAAAAAAAGCCAAAACCTGGAATGGGTTTTGGCTTTTTTGAATTAAAATGGCATTTTGAAATTGCCGAATGGATTTTTTCCTTTTTTGCCTTTTCCTCCACCAGTCATTTGCTTCATCATTTTTTTCATTTCAGCAAATTGTTTTAGAAGGCGATTGATTTCTTGAACTGGACGTCCGCTACCACGAGCAATCCGTTTTCTTCTGCTAGCATTGATGATATCGGGATTGTCTTTTTCGTTTTTAGTCATTGATTTGATAATCGCTTCAATGTGACCAAGTTGTTTATCATCTACATTCATGTTGTCGAGGCCTTTCATTTTGTTTGCCCCGGGCATCATTTTCAGTAGCTCATCTAGTGGTCCCATTTGTTTTACTTGTTGTAGTTGGTCCAAAAAGTCATCTAGCGTCATGCTATTGTCTTTCATTTTTTGTTCCATGGCTTTCATTTTTTCTGTGTCTACATCGGTTTGTGCTTTTTCAATAAGTGAAAGCACGTCGCCCATGCCGAGAATTCTAGAAGCCATGCGGTCCGGGTGGAAGGTTTCGAGAGCTTCCATTTTTTCACCGGTTGCGATAAATTTAATTGGTTTTCCAGTGACAGAACGAATCGAAAGTGCGGCCCCACCACGTGTATCGCCATCTAGTTTCGTTAATACGACTCCAGTAATTTCTAATTGTTCGTTGAAGCTTTGCGCCACGTTGACTGCGTCTTGCCCGGTCATCGAATCGACTACAAGCAAAATTTCGGTTGGTTTGGCGATTTCTTTGACTTGTTTTAGCTCGTCCATTAACGTTTCATCGATGTGCAAACGGCCGGCTGTATCGATAATGACATAATCTAAATGTTCTTCTTTGGCTTTTTCGATTGCTTGTTTGGCAATTTCTACTGGGCTTACTTGATCACCTAGCGAAAATACCGGCATATCTAGTTGCTTGCCAAGCGTTTCTAATTGTTTTATTGCGGCTGGACGATAAATATCCGCTGCAACTAGTAAAGGTTTACGGTTATATTTTTTGCGTAATAAATTAGCAAGTTTTCCGGAAGTGGTTGTTTTACCAGCCCCTTGTAAACCTACCATCATGATAACGGTTGGCGGACGGTCTGCTGTTCCGATTTTGCTTTCTTCGCCGCCCATTAGGCTTGTTAATTCTTCTTGAACGATTTTGATGACTTGTTGGCCGGGTGTTAAGCTTTTCATAACGTCCGCGCCGACAGCACGTTCGCTTACTGTTTTAATAAATTGTTTAACGACTTTAAAGTTAACATCGGCTTCTAATAGAGCAAGGCGAACTTCACGCATCATTTCTTTTACGTCAGCTTCGTTTACTTTCCCTTTGCCGCGAATTTTGTTCATTGTTTCTTGGAGTCTTCCAGCTAGTCCTTCAAATGCCATGATTCTGGCCTCCTAATCGATATTTTTAAGCTGTTCGAGCGTATCTTTCACTTGCTCGTCCAGAAAATTCTTCTTGGTTAATTGTGCTTCTAATTGACTAAAGAGTTTTTCTCGCTGTTGATATTTTCTAAGCATCCCTAGCTTTTCTTCGTATTTTTCTAGGCTTTCTTCGGTCCTTTTAATATTATCATAAATGGCTTGTCTGCTCACTTCAAATTCTTCGGCAATTTCGCCAAGTGAGTAATCATCCAAGTAATAAAAAGAAACATAGGCTTTTTGTTTTGTTGTTAATAATTCTTGGTAAAAATCAAATAATAAATTCATCCGGTTTGTCTTCTCAAACAAGGCGTTTCACCTCTCTCCTTTTAAAGGATACGGGGAAATCGCGGGAATGTCAAGGAAGGTTAGACAAAAGAGAAAAAAGCCAGAATGACGAGTATCATTCGGCTTTCTCTGATTATTTTTCGTTATCAACCATATCAGCAAATAAGCCATACACATATTCATTTGCATCAAAGGCTTGCAGGTCGTCCATTTGTTCCCCAAGACCCACGAATTTTACTGGAATATCCAGTTCGTTGCGGATGGCAATGACAATACCACCTTTAGCAGTTCCGTCTAGTTTTGTTAAGATAATGCCTGTTACGTCAGTTGTTTCTTTAAATTGTTTCGCTTGAACGAAGGCATTTTGACCAGTTGTTGCGTCAAGTACTAGTAAAACTTCGTGCGGCGCATTTGGAATTTCGCGCGTAATGACACGTTTTACTTTTTCTAGTTCGTTCATTAGATTGACTTTATTTTGTAAACGGCCAGCTGTGTCGCAAAGTAAAATGTCTGCTTTGCGTGCTTTTGCGGCTTGAACGGCATCAAACATAACAGCGGCAGGGTCACTTCCCTCAGCTTGCTTAATGACATCCACGCCGGTGCGCTCGCCCCAGACTTCAAGTTGATCAATCGCGCCAGCTCGGAACGTATCTCCGGCTGCTAACATAACTTTTTTTCCTTCTTGTTTAAAGCGATGGGCCATTTTTCCGATGGAGGTTGTTTTACCAACCCCGTTCACGCCAACAAATAAGATAACAGTAAGTCCATCTTCTTCAATATGCAGCGCTTCATCTTCTTTTTCGTCGCCTTGGTAAATCTCGACTAATTTTTCGACAATCACTTCTTGGACATCTTTTGGATCACTGATATTTCTAAGCTGTACTTCATGGCGCAGTGTATCAACTAGCTCCATTACTGTTTCAAAGCCAACGTCTGCTCCGATAAGAATTTCTTCTAGTTCTTCAAAGAAATCTTCATCTACTTTACGATAACGAGCAACCATTTCGTTGATTTTCCCGGAAAAGTTGCCACGTGTTTTGGATAAGCCATCTTTAAATTTTCCAGAAACGGAATCAGTTTGCTGGGTAATTTTATCTTTTAATTTTTTAAAAAAGGTCATTTTGTCTACTCCTTTTATTTAATGAGTTCGGCTGTTTCTTCTAAGCGAACCGATACTAGTTTGGAGACGCCGGACTCTTGCATGGTGACGCCGTATAGCACGTCAGCTTCTTCCATAGTTCCTTTACGGTGCGTGATTACGATAAACTGGGTGCCAGACTCGAATTGCTTCAAGTAACGGCTGAATCGTGTAACGTTTGCTTCGTCTAGGGCTGCCTCTACTTCATCCAAAATACAGAATGGCACTGGACGAACGCGGATGATAGCGAATAGTAAAGCAATCGCAGTTAAGGCACGCTCCCCGCCGGAACGAAGCGATAAGTTTTGCAGTTTTTTACCTGGAGGTTGAACGACGATATCAATCCCGGTTGTTAAGAGATTTTCTGGATCAAGTAGAACCAGTTCCGCGCTTCCGCCCCCAAATAGCTCTGGGAAAACAATCGCAAATTCGGTTTTAATGGCTTCAAAACTTTCGCTGAAACGAATTTTCATTTCTTCGTCCATTTCGTCCATGACTTTAAAGAGGGTTTCTTTTGCGGCAAGTAGATCCGCTTGTTGCCCGTTTAGGAAGTCAAAACGTTCTTGAATACGGTCGAATTCTTCGATAGCGCCAATATTAACAATGCCTAGTTCGTCGATAGAACGTTTTAATAAGCGAACTTTGGAACGTGCTTGCTCGGTATCTACTTCTGGCAAGATTTTTTCTTCGGCTTGCTCTGGAGTTAGTAAATAAGCTTCTTGTAGACGATCAATTCGGTTCGTAATGTCTACTTCTAAACGACCGATGCTGATTTCGGCATTATTTTTTTGCTCTACGTAAAAACTAATTTGGTTATTTTTTTGCGTTAATTCAGCTTCCAATAGTTCTAGTTTTTCTTGTAGTTCTGCGCGAGCTTGTCTTGTTTGTGTTAGTTTTCCGCTTGTTTCCGCTTTATCCTTGCGCAATTCTTCGATGGATTTTCTGGCTGTTTCTTCGCTTGTATGAACGCTTGTTAGGTTTGTTTTTAAGGAAGCAAGTTTTAGTTCGGCTGCTTCTTTTTGTTCATAATTTTCATGCAGTGTCGTTGTTACACGTTCGACTGCTTCTGTGGCTGATTGAAGTTGCTCCCGTTTGGCGGCGATTTGCGCTTTTAAGGAAGAAAGACTTTCTAAATCAGCCGCGCGTTTGCTTTCTAATGCTTTACTTGAGCTTGTCATCGCTTTGATTTCTTCATCAGTTACTTCGATTTGTTTCGCGATTTCGATTTGCTCTTGTAGCAATGTTTCTTTTCGTTCCAGTAGTTTATTTAATTCTTCGCTACCGTCTGCTTTTTCAATATCGTATAGTTGCAATTGCTTGTTAAAGCGCTCTAAATTCTCGGTTTCTCGGTCTAGTTTTCCAAGTAATTCTTTTTCTTGTAAACGTAAATTTTCACCGATGCCGCGTGTTTCTTCGAGTTCTTCGCGTTTTTTCGCCATGCTATCTTTAGCAAGTTGAACCGCGGATTCCATTTCACGCGTGGATTCGTTTAGTTCAGCGATTTTCTCTGCTAATTGACCTAGTTCATGTTTTCTTGTCAGGATGGATGATTTGCCACCTTTTGTAGCTCCACCGGTCATGGAACCGCCGGCATTAACCACGTCCCCTTCCAGTGTTACAATGCGATACCTGAAATTAACTAACCGAGCAAGTGTATTTGCCCCTTTTAAATCCTTCGCTAAAATCGTTGTACCTAATGCATTTAAAATGACTGGCGATACTTTTTGGTCAAATGAAATAACTTCACTAGCAAGCGCGATAAAAGCAGGTTGATTGCTTAAAGCGTTTTTCGTTGCTGCTGGTAATTCGCGTGGTTGAATGGTCGAAAGTGGTAAGAAAGTTGCGCGGCCGCTTTTCGTTTTCTTCAAAAAACTGATGGCTTCACGAGCAACTCGGTCATCTTCTACAACAACATTCTGCGCACTGGCTCCAAGCGCTGTTTCCATTGCTTGTTGGTATTTCGCTGGAATTTCAACGAGTTCAACTAGCGCACCGAGAATGCCTGGAATTTCTTTTTTCGCTTTTAAGACTTCGCGAACACCTTGGAAAAATCCGGCATAATCATCCGCCAATTCTTCTAGGGTTTCTTTTCGCGATTTCATTTGTTGCACTGTTTCATAATGTTTATAAAGCGCGCGTTCTTGTGTTCCAAAAATGCCTTCTTGTTTAGCCAATGTTTGCTGCACTTCACGGTAAATTTCCATTTGTTCCGTGAGCTCGCTCTGGATTTTTGTTAAATGTGTTTTCGTTGTTTCGATTTGCGATAGCATATCTTTTCTATCATCGACATGGTGACTATTTTCTAAATCTAATTTGTCAATTCGGCTAGTAATCTGGCCAATTTGGCGTTCGATATAACCTAAGTCATTATTGATTGTCGTTTGCGTGTGGCGCAGATCAATATAATCACTTTTCCGGTTTTCGATTGCTTCTTCGGATAAATCATCGTATTTGGCAAGTGTCGCTTCTAGCTCTTTTTTCGCTTTCACGGCAATTTCGAGTGCTGTTTCTTTTTCGAGTTTCGAACTACTTAGAACTTCTTTTTGCTCTTCTAAAGCAGTAATTTTTTCGGTGATTGCTGCTAAAGTTTCCGCGTATACTTGTTCATTTTCGCTACTATGTTTTTTACGTTCTAATTGAAGATTACGTTCTCCTTCTAGTTGTTCGAGTTTTTCTGTTTCCACTAAAAGGCGTTCTTGTAAACTATCTAGCGCAATATCAGTCTCATTCAGCGCTTGTTTTTCACGTGAAATAACCGCTTCTTCGGCATGTAATTCTTCGCGCAACTTAATTAAAACAGTTTGATTTTCGCCAAATTCTTTGCGTACTTCGGCTAGTTTGGTTGTTAGAGAGCTGATTTCGCTCGCTAGTAAAGTCACTTCGTATTTTTCCAGTTCTTCTTGTTGGAATAAGTAATCCTTGGCAATAGAAGCTTGCATTTCAAGTGGCTCTAGTTGCCCTTCTAACTCATACAAAATATCTTGAACGCGGTTTAAATTTTCTTCGGTTTCAAATAATTTATTTTCTGCTTGTTTTTTACGATGCTTATATTTTAATACGCCGGCTGCTTCTTCAAAAATTGAGCGACGTTCTTCTGGCTTACTATTCAGGATTTCATCAATTTTCCCTTGCGAAATAATCGAAAAAGATTCCCGTCCAAGTCCAGAATCCATAAATAAATCGACAATATCTTTCAGTCGACAATTCTCTTTATTAATTAAAAATTCACTATCACCATTACGGTAAATCCGCCTTGTAACAGCTACTTCGCTATAATCAAGTGGTAAAAAATGGTCTTCATTTTCGAGAATAAGCGATACTTCTGCAAAATTAATTGGCTTACGCGTATCACTTCCAGCAAAAATAACGTCGCCCATTCGGCCACCACGGAGCGATTTAGCGGACTGCTCACCAAGTACCCAGCGGATTGCTTCTGTAATATTACTTTTCCCGCTGCCATTTGGTCCTACAACTGCAGTCATGCCGGGCACGAAATCTATCGCAACTTTGTCAGCAAAGGATTTAAAGCCATTCATTTCTAATCGTTTTAATAACATGTCCGGACACCTCCATTTTTGTTTATCTGTGTGTTAGTTGGTTTATTGCAAATTGTGCCGCACTTTGTTCTGCTTGTTTTTTTGTTCTGCCGCTACCTTTTCCAAGTACTTGTCCATTAACAATTACTTGGGCGTCGAATGCTTTATTATGCGCTGGTCCTGTTTCACCAAGGATATCATATTCGATCAAGACATCGCGGTCCCGTTGAACAATTTCTTGCAGTTGCGTTTTATAATCAACTGTTTGTAGATATGCCCCTGCATCAATCTTCGGAAAAATCACGCGTTCTAAAAATGTCACGACTTTATCGATGCCATTATCTAAATAAAGCGCACCGATAAACGATTCAAATACATCTGCAAGAAGCGCTGGACGAGTTCTCCCGCCTGCTTTTTCTTCTCCTTTACCAAGTCGAACATACTTGGAAAAGTGGACTGCTTCTGCAAACTCGACTAAAGAAGGCTCACAAACAATTGCTGCGCGCATTTTTGTCATGTGTCCTTCTGCCATTTCTGGATATTTATTAAAAAGATAGTCTGATACCGTTAATTCAAGTACCGCATCCCCCAAAAATTCTAGGCGTTCATTATCTTTCACATTTTCCCGGCGGTGTTCATTCACGTACGAGGAATGTGTAAATGCTTGTTTTAATAGTTCTACATCTTTAAAATCAAAGCCAACACTTTCTTGTAATTCTTCCCATTGATTCATCTCACTTGCCCCTCTCATAACTAATAAGCAAGTTCATTTTCTAAACAGCCACGAGCAAAAAGCTGCTTAGAAAATGAACCAACAAATCTTCCACGACCTTGAAAAAGAGGCTACCTGTACTACTTATCTCGCGTGCGGAAGTTACCACAGCAAAGATAAGTAACACGGGCACCCTCATTTATCCGGTCACATAAAGTTTTATGCGTTTGCCTCTATGTACTTCACTGCATCACCAACTGTGTTAATGTTTTCAGCGTCGCCATCAGAGATTTCAACTCCGAACTCGTCTTCAAGTTCCATTACTAATTCAACAACATCTAGGGAATCAGCACCTAGATCTTCTTTGAAGGAAGCTTCTAAAGTTACTTTGGATTCCTCGACACCTAAACGGTCTACGATGATTTTTGTAACTTTTTCTAATACTTCTGCCATTTTTCACTTCACCTCCCTCCAAGTATTATATAGGATTATTTCTCCTACGTAAACAAAAATATTTAAAGTAATGCGACCCAAGTTAATTCGCATTCATTAACCCATTTTACATCACCATTCCGCCATCAACGGATAGCGTTTGACCAGTAATATACTTCGATGCATCACTTGCTAAGAAAAGAACTGCATTTGCAATATCTTCGGTAGTTCCATAAGCACCAAGCGGAATTTGTGCTAACATCGCTTCTTTTGTTTTCTCGTCTAATTTGTCGGTCATTTCAGTTGTAATAAAACCTGGAGCGACAGCATTCACATTAATTCCACGTGGAGCTAATTCACGAGCAGTTGTTTTTGTAAGACCGATCACACCAGCTTTACTTGCTACATAGTTCGCTTGTCCAGCGTTACCAATTAAACCAACAACAGATGCCATATTAATAATTTTACCAGCGCGTTGTTTCATCATTGTACGTGTCACTGCTTTAGTACATAGGAAAGTTCCTTTTAGGTTGATATTAATCACATCGTCCCACTCTTCTTCTTTCATACGCATTAACAGATTATCACGAGTAACTCCCGCATTATTTACTAAAATGTCGACACGACCAAAACGCTCAATTGCTTGTTTGAAAAACGCATCCACATCTTCTGCAATGGCTACATTTGCTTTCATCGCTTCTACTTCCACGCCATGTTCGGCAACCAGTTTGGCTGTTTCTTCTGCAGCTTCTGGGCTACCATTGTAATTAAAGAAAATATTCGCGCCTTCTTTGGCTAAATGGATGGCGATGTCACGACCGATTCCGCGCGAGCCACCTGTTACTACTGCTACTTTGCCTTGTAAAGTCATTGATTATTCTCCTTTCAAAGTCGCCGCAACGCTTTTCACTGATTCCACATCACCTGCGGACAGTACAGTCACATCACGATTGATTTTTTTAATTAAACCAGCTAAAACTTTTCCAGAACCAATTTCAACAAATGTATCTACGCCGTTTTTAACTAGTTCTTCGACGATATCTTCCCATAATACTGGGGAATAGATTTGTTTGATTAGTTTATCGCTAATTTCAGCTTTGTCTGTTGTTTGCTTAGCATCAACATTGTTAACAACCGGAATGTTACCATCGGAAATGGTTACTTCTGCTAAAATATCACGGAAAGCAAGTGCGGCTGGTTCCATTAAGCTAGAGTGGAAAGGTCCGCTAACTGCAAGTGGTAATACGCGTTTTGCGCCACTAGCTTTGGCTTTTTCGCCAGCTTTTTCAACGCCAGCAGTTGTTCCTGAGATAACGATTTGTCCTGGGCAGTTAAGGTTAGCAAGTTGTACTGCATCGCCTTCTCTAGTTACTTCTTCAGTGATAGTTTTTAATGTCGCACGGTCTACGCCGAGAACGGCAGCCATTGCGCCGGCACCATTTGGTACAGCTGCTTCCATTAATTCGCCGCGTTTACGTACAAGGTAAATCGCATCACTTGCTTCTAAAAAACCACCTGCTACAAGAGCGCTATATTCACCAAGGCTATGGCCTGCCACGTAATCCGCTTTGACGCCGTATGTTTCTAATGCACGTAAAATCGCTACACTTGTGGAAACAAGCGCTGGTTGTGCATTTTCAGATTTTGTTAATAGTTCGATTGGTCCTTCTGTAATTACATCTGTGATTGAAAAACCTAATCTTTCGTCGGCATCATCATAGATTTTTTTTGCTGCAGGATATTCTGCTGCTACATCTTGCCCCATGCCAATTTTTTGTGCGCCTTGACCGGGAAATACGAATGCGATTTTAGTCATTTGCTTCTGTTCCTCCTACTTTCACTTTATCTACTTCTGCGATAATTGTTTCTACTACTTGTTTTTCAACCATTTCACGTACTTGACGGATAGTGGTGAAAATTCCATTTGCATTGGATGAACCGTGCGCTTTTACGACAGGAGCTTGAACGCCGAACAAACAAGCGCCACCGTATTCGCTGTAGTCCATTTTGGCTTTTAGTGCCATCAAATCTTTTTTCAGGAAGCTTGCTGCGACTTTATTTTTAAAGCCGTTTAGTAAACTCATTTTGAGCATACTTAGGAAAGCAGCGCCTGTTCCTTCGATGGATTTCAGCACCATATTACCAGTAAAACCGTCTGTAACAACGACATCTGCTACGTCCATTAATAAATCACGTGCTTCAATGTTGCCGATAAATTCATAAGCATCTTGATTTTTCATTAGCTCGAATGCTTTTTTCGTTAAGTCGTTACCTTTTGTTTCTTCTGTTCCGATATTTAAAAGTGCCACACGCGGACGATCGATTTTGCGTACTTTTTCCGCGTAAACTGAGCCCATTAAACCAAATTGCAATAAATGTTCTGGTTTTGCTTCTGCGTTTGCGCCTAAATCAAGCATCACGAAGCCTTTCCCAGTAACGGTTGGTAGCGTTGGAGCAAGCGCTGGACGGTCGATACCTTTAATACGGCCGATAACGAAAAGTCCAGTAGACATTAATGCTCCCGTGTTCCCCGCGGAGATACATGCATCCGCTTCTCCGTCTTTTACCGCTTGGGCAGCAAGGACCATAGAAGCTTTTTTCTTCCGTTTTACAGCGCGAACTGGTTCATCATCACTCTCAATTTTTTCATCGGTATGTATGATTTTTACGCGTGTTTTATCTGTTAAATATTCATTGATTTTCGTTTCGTCTCCAAAAAGAAGAATTTCGATATCTTTATATTGGGCAACAGCTTGCATCACACCTAAAACAATTTCTTTTGGTGCGTGATCTCCACCCATCGCATCTACAGCAATTTTCATTATACGTCAGTCCTTTATTTTCATTTTTGCGTTGCGTGATACATTTCAAACTTACCTTTAAGTACTATTTCATCTCCAACATAGCTTTTGACATCTACTATCGTAATCGCTCTGTTGTCTGTTGCCGGACGTACTTTTGCTTTTGCGATGATGCGTTCTCCTTCGTTTACAGAACGAACAAAGCGAACAGTTGCTTGTGTAGTTAAAGCTAGTTCATTTGGGATGACTGCGGTTGCTAAGGAATTAGCTTGGGCAAACAAATGGTGCCCACGAGCGATTTTATTTCGTTTAAAAACATGCTCACTTCGCACATCAAAAATCGAAATAGCGCTCTTGCTAAGTTGAATATCAATAATTTCACCAATCACTTCATCAATGGGAAGGCTTTTTACTGCATCGGCATAATTGACACTCGCAACATGTTTGATTCGCTCTCTCAGTTCGGGGATAGAAAGTGCTACTCTATCTAAACGGATAGTTTGCACACTGACCCCAAATTTCTCTGCAAGCTGCTCATCTATTATGAAAGGATTTTCTTCAATAGCTACTTGAAGTTTCATTTGACGATCCTTTTTAGAATATTTTTTCATGCACGTATCCTCATCTCTTTTTTGTGAAAGGTATTAATACCAGCTACTAAACACTAGGTAAAAAAAGGAAGTTACCTCTGTAGGATAACATTCAGAACTTCCCTGTATTTTGTTGGTACTTTAATATGTTATTAAAAATCAAGCAAAGTTGCAAGTTTTTTAAAGATTGTTACATAGGTTTAATCTAGTTTTTGTTCTGTAAAGACGCCTTCTTCTTCTAGAAGTGCTACTAATTTTTCGTAGGTTTGGTTCTCTAGCATGTTTTCTTCAAAGATCATATGAACGGCATCTTGGCGAGCAATTTCGAGTACGCGGTAATCGTGAACCATGTCCGCTACTTTAAATTCTGGAACACCACTTTGTTTTCGACCGAAGAAATCCCCCGGTCCGCGTAGTTCCAGGTCGCGCTCGCTGACAACGAAGCCATCATTGGTTTCTGACATAATCATCATACGTTCTTTACCAACCTCGGTTTTTGGGTCAGCAATCAAAATACAATACGATTGATCAGCCCCACGTCCAACCCGACCTCTTAATTGGTGCAACTGCGCTAAACCAAAACGGTCGGCATCGTAAATGACCATCATCGTAGCATTCGGCACGTTTACACCAACTTCGACTACCGTTGTTGAGACAAGGCAATCGATTTTTTTATCATTAAAGTCGCGCATGATTTGCTCTTTATCTGCGGGTAGAAGTTTACCGTGCATCAGTCCTGGGGTATATTTTGTCCCCCATTTGTTTTGTAAAATATTGAAAACGTCTATCGCATTTTGCACATCGAGTTTTTCGGATTCTTCAATCAGCGGGCAAATAATGTAAACTTGATGGCCTTTCTCGATTTCTTTTTCCATAAAGCCGATGACGCGATCAAGCATTTGATGTTTGACCCAGTAGGTTTCAATTTCTTTTCGACCAGCAGGAAGTTCATCGATAATCGATACGTCCATTTCGCCAAACGCTGTAATCGCAAGCGTTCTAGGGATTGGAGTAGCTGTCATAAACAATACATCCGGATATTCGCCCTTTTCGCGAAGAACCCGGCGCTGCGCTACGCCAAATCGGTGCTGTTCATCGGTAATAACTAAACCTAGACGATGATAAATTACTTCGTCTTGAATTAAGGCATGCGTACCAATTAAAACATCTATCGAGCCATTTTCAAGCATTGCGAGTAGCTCTCTGCGTTGCTTTCCTTTTACGCTACTAGTAAGTAAGCCAACCGTGATATCAAATGGCTGCAATAACTCTACTAGTGAATTAGCGTGTTGTTCGGCTAAAATTTCCGTTGGTACCATTAAGGCACTTTGGAAGCCACTTTTGGCGGCGGCATACATTGCAATCGAGGCTACGACTGTTTTCCCTGAACCAACATCACCTTGTAGCAAACGGTTCATATGGAAATGCGATAACATATCCCCGCAAATCTCATTAACCACGCGCTTTTGTGCTTTGGTCAGCGGGAATGGCAGCGACTCGATATAATGGCGCAAATCTTCCACATCATAATTAATCGAAATCCCGCCTGATTTTTCGCGTTCAATTTTACGGAAAAACTGCATTTTCAATTGGAACAATAGAAATTCTTCGTAGACCATTCGGCGCCTAGCTTGTTTTAATTCCTCATTATTTTTGGGGAAATGGAGAATGCGCACTGCTTCCAGACGGTCCATTAATTGATATTTCTCGAGTAAATTAGCTGGAATCACTTCTTCTATGTCACTGCTATAGGCATCAAAAGCGAGCCGAGTGTATTTTTGCATCGTTTTATTGCGTAGCGTTCCTTTTAGACGGTAAACGCCTTCTAGTTCTTCTTCATTTTCGACAGCGCCGATTTTAATTTTACTAGCTGTAACTTGGGCGCGACTCTTATCCCATTTACCTGAAATCGTCACGGTTTCGCCAACGCTAATTTTACTTTTTAAATAGGGCTGGTTGAAAAAATCGATTTTGATGACTTGACCTTCTGTTGACACACGGAAAGAAAGCTTGGATTTTTTGCGGCCGTAAAAGGCAACAGTTGCTTCTGTGAGCACTTCACCTTGGATGGTAATCCGTTCCTCATGCGCTACTTCGGATAAATCCCGCAATCGATAATCTTCATAACGATACGGAAAGTTCCAAAGTAAATCATGCACGGTTGATAAACCTAGCTCTTTTAACGTTTTAGCTGTTTCTTCACCAATTCCTTTGATTTCGGTTGTCGGGATTCGTTTAAGTTCACTCACGCTTGTCTTCTGGCGACAGTCCAAAAATCTTCCGCTGAATTGCACGTCCAGTCGGTGTAGCCGCCAATCCTCCTTCTGCCGTTTCTCGTAATGAGCTTGGCATTTGTAAGCCTACGCGGTGCATTGCTTCAATGACTTCATCACATGGGATGCGGCTCTTAATACCCGCTAACGCCATATCAGCTGAAATAATTGCTTGCGAAGAACCAAGTGCATTACGTTTGACGCATGGTACTTCTACAAGTCCCGCTACAGGATCACAAACAAGCCCAAGCATATTCTTCATCGTCATTGCCATCGCATGTGCGGATTGTTCGGGTGTTCCACCGGCTGCTGCTACAATCGCTGCTGAAGCCATCGCACTTGCTGATCCGATTTCCGCCTGACAACCACCCGCTGCCCCGCTTATAAAAGCATTATTCGCAACAACATACCCAAAGGCACCAGCTGTGAATAAAAAGTTCACCATATCCTCACGTGTCATTTCCAGACGATCTTTTAAAGAAAAAAGTACGCCAGGAACAACGCCCGCGCTTCCTGCAGTTGGTGTTGCGCAAATCACGCCCATCGAAGCATTGACTTCATTTGTCGCGATTGCTTTTGCTACTGAATCGAGCAAAACTTCGCCGGATAGGAAGTTTCCTTTTTTGATATAGTCTTGCATTAGGACGGCATCTCCGCCTGTTAAACCGGTTGTAGAAGTAACGCCAGCCTCGCCTTCGCGAATGGCTTCTTCCATAATATCTAAATTCCGTTCCATCGCAGCAGTTATTTCCTCCCGCGGTAAACCAGAAATATTCATTTCACGCTTAATCATAATTTCAGCAATAGTTAGGTTGTCGCGTTCAGCGATATCTACTAATTCTGCTACAGTTCTAAACATTATCCACACTCACTTTCTTTACTCTTTACCAACATACCTGATTTATAACTCAAAATAAAGCCAAATGCACGTTTTATTTACGCACATTTGGCTTTACACAAATCGAGCGAAAGCCACCGATTTACTAGCGATTAAGTACCAAACCTATTAAATCATGACACTTGCTACTTGATAAATCCCTGGTAATTCAGCAATTTTGCTAATTAAAGCTTGTTCAACTTGTTGATCCACTTCGATTACCATTAACGCTTCGTCGCCTTTTACTTTGCGGGATACTTTCATTTGACCGATATTAATTTTATGGTCAGCAATTACGGAAGAAACTGCAGCAATCGCGCCAAATTTGTCTTGATGTAAAATAAGGATAGCTGGAGCAGTTCCAGTGAATTCTAGTTCAAATTCGTTCAAGCGAATAATTTCTACTTTTCCGCCACCAATCGATGCGCCAATTAAGGTCATTTGTTGCATACCATGCTTGAGCACTAATTTTACGGTGTTCGGATGAGGTGGCTCTTCCACTTCTTCAATAAACTGGATGCGCATGCCCCATTCTTCGGCCAGTTGCGGTGATTCTTTCATCCGTGGATCATCTGGCTCAAAACCAAGCAATCCACCGATAAGCGCCACATCTGTTCCATGACCTTTGTATGTTTTAGCAAAAGAACCATATAAATGAATATCTACTTGGGATGGTTGTTCATTAAAAACAGCTCGCGCAATGGCACCAATACGACTAGCACCGGCAGTATGAGAACTTGATGGACCAATCATTACGGGACCAATAATATCAAACACGCTATTAAATTTCACTAAAATCATCCTTTCTTCTATTCATTTAAAACAAGCCCTTATTCTACAGCAAAAATATACGGATAAACGGGTTGGTCACCTTCGTGAATTTCTACTTCTACATCCGGGAATGCTTCAGTTACTTTATCAGCTAATTCTTCTGCTTTTGCAACATCAGAATCTTCACCAACAATGATTGTAACGATTTCACTATCGTCGTCTAGTAGTTTTTCTAACGTTTCGTAAGCTGCTTCTGCTAATGTAGCACAGCTGACTTTGATTTTACCTTCGACCATACCGATGAAGTTGTCTTTTTTAATTTCGACACCCTCTACTGTTGTATCACGCACGGCTGTTGTTACTTGACCGCTCGCAACATCTTCAATGGCCGCTCTCATCGCTTCTGCATTCGTCAAGAAGTCTTGATCTGCTTGGAATGAAAGAACAGCAGTAAGTCCTTGTGGAATCGTTTTTGTAGGAATGATTTGTACTTTATCATCACCTAAAAGTTGTGCCGCTTGTTCCGCAGCCATTTGGATATTTTTATTATTTGGAAGAACAAATACTTGTTCTGCGTTTGCCGATTCAATTGCTTTTACGATATCTTCTGTGCTTGGATTCATTGTTTGACCACCAGAAAGAACTACGGATACGCCCATGCTTTCAAATAGTTTCTTCAATCCTTCTCCAGCTGAGACTGTAACGATACCATATGGAGCTTTTTCTTTCGCTAGCGCTTTATCATCGCCAACAATTTCATTATGCTGTTCACGCATATTTTCCACTTTCATTTTAAGGAGGCTACCGTATTGTTGACCGTAATTTAGTACTTCGCCCGGATGTTCAACGTGAACGTGTACTTTAACTACTTCATCATCAGCAGCTACAAGTAAAGAATCACCCAGTTTGCTTAAATCTTGACGGAATTGTTCTTCATCAAAAGGTTTTAGGCCTGGTTTGTTTTCGTTAATTTTAACGATAATTTCGGTACAGTAACCAAAATGAATATCTTCTGTCGACATAAAGTCTTGCACATGGCGATGGTGTTCCGCATTGATCAATTCACCCATAGATGCCATATAGTCAGGTGCTTCTGCCATTTTGCCAGTTAGTACGCCATAAAATCCTTCATAAATAATGATAAGGCCTTGGCCGCCACTATCGACAACGCCAACTTCTTTTAACACTGGAAGTAAATCAGGTGTTTTTTCTAAAGCTACTTTCCCTTGTTTCAAAATGGCTTCCATCACTAATTCGATTTCTTTGTGTTCATTTGCTGCTGCAACGCCCGCTTTCGCAGCTTCACGAGCAACAGTAAGAATTGTTCCTTCAACTGGTTTCATAACTGCTTTATAAGCCGTTTCAACGCCTTTTACAAAAGCAGCGGCAAATTCTTCGGCATTTAAGGTTTCTTTGTTTTCAATGGATTTCGAAAAACCACGGAAAAGTTGGGATAAAATAACGCCGGAATTCCCGCGGGCACCCATTAGCAGGCCTTTCGCTAAGTTTGCTCCAACGGCACTAATTGTTTCTTTATCATTTTTCGCAACTTCTTCTGCTCCACTTGTCATTGATAGATTCATGTTTGTTCCCGTGTCACCATCTGGAACCGGGAAGACATTTAATGAATCTACAAAATCAGCATTTTTTGCTAAATTTTCTGCTCCAAGTGCTATCATTGCTGCAAATTTCTCTGAGTCTAACTGATATATACTCACTTACATAATCCTCCTTATGATTCCTTGATTACTCGGACACCTTGAACATAAATATTCACTGATTCCACTGTAATACCGAGTGTTTTTTCTAGTGTGTATTTTACGCGCTCTTGTACATTATGCGCTACTTCGGAGATTTTTGTTCCAAAGCTAACAATGATATACATGTCGATATGTATACCCTCGTCTTCTTGTCTTACGATAACACCTTTTGTATAATTTTCTCTTCTAAGAATATCTGTTAAACCATCACGAATTTGATGTCTACTTGCCATTCCAACGATACCAAAGTTTTCTTCGGCAGCTCCGCCAGCGATTGTTGCAATCACATCACTAGTAATATCGATTTTGCCAAGCTTTGTGTCGATTTCAATTGCCATTCTATATTCCTCCTTGTGGATTATATTCTCGTTCGATTATTTTTATTATTGATTTTATTTGATTATAAAGTCGTCCTTACCTATTTTACTATAATCACGGCCCTTTGGAAAGCATATCCTCAATTTGCTTGATTAAAGCTACTTTTATGCTGTCAAGTAAAAATTCTTTGCACTATTTTCGCTTATCCTCTTGCAAAGTATACTTGTTTATGATAAATTATTCTAGTGTATGAAAAACAAATGGATAGGTTATTTTAAATAAGTTATCCGAAGAGCTCTGTAAGGAGGGGTAAACTATGGCTAAAGAATGTGTTATTACAGGCCGCAAATCACGTTCCGGTAACAAACGTTCCCACGCAATGAACTCCAGCAAACGTACTTGGAAAGCTAACTTGCAAAAAGTACGGATTCTGGTTAACGGCAAACCTAAAAAAGTTTGGGTATCTGCTCGTGCGCTTAAATCTGGTAAAGTGGAACGCGTTTAATTGAAGGAGAAATCAAGTGCAGCGACAATTATGTCGGTGCATTTTTTCTTTGTCTAAAAATAAAAAAACACAGGCCACGTGCGCCTGCATTTCTTATTAATCATTACTTTGCGTTAATAAAATCATTCCACTTGTAAAAGAAAATTCTCCTACTTGCTCGACAAATTCATTGCTAGAAAGCGCCGAACCGACTGGATACGTAGCGTTATCAAGTGGATAGGCAAACCCTTTTAATGTAAGGCCTGTCACATCTTTCATCGTTGTAAAGGCGACGTATTTTTTGTCTGGTAATTTTTCAATCGTGTAGCTTCCTGGTGTGTACATTTTGATGTAGTTATAGCGGTCAATCAATTCTACGACTGGCACAGCTGCTAGAAAACGTGGTTTGGTTAACATCATTAGGTTCGCGAGTAAATGGTCTAAGCGTCCTCCTGTAGCTCCAAAAATACGTATTACATCTGGATGTTGTTCCATCGCCCAACTTAAGCCGATTTCCGTATCTGTTTCATCTTTTTCAGCGGGAAATTCAAGTACTTCGTCTACTTTTGTTTTTAAATCTGCTAATTCTTCTGTTGTCAGTGAGTCAAAATCACCCATCGCAATCGCTGGGACAATGCCTCTATCTAATAACCGTTTGGCTCCGCGGTCCACGCCAACCCAACTAATATCTGCATTCGTATATTGCTTTAAATCAGGAATTTCTGACGCGGGTCCACCAACCATAATATGAATTATCTTCATTTTTGTGTCCCCTTCTTTCCTAACAAATAAGGCTGGAACGGTTGATGGTCCCAGCCTAAGTCGACTTACTCTCCTACAATGGCACGTAATTTATCAATTGGTGTTTGACGGTTTTTATTGCCGTAAATGTAACTACCTGCTACAAATACATTGGCACCAGCGTCGCGACATAATTTTGCTGTGTCGTGATCCACGCCGCCATCCACTTCAATTTCGATGTCTAAACCTTTTTCGTCCACGATTTTTTTGAAAGCACTAATTTTCTCCAACACTTCTGGAATAAATTTTTGACCGCCAAAACCGGGATTTACTGTCATAAATAAAACCATATCAAGTTCATTTAAAACGTGTTGTAAAACGTCAATCGGTGTTGCTGGATTAAGTACTGCTCCTGCTTTTACACCATAAGAACGGATTAGTTGTAACGTGCGGTGAAGATGCGTGCAAGCTTCGACATGTACAGTAATATAGTCCGCGCCTGCTTTTGCAAATTCTGGAATATACGTATCCGGGTTTTCAATCATTAAATGAACATCAAGTGGTAGTTTGGTTTCCGGACGAATTGCCTTAACAACAGCAGGACCAAATGTAATATTTGGAACGAAATGTCCGTCCATAACGTCAATATGGATGTAGTCTGCGCCGCAATTTTCTACTTCTTTAATATCTCTCGCAAGATTTGCAAAGTCTGCACTTAAAATCGAAGGAGCTATTTTTCCCATTCTTAATACCTCGGCTTTCTGTTTTTTAATTCTTGTAAAATTTGGATATAGTGTTTATAACGAAATTCTGCTATTTCATTAGCTTCAACAGCTGTTTTAACTGCGCAGTTAGGCTCGTTTTCGTGCATACAACCGCGGAATTTACAACCACTACGACGGTCTTCTATTTCTGGAAAACAAAATTGTAGTGTTTCTGGTTGTAAATCATCCCATTCAATCGAACTAAAGCCAGGTGTATCGGCGACAAAACCATCACCAATTGGCATCAGTTCAACATGTCTCGTCGTATGTTTCCCACGACCAAGTGAATTCGAAATTTCTGCTGTTTTTAAAGTTAAATCGCTATTTAAACTATTTAACAAAGTAGATTTCCCAACACCTGATTGTCCAGCGATTACTGCGATTTTGCCGCTGATGTAGTCTTTAATCGCTTCTTTATCTGGCTCATCATTTGTTACGAACACATCATAACCAATATTTTCATAAATATCTTTATAGACCGCAATCTGTTCTTTTTCCGTGTCTGACGCTAAGTCCATTTTGCTAATACAAATAACGGGCTTGATGTCTTCTTTTTCAATCGCCACTAAAAAACGGTCCGCTAGATTCGTGGAAAAATCGGGTTCTACTGCTGAAAATACTAAAATTGCGATATCGATGTTTGCCACAGGAGGACGCACAAGGGCATTCTCCCGGGACATCACATCTAAAATATAACCATCCGTTTTATTTTCGATTTGAAATTCTACATCGTCGCCAACAAGCGGGGAAATATTTCGCTTTCTAAAATTCCCCCGTGCTCGACATTGGTAGACATTTCCTTCTGAAAATACATAGTAAAATCCGCTCAACGCTTTGATAATTTGTCCTTCCAGCACATTTCCTCCGTTCTATTTTTATTTTGGATAAGGGACTGTGCCTTCATCGATTACTTTACCATCACTCATGATTTTATAACCTGCACTAGAACCTTCTTCAATTTGGAACGTGATTTCTACCGAAGTGTTTTGTGTAATCGTCAATTCTCGGTAAGAACTTGTCATGCTGTGGTTTTTATCTTGAATATAAATTTGGATTTTCTGTGGTTGTGGATTTTCTTCATCGCTCGGTGTATAGGCGATGTTAAATGTTTTTGTTACTTCTTTGACTTGTTTTTCTTTCGGCCCAGCAGAAATGACGATTTCAATCGTATCTCCCGCAGAAACGTTTGATCCAGCTGATGGGGACTGCGAAATCACTTGTCCTTTTTCAACAGAATCAGAGTTTTCTTCTTTACTGGAAACTTTTAATCCAAGAGATGATGCATAATCTTCTACAGCAGTTTTCGTGTAACCTCGTAAGTCTTTTAGCGTAATTGGCTCTGCGCCTTTACTTACAACAAACTTCACATTAGTCGACTTAGCTACTACTTCGGTTCCTTGCGTCGGTGTTTGGCTAATGATCATGCCTTTGCCAACTTCGGAGCTATAAGCTTCCTCGGACGAAATATTTTTAAAACCTTGTTGCTCAAGTAACGCTTTTGTATCGGTATAGCTTCTACCAGTGTAGTTTTCCATTGTTATTTTTTTCGAACCATTACTTACAAATAAATTGATTTTTGTTCCTTTTTCTTTCATTTCGCCTGCTGCTGGGTCGGTATTAATGACTTTTCCTTCCGCAACTTCATCGCTATTTTTCTCGGCGGTTTTCCCGATGACAAAGCCTTCTTTTTGAAGAAGTGCAACTGCTTGGTCTTCTGTTTTACCAGAAACATCCGGTACAGCTACTTCGTCTGGACTTTTACCAAGAAGCCAAAGTAGTAAAATCGCAATGGCAAAAATGGCGATAACCGACGAAACGATGATAGCAATTTTCTTTTTCTTGCTCATTTTTTTCTTTTTCTTGCCTTTTTTCTCATCTGGTGTCGTTTCAGCTGCTGCTACTTTTCCTTCTGGGACAATGGTTTTGTCGAGATTTTTCATCGTTTCTTTCGTCGCGATGATTGGAATAGCTTTCGTATCACCATCATCTGTTGGGAAAACGTATTTAGGCTCGTTTAGTCTGTCTGGATTTAGGCATGTTTGCAAGTCTTTTTCCATTTCTTCTGCGTTTTGGTAACGTAAAAATGGATCTTTTGCCGTTGCTTTAATAATAATATTTTCTAGGCTTTGTGGTATTTCTGGATTTTGTGCTCTTGCGGACGGGATGTCTGCTTGCAAATGCTTAATCGCAATTGAAACTGCTGATTCGCCGTCAAAAGGTACTTTTCCAGTTAATAATTCGTATAAAACGATTCCTAGCGAATAAATATCTGATTTTTGAGTCGCCATCCCGCCGCGTGCTTGTTCTGGAGATAAATAATGAACAGAGCCGAGTAAGGAATTGGTTTGCGTAATTGATGTTTCAGAAAGTGCCATTGCAATCCCAAAATCGGTAATTTTCACAACGCCATCATGATCAATTAAAATATTTTGCGGTTTTAAATCGCGGTGAATAATATGATGTTGATGGGCAATGGCAACAGCAGAAACGATTTGTAACATAATATCGACTGCTTTGTCATAGCTGATTGGGTGATTTTCGTGAATGTACTGTTTCAAGTCCATTCCGTCCACATGCTCCATAACAATATAATGTAAATCATTTTCTTCACCAACGTCGTACACACTAACAATATTAGGGTGAACTAAACTCGTTGCCGATTGAGCTTCTCGTTGGAATCGACGAATAAGGTTGCTCTCATCTGCTAAATCAATGCGTAAAATCTTCACTGCAACGTCTCTATCAAGAATAATATCATGCGCCAAATACACATTGGCCATTCCGCCGCCGCCTATTGCATGTAAAATCTTATATCGATCACTTAATCGCTTACCAATCATCATGAAGCGTCCCTCCCTTTCTGCGTCAGATCTCGTTCGACTAACAGCACGGTAATATTATCTTCTCCTCCATATGAATTCGCTTTTGTAATAAATACATCTGCTTTTTCGGAAAGAGTTCGTTTACTTTTTAAAATTTCTTCCATTTCCACTTCAGGAACCATATTGGTTAAGCCGTCGGAACAAAGCAGTAACGTATCGCTCGTTTGAAAAGGTACGACAAACGTATCAACTTCTACTTTTCCTTCTACTCCAAGTGCGCGTAAAAGAATATTTTTCCGTGGGTGATTCATGGCATCTTCTTTGCTGATTTCACCTGTTCTAAGAAGTTCATGTACGAGCGAATGATCTTCGGTTAGTTGGCGCAGTACGTTATTTTGAAGTAAATAACCACGACTATCTCCAACATTAGCGATAACGACTTGCGACTGAGCCATAATTGCGGCTACAAGCGTTGTCCCCATACCATTTAGGTCCATTTCACTTTCCGCATAAAGGACAATTTGTTTGTTGACTTCTTGAATTGTTTTTTGAAGCCACGTTTCAATTTCTTCCGCGGTCAAAAGTGCGGTCGTTTCTTTCCATGCGTCGCTTAGTAAACGAACAGCCATTTCGCTCGCCACGTCTCCTGCGCGGTGACCACCCATGCCGTCTGCAACAATGACAATTGGCTGGTTGTCTTTATTTTCAAAAACGCCACCATTGTCTTCATTATGATGTCTTATTCTGCCTCTATCTGTTCTAAATTCTGCATGCATTTAAAAGCACCTCACTAATTTTTCAGGACTTCACTTTTCTAAGGCTAGAAACGAAGAAACCATCGCTTCCAATATCTGTCGGTAAAAGTTGAATATAATCGTCCTTCTTGATTTGCGCCAATTTTTCAGGAAGTACAACAGGTTCTATTTTAAATTCCGGATGCTTTTCTAGGAAAGCACGGAGAACTGTTTCATTTTCTTCCTTATCAATGGTACATGTACTATAAACTAATATACCATTTTCTTTTACCAATTGGCTAACATCATCTAAAATTGCTAATTGAATTTCTGCTAATTTGTGAATATCTTTTTCCGTTTTTGCGTATTTAATGTCTGGTTTTCTGCGTAAAACACCAAAGCCAGAGCACGGCGCATCGACTAAAATCCGGTCAAAAGTTTCAGGTTCAAACATCGTACTCGCAGTTCTTGCATCTAAATGGGCTGTACGAATATTAAGTAATTGCAATCGTTTTGCAGCTTGATCAATTAATTTGGTTTTCTTTTCGTGGATATCCAGCGCATGAACCATACCCGTACCGTGCATTTTCTCTGCGATATGGGTTGTTTTCCCGCCTGGTGCAGCACAAGCATCTAATACGGTTAAATTGTCTTCCAGTTGAAGTGCATAAGCTGCGAGCATTGAGCTTTCGTCTTGGATGCTACATTTGCCGTCTTTGTAGGCTTTTGTTTCTGCTACAGAACCCTTTTCAACAAGTAAAGCTTCGTCGATAAATTCATTACGGGTCACAGAGATTCCTTGGTCGTTTAGTTCTTTGATTAATTGTTCGGTAGGAATTTCTGTTTGATTAACGCGTATGCTTTGGTGCGGCGCCACTAGGAATGCTAGGCCGATTTCGCGCAGTTTTTCGAGACCATATTGATCTGCCCATCGTTTCGCTAACCATTCTGGCAAGCTTGTTTCGACGGCAATTTTTTGCACGGGATCTTTAATTGCATCGATACTTGGAACGCCTTTACGAATAACATTGCGAAGCACACCATTGACGAATTTTGTTACGCCTTGATGCCCAAGGTCTTTTGCAATATCGCCTGCTTCATTTAAAATCGCATGTTCAGGAACTTTATCTAAGAAAGTTAATTGGTAAACGGACATTCTTAGTAAATTTTTCACCCAGTTATCTGGTTCTTTATTTAGAAACGGCGCTAAATAGTAATCTAGCGTGATTTTGCGCTGTGTTGTTCCGTATACTAATTCAGTCAGTAAACCTTTATCAAGCGGGTTTAACTTCTGTTTTTTGAGCGCATCATTAATTAATAAATGGCTGTATGATTGATTATTTTCGATTTTAATGATGAGTTCGAGTGCAATTGCACGAACTGTTTTTTGTTTTTTCATTTATTCACCAAACCTTGTCGTCTTGCTTAGATTTCTGCCAGCACCGGACATGAATGAATGAATATCCATCTTCGGTTTTCCTGCTGGTTGGATTACTGTTGGTACGATAAGTGTGCCGTCGCCTGTAACGATTTTAAGCGTGGTTTTATCCGTTAAAATTGTCCCTGGTTCACCGGTTGTTATTGTCGCTTCATACGTTGCTTCCCAGATTTTAAACGGTTTTTCTTCGAGAGTTGTATAAGCAACTGGCCAAGGAGACAGTCCGCGAATTTGATTGAAAATACTACGTCCCGGTTTTGTCCAGTCGATTTTTTCTTGTTCTCTGGAAATATTGCGCGCGAACGTTACTTTTTCTGGGTCTTGTGGGATAGCGGTGATTTTCCCGGCTAAAAAGTCTGGGAGTGTATCCATTAATAATTCCGCGCCTAGTTCGCTTAATTTATCGAACATCGTGCCAGTATTATCTTCGTCTGTAATTGGAATTTTGCGCTGGCTAATCATATCGCCAGCATCCAGTTTTTCTACCATATACATGATAGTCACGCCTGTTTCCGTTTTCCCGTCAAGCAGTGCATAATGAACCGGAGCACCACCACGATATTCTGGTAAAAGTGACGCGTGGACATTGATGGCGCCGTGTTTAGGCGATTCTAGTAAACTATTCGGCAAAATTTGGCCATATGCGGCTGTTACAAGCAAGTCCGCTTCAAGCGCAATAAGTTCCTCTAGTTCGCTAGATGTGCGTAATTTTTCTGGTTGATAAACTGGGATATTTAATTCTAAAGCGGCTTTTTTGACAGGCGGAGGTGTTAGCACTCGTTTGCGCCCCACTGGTCGGTCTGGTTGGGTAACCACTGCAATAACATCATACGCGCCGGCTAATTGTTCTAAAACCGGGACGGAAAATGCTGGTGTTCCCATAAAAATAATTTTTGTCATTGGTTTACTCCTTTTACATTAATACGTAAGGTTGTACGTCAATCGTTATCGTTAAGCCTTTTTGTTGGTCTTTTTGATAATGGGTGATTAAGGTTTTTAGTTCTTTTTTTAAGTTGGGTTCGATTTTATATTTTATGATGCATTGATAGCGATATTTGTTTTTGATTCGGGTGATGGTGCTCGGTACAGGGCCAAGAATAACAGCGTCAGGACCTAACTTCCCTCGTAAAAATTGGGCCATTTCTTGAATAGTGCGAATGGCTTTCATTTCATTTTCATCGCTAACATTAATCATTGTTAAGTAATAAAATGGCGGGTAAGAGCCCATTTTTCGTAGTTGCATTTCGTGATTATAAAAGCCGATAAAATCGTGTTTTTTGGCGAATTCAATACTGTAATGCTCTGGATTGTAGCTTTGCACGACTACTTCACCGGTTCGTTCGTGGCGCCCTGCTCGTCCGCTTACTTGTGTGAGTAATTGGAAAGTTCGTTCTGAGGCGCGGAAGTCTGGTAAATGGAGCATCGTATCAGCATTTAATACGCCGACTAAAGTAATATCTGGAAAATCCAGCCCTTTGGCAATCATTTGTGTTCCGAGCAAAATATCCGCTTCGTGATTGCGAAAGCTATTGAGTAGCTTTTCATGGGCGCCTTTTGTTCGAGTTGTATCAACATCCATTCGAATAACGCGGGCTTCTGGAATTAATTTTGTTAGGCTTTCTTCTACTTTTTGTGTGCCTGTTCCAAAATAGCGAATATGTTCGCCTTCGCAACTTGGGCATTTTTGCGGGACACGTTCTTCATGACCACAGTAATGACACTTCATTTGGTTGCTCGATTGATGATAAGTGAGTGAAATATCACAGTTCGGGCATTCCAAGACATAACCGCAATCCCGGCACATTACAAAGGAAGAATAACCACGGCGATTCAGCATTAAAACCGTTTGTTCTTTTTTGACGATTCGGTCTTTGATTTTTTCTAGCAATTCCGTGGAAAATTCGGTGCGGTTTTCTTTGCGTAATTCTTCGCGCATATCCACCACATTCACTTCAGGCATTGCGCGATCATTGACCCGGCTCGGCAATTCAATTAACGTATAAACACCCTTTTTCGCCCTTGCAAAAGATTCAAGTGACGGGGTGGCGCTTCCGAGAACGACTGGACATTGGTATTTTGTTGCCCGCCAAATCGCTACGTCTCTTGCATGATAGCGCGGATTATCTTCTTGTTTATAGCTCGCTTCATGTTCTTCATCGATAATGATAATACCGAGATTTTCAAATGGGGCAAACACGGCGGAACGAGCGCCTACAACCACACGCGCTTCTTTTCGTTCGATTTTGCGCCATTCGTCGTACTTTTCTCCAGAAGAAAGTGCGCTATGTAAGACGGCAACTTCACTCCCAAAGCGACTTTTGAACCGTTCGACCATTTGCGGGGTAAGAGAAATTTCTGGTACTAGGACGATGGCTTCTTTGCCTTCTTTTAATTTGGCTTCGATTGTTTGCAAGTAGATTTCGGTTTTCCCACTTCCGGTAACCCCGTGAATTAAGAAAGTTTCTTGCTCTTTTGCGGCGTTAATTTTCTCGCAAGCTGTTTGTTGATCTGGTAGTAACTCAAGCGATTCACTTTTTTCAAATTGGTGGTTTTCGTATGGGTCGCGCGAAATGATTTTTTCTTGGATAGTGAGTAAACCTAGGTCTGCTAGTTTTTTGATGGTTGTATCGGTTGTTTCGGCTTGTTTTTTCAGGTCAACAGCGGTAATTTCTGTGCCTTCAAATGCTTGGAAAAATGCGAGTACGCGCGATTGTGCTTTGGCATTTTTCGGCATATCTTCTATTATTTCAGCTAGTTGGTGTGGTGCTTTTAGGCAGCTCACAACGCGCACTTTTTTGTTGGTGATTTTATTTTTCACTTGGTAGACAACTTCGACGCCGCCTTCTCGCACCCATTTGCCAATTTGTTTGAGCAAACCGCGTGCTTCTGCTACTTTCCAGTCAAGCGTTTCATAACCTTCAAATAGCTGTTCTAGTTCTTCGTTTTCCTCGTCTAACCGCAAAAAATATTTTTCATATTTCGCCCGGAGAGCAGCTGGCAACATGGCTTGGTAAGCAGAGACGCGAAAACTAAGCGTATCTTCCGCTAACCAGTCGCCAAGTTCCATCAATTCTTCGTTTAAAACTGGGGCTAAATCCATCACCCCGTCAATTCCTTTTAATTTCGGATTTTCTTCTGTTTCACCAAGGGCAATGACAAATCCTTGTATTTTACGATTTCCAAAGGGGACACTTACACGCATACCAGAGCGAATAAGTTCTTCTAAATCTTCTGGAATAAAGTAATCAAATGGACGATCCACTTGCATGGCTGGAACGTCCACAATCACTTTCGCAATATTAATCATTCGTTCACTTCCTTAAAAAGTTAGCAGTTTCTTCGATGATATGTTCAGCAACTTCTTTTTTGTCTAGTATCGGTAACGCTACGCTAGAACCATCTTTACGATAAAAGGTCACGATATTCGTATCTCCAGAAAAACCTGCGCCAGCTTCGCTAATATTATTTGCGACAATCATATCGGCGTTTTTCGATGTTAGTTTTTTGAGGGCATTTGCTTCTAAATTTTCTGTTTCAGCGGCAAAGCCTATCACGACTTGCTCGGCTGTTTTATGTTGCCCGATTTCGAGTAAAATGTCTTTTGTTCGTTTCATTTCAATCGTAAAATCGCCTGGTTGTTTTTTGATTTTTTGGTCTGAAACGTTTGCCGGCGTGTAATCGGCAACTGCTGCGGTCATCACAAAGACATCTTGCGCGACTTTGCGTTCATCCACAGCTTGATACATTTCTTCTGCGGATTCAACATAAATTGCTTCTACGCCAGGCGGTACGGGAAGTGCCTTGCTTGTCGTAACGAGTGTAACGTTTGCGCCATGACGAGCTGCGGATTCTGCAATACTAAAGCCCATTTTTCCCGTGGAATGGTTGGTGAAATAGCGTACTGGATCTAGTTTTTCGCGAGTCGCGCCGGCTGTGACTAGCACGTTTTTATCGCGTAACAAGTCTTTATCTTCTTGAAAAAATTCAGCAATACGGAGAACGATTTTTTCTGGTTCTTCGAGGCGACCGCGGCCAACGTAGCCACATGCTAAGTAACCTTCTTCTGGCTCGATAAAACGGACTCCATCTGCGTATAATTGGTTAATATTTCGAATGACTGCTGGGTGCTGGATCATATGGACATTCATTGCAGGTGCGACCCAAACTGGGGCTTCGGTTGCAAGAATAGTCGTTGTTACCATATCGTCCGCGATGCCATTAGCCATTTTGCCAATCACGTTTGCAGTTGCTGGTGCGACAATAACTAAATCAGCCCAGTCGGCTAAATCGATATGCGCGACTACGCTAGATTTTTTTTCGTCAAAGGTATCGGTATATACGTCATTTTTGGATAATACTTGGAACGAAAGCGGCGGAACAAATTCCTGTGCGTGCTCGGTCATCATGACTTTGACGTTTGCGCCTGCTTGCGTTAATTTGCTTGTAAGTGCGACTGCTTTATAAACAGCAATGCCACCAGACACTGCGAGTAAGATATTTTTCCCTTGCATCGATAAGTCACCTCATTTTAATATAAAAATCATTACTTCCATTATACCTTAAATTAAGACAGGACAAAACCATGAAGAAACGACATTTCCGCTTATTTTTTTGATGCGTCTAACTAACAAAAAAGCCCCGCAATGAAGCGGAGCAGTTTGGCTTATTTTTCGTCGTTTTGTAAAACTAATTTTCCAGCGTGAATTTCTTCTAACGCTTTACCAACAAATTTGTCTGATTGGTAGCTTGGCAATACGCCTTTATCATTTTCTAATTGCATGTAGCGCGCACGTTTGGCGGCCACTGTAACTAGCGAATATTTTGAGTCGATTTTTAACAATAAATTATCAATTGATGGATATAACATCATTGTAATCCCTCCAACATTTTTTTGTAGCGATGAATTACTCGCTCAGTTTTTAAGTGTTCTGTTTCGACGATGCCTTTGATTTTTTGTACGGCGTTTGCTACAACATCATTCACCACAGCATAATCATAAGACGCCATCATTTCGATTTCTTTTTTCGCTGTTTCCATGCGTTCCTCAACAACTTCCATCGACTCTGTGCCGCGACCGATAATCCGGTTTTTTAGTTCGGATAAATCTGGTGGCGTTAAGAAAATGAAAATTCCTTCTGGCATCGCTTTTCGAACTTGCATTGCTCCTTGTACTTCAATTTCGAGAAAAATGTCCACTCCTGCGGCTAGTTTTTCCTCGACATATTCAAGCGGAGTGCCGTAATAATTACCGACGTACTCTGCATATTCTAACATTTTTCCGTCTTCAATAGCTTGTTCAAAAACTTCTCGCGAACGAAAATAATAATCGACCCCGTCTTGTTCGCCTTCACGAGGAAGACGCGTTGTCATGGAAATAGAATAATCAAAACTTGTTTCTGGATCTTTAAAAACAGCTTCCCGAACAGTTCCTTTACCTACTCCAGATGGACCTGAAAGTACGATTAACAGTCCTCTTTCTGTCATCATTTCCCCTCCTGCATATCATTCCACATTTTGCACTTGCTCTCGAATTTTTTCTAGCGTCGTTTTCATTTCCACCACTTGTTCGGTGATTTTCAGCGAACTAGCTTTGGATCCAATCGTGTTGATTTCGCGGTTCATCTCTTGAATAAGAAAATCCAGCTTCCGACCAATTGGTTCTTCGAGTAAAATAATACCATAAAATTGTTTTAAATGGCTCTTTGTTCGTTCGACTTCTTCGTTAATATCTGCCTTTTCAAGCAGCAATGCGACTTCCGTAAGAACGATACTAGGATCAAATTGTTCGCCTACAACGTTCTGTAAACGGGTTTCAATTTTTTCTTGATAATGTTTTTCTGTGTTTGGAATTTCGGCTTGAATGATTTCCAAGCTGTTCTCGAGTGCAGTAAGATGTTGTTTGAAATAAAGCAGTAATTCTGCGCCTTCGATACTTCTCATCTCGTCTAATCGCTCGGTTGCGCGGGCAAGTGTTTCTAAAACCAATCGTTCTAATTCGCTGCTTGCTTCCGCGTCTTCCTCAATAGAAAGATACGCTTGGTCTTGTAGTAAATCGCTCATAGTCGGTAATTCTTGTAATTCATATCTAGCGCTTGCTTGTTTGATAAAACGGTAATAGCTGTCTGCGAGGTCCCAATCAATATGTAGTTCACGTTTTGAAATTTGCTCTCCTGTGATGGAAAAGAAACATTCAATTCTACCACGTTTGATTTGCTTACTTACGGTCTTTTTTAATTTCCCTTCTAAATAAGCGAGCTGCTTTGGCATCCGAAAAAGGAATTCGGAGTAGCGGTGGTTGACTGCTTTTAATTCAATGGTTACTTTGAACGCTTCAAATTCTTTCGTAGCACGCCCAAATCCCGTCATGCTTTTCACCATTTGGCAAGACACCTTTCATAACTTAAAGTTCCCTCTAAGATTACTTGAAATTTGTTCTGACTTCTTATTATACCAAAGCTACTCCTTGCATACAATACATTTTCGGAATGTATGTTAAAATAGAAAGTAACTAACTCACAAAGGAATGAATAACTAATGGCGTTTGATGCAATGTTTTTAAAATCCATGACCGAAGAACTTGCCGAACACGGAGAAAGTGGCCGCATTATGAAAATCCACCAACCGTTTTCGCATGAACTTGTTTTATATATTCGAAAAAACCGTGAAAATAAACGTCTACTTATCTCCTCGCATCCTAGCTATGCGCGCATTCAGTGGACGGATGATATTCCTGAAAACCCAGCAACGCCGCCAATGTTTTGTATGTTGCTCCGGAAATATTTAGAAGGCGCGATTATTGAGTCAATTACGCAACTTCCAAATGAACGGATTTTACAATTTAGTATTCGCGGCAAAGATGATATTGGCGAAAATCGTTTTTGTGATTTATTCGTAGAAATCATGGGGCGTCATAGTAATATCACCCTTGTTGACCGCGCGAAAAATGTCATTGTTGACTGTATTAAACACGTTTCTCCAGCACAAAATAGCTACAGAACACTTTTACCGGGAGCGACGTATGTTTTACCACCAGCAACGGATAAACTGAATCCATTCGAGGTTACTTCGGAGCAAATTCTGGATAGACTTGATTTTCCAGCGGGTCGAATTGATAAACAGCTCGTCCAAAACTTTGCGGGATTCAGCCCTTTGCTTGCTCGGGAAATTGTGTTTCGCGCTGGAAACTTAACGGCAGATTCGCTTGTCGCTGCCTTTTTTGAAGTAATGGGACTTGTGAACGACCATCTAGGAAGTGCAGCTGTTCCAAACGAGTGGCGCATCCAAAATAAAGAAGATTACTATTTCTTCCCGCTCCGTCATGTCGATGCGGAGCTTACGGAATTCGCCAACTTGAGTACTCTTCTAGACCATTTTTATATCGGCAAAGCGCGTCGTGATCGCGTCCACCAATTCGCGCATGATTTGGAAAAACTATTATCCAATGAACTGGCTCGTAGTAGACTGAAAATCGAAAAACTTGAAAATACTTTACTCGAAACAGAAAAAGCAGATGTTTACCGCATCCAAGGCGAACTGCTTACTGCCAACTTACATTTAATGGAACGCGGCATGGAAGAAATCACCGTCGAAAATTTTTACGATGATATGAAAAAAATGACGATTCCACTTGATACTCGAAAAACACCATCTGCCAATGCGCAAAGTTACTTTAGCCGTTACCAAAAACTGCGTAATGCCGTCGAAGTGGTGAAAGAGCAAATCGAACTGACAAAAGAAGAAATTACTTATTTAGAGTCTGTTGAGTCTCAACTAGAAACGTCCGGTCCGCAAGATGTGGAAGAAATCCGCCAAGAACTCGCTGAACAAGGTTACTTGCGTTATAAACAGAAAAAAGGTAGCCGTAAAAAAGCCACTTTACCTACTCCGGAAAAATATACCTCTTCGACTGGCTTAACGATTTTAGTCGGGAAAAACAATAAACAAAATGACTATTTAACGAATAAACTGGCTCGAAATAATGAATATTGGTTCCACGTGAAAGATTTGCCTGGTTCCCATGTAGTGATTCAGTCGAGTACCCCCGATGACACGTCGATTACAGAAGCTGCGATGATTGCCGCTTACTACTCAAAAGCGCGTCTATCTGCCACCGTTCCCGTTGATGGCACGCTCGTAAAACACGTTAAAAAACCAAATGGCGCCAAGCCCGGTTATGTCATTTACGATAATCAAACGACTTATTTTGTTACGCCAGATGAAAAGCTTGTGTTAGCCTTAAAAAATTAACGGTTCCTTCTCGGAGCCGTTTTTTCTTTTCACTTTTAGGGTAGATGTTAACTGACTTTACTTTTTTATTGGAAGGATGATAGAGGAATGAAAATTTTATTAATCGGTGCATCTGGTACGCTTGGTTCTGCGGTGAAAGACCGTTTGGAGAAGAAAGCCGATGTGATTACTGCGGGTAGACATAGCGGCGATATTACGGTGGATATTACGAGTATCGATAGTATTAAAAAAATGTATGCCCAAGTTGGCAAAGTCGATGCGATAGTTTCAGCAACAGGCAGTGCCACTTTTTCACCTTTAACGGAATTAACGCCTGAGAAAAATGCGGTGACAATTAGCAGTAAATTAGGCGGTCAGATTAATCTCGTTTTACTTGGTATTAATTCATTGAATGATCATGGCAGTTTCACGCTTACTACTGGAATTATGATGGAAGATCCAATTGTTCAAGGGGCTTCTGCTGCAATGGCAAATGGCGCGGTGACTGCTTTTGCTAAATCTGCTGCGATTGAAATGCCGCGCGGAATTCGGATTAATACGGTGAGCCCGAACGTTTTAGAAGAATCTTGGGATAAATTAGAGCCTTTTTTCCAAGGATTCATACCAGTTCCAGCTGCAAAAGCCGCTCGTGCGTTCGAGAAAAGTGTTTTTGGTGCGCAAACTGGCGAAAGTTATAAAGTATATTAATAGAAAAAGAAGCTCACCTATATTATGGTGAGCTTCTTTTTATTTCCCCCAGTTTTCCGGGCTTTTCTTCCATTCTTTTAGCGTGGCCATATCTTCGGCTGTCACGTAATTTTCACTTAAAGCTACTTCAATTAACTCGTCGTAGTTCGTCAGTGTTACTAGTTTTGTACCCGCTTCTTCCAGCAACTTTTTCCCTTTATCTAATCCGTATGTAAAAATGGCCGCGATCCCAACGACTTCTGCTCCCGCTTCTTCTAGTGCTTCCACTGCTTTAAGTGAGCTTCCACCTGTCGAAATCAAGTCTTCAATTACGACTACTTTTTGGCCTTTAGCGATTGGTCCTTCGATTTGGTTCCCTTTGCCATGTTCTTTTGCTTTTGAACGAACGTAGACCATTGGTAAATCTAGTAAGTCGCTCACCCAAGCAGCATGTGGAATTCCAGCTGTCGCGGTTCCTGCAACAACATCAACTTCGCCAAAAGTTTCCTTGATTTTTTCCACAAGTGCTTTGGCGATAAACTGGCGAACTTTTGGAAAGCCTAATGTGAGGCGATTGTCACAATATATTGGTGACTTAATTCCTGACGCCCACGTAAATGGATCATTTGGTTTTAAAAATACGGCTTTGATTTCTAGTAATTGTTCAGCTACTTGTTTTTCGATACTCATGCATTCCACTCCTTTAAAACTTGATTATATGCTGCTACTGGGTCATTTGCGCGGGTGATGGAGCGACCAACGACAATGTTTGAAGATCCAATCAAACGCGCTTTTTCCGGTGTTACGACACGGATTTGATCGTCTGCTGCATCACTTGCTAGGCGAATACCTGGTGTTACGCGTAAAAAATCAGCGCCATTTTGTTGTTTGATGGCTTCTGCTTCGAGCGCGGAACAAACGACGCCATCTAGCCCTGCTTGTTTCGTTAAATCGCTATAATGTAACACGGACTCAAGCAGGCTCGTTTTTATTAATTGTTCACTTTTCATGTCTGATTCGCTTGTACTTGTTAGTTGCGTCACTGCGATAATTTTTGGACGTTTACCGCTCCTGGAACCTATTTCAAGGCCTTCTCGAGCTGCTTCCATCATATTCTTTCCGCCAGCTGCATGCACATTGACCATATCAACGCCTAATTTTGCCAAGCCAATCATCGCGCTTTTGACAGTGTTCGGGATATCGTGGAGTTTTAAATCTAGGAAAATGGCATGATTTTGTTGTTTTATTTTTTCAACTATGGCTGGACCGTTGCTATAAAAAAGTTCCATGCCGACTTTGACAGATAAACTTTCTCCGGAAAATTGGGCTAAAAAACTCTCTACTTCTTCATAAGTTTGGAAATCTAGCGCGATAATGGGTTTATTCATTGAGTTGCTCGCTCCTTTTTCAGTTCTTGTAGGGAAGAAATGCCGAGTTCATCCATTCGTTTTGGCAGTTCAGTGATTAATTTCGGGCAAATAAATGGGTCGGTGAAATTCATTGTGCCTACTGCTACTGCATCTGCTCCGGCGATTAAAAATTCTAGCACATCATCCACTGTTTGCACGCCCCCCATGCCGATGATTGGGATATTACTTACGGCGCGGACTTGGTGAATCATTCGGATTGCGACTGGTTTAATCGCGGGGCCAGAAAGTCCACCGGTACCATTTGCGATAACTGGTTTTCTTGTTTTTAAATCAATGCGCATGCCGAGTAAGGTGTTTATCATCGTCAGCCCATCTGCCCCGGCCGCTTCGATAGCTTGGGCGATGGAAACTATATCTGCCACATTGGGTGATAGCTTCACGTAAACTGGCACACTGGCGACACTTTTCACAGCTTTGGTTAAACGGTGCGCTACTTCTGGATCTGTTCCGAATGCGATACCGCCGTGCTTCACATTTGGACAGGAAATATTAAGTTCGATGGCTTTCACTGCTTTGGATTCGCCGATTCGGGCGCACACTTGAACATAATCGTCTTCTGTTGCACCCGCCACATTGGCGATAATCGGTGTTTCAAATTGTTCTAAAAATGGAAGTTCGTGGGCTAAAACATGTTCCAAACCTGGATTTTGCAAACCGATGGCATTAAGCATTCCACTCGCGGTTTCGGCTACTCGCGGGGTAGGATTTCCTAGTCTAGGTTCTGGTGTTACAGCTTTGGCCATAATCGCGCCAAGTTCATTTAAATCGTAGTATTTGCTATATTCTTGTCCGAAGCCAAAACATCCTGATGCTGGCATAATCGGATTTTTCAGCGATAATCCGGGAATTTCTACAGCTAATCGGTTCATAACTTCACCTCATCCGCACGAAAAACTGGACCATCTTCGCACACTTTAAATTGCTTGTTCGTATCATCCGCTTTTGGACAAACACAGGCGTAACAAGCCCCGATGCCACAAGCCATTCGTTCTTCTAATGAAAGATACGTTTTCGTTTCTGGAAAACTAGCTTTCACTGCTTGGAGCATCGCTTTTGGTCCGCAACTGTAGATGACATCTGGTTCTTCTGGGAAATTTTTCGTAATATCTGTGACGAAACCTTGTGTTCCAAGCGATCCATCCACTGTCGCAATATGCACCGTGCCATATGCTGTCATTTCTTTTGCATAAAAACTATCTTTCGCAGATTGGAACCCATTTACAAACGTGACTTCTACGCCTTTTTCAGCTAACTCTTTGCCGAGTTGGTACATAGGAGGGACACCAATTCCACCCCCGATTAAAAGAGCGGTTTTTGGCGCGGGAGTCGTATCAATATCGAAGCCCTTTCCAAGCGGACCTAACACATCGATAGTATCCCCTCCCGAAAGCAGGCTAAAATCTTTCGTCCCATCTCCTTCTACCCGGTAGAGCAAAATGCATGTCTGCGCCGTTTTATCGTAAGAACAAATGCTTATCGGTCGTCTCATGAGCAAATCAGAACGACTCGGTTTCAGCATTAAAAACTGTCCTGGTGACATATCGGCTACACATTCCCCTGTTAAAATTAATTCGTATACTTTATCTGCAATTTCGGTTTGCTGAATGACTTTCATTTCCGTCTGTAACACGGTTCCACCCCGTTTCTTCTATTTATACACGTGCTTTCGGTTGTTTTACTTCACTAGTATTCATTGATTCGAGTTCAAAAGAGCGTGATTCCAGTACTCGTAAAATGGCTTCTGCCGTATCAAGCGATGTACAAACTGGAATGCCATTTTCGACGGATTCACGACGGATTTGGAAGCCGTCACGTTCTGGGCGTTTACCAGTCGTTAATGTGTTTACTACGAGCGTTACTTGACCGTTTCGGATGTAATCAATTAGCGTTCCTTGATTTTCACCGATTTTCTTCACTTGCGAAACTGGAATTCCGGCTTCTTCTAGCGTGCTCGCTGTTCCTTTTGTCGCCATGATAGTGAAGCCGATGCGGTTGAATCTTGCAGCTAGCTCGACAGCTTCTTCTTTATCGCGGTCAGCTACTGTTAGAAGTACTGTTCCGTAATCATGCATCGTTGTTCCGCTTGCTACAAAACCTTTGTATAACGCTTTTTCTAAGGTTACATCTTTCCCCATGACTTCTCCAGTCGATTTCATTTCAGGGCCAAGCGATGTATCGACACTACGCAATTTCGCGAAAGAGAACACCGGCACTTTGACAAAAATTTCTTGTTTTTCTGGCGCAAGTCCTGGTGTGTAACCAAGGTCAATCAAGTTCTCGCCTAGAATCACTCTAGTTGCCACATTTGCCATCGGAATTTCGGTGATTTTACTTAAAAATGGCGCTGTCCGGCTGGAACGCGGATTTACTTCGATAACGAAAACTTCCTCGCCATCCACGACATATTGGATGTTTAGCATACCGATGATGTTTAAGCCAGTTGCCAGTCTAGTCGTATAATCGACAATCGTATTTTTCACCTGTTCGCTTAAACGTTGAGCTGGATAAACCGCAATCGAGTCACCAGAATGGACACCGGCACGTTCGATATGTTCCATGATTCCCGGGATTAAGACGTTTTCGCCGTCGCTGATTGCGTCCACTTCGACTTCTTGCCCGCTCACATAACGGTCAACTAAAACTGGGTGTTTCGGATTTACTTTTACGGCGTTGGTCATATAATGTTTTAATGCTTCTTCTGATTCCACAATTTCCATTGCCCGGCCGCCAAGCACGTAAGATGGACGCACCAGTACAGGATAGCCGATAGCAGTTGCTACATTGATTGCTTCGTCTACCGAAGTAGCAGTTTTCCCAGCTGGTTGCGGGATTTCTAAGATTTCTAATGCTTTTTCAAAGGCATCACGGTTTTCCGCGCGGTCGGTATCTTCTAGACTTGTACCGAGAATTTTCACGCCGCGTTTTGCTAAACCATCCGCTAAGTTAATCGCTGTTTGTCCGCCGAATTGTACGACAACCCCCAGCGGCTGCTCGATTTCAATAACATGCATTACATCTTCCAGCGTCAAAGGTTCAAAGTACAGTTTGTCTGAAATACTAAAGTCGGTCGAAACTGTTTCTGGGTTATTATTGATGATAATCGCTTCATACCCCGCTTGCTGAATTGCCCACACCGAGTGCACTGTCGCATAGTCGAATTCCACCCCTTGGCCAATCCGAATCGGACCAGATCCAAGCACAATCACGCTTTCTTTCGCTGACCGAGTTGACTCATTTTCCTCTTCATAAGTGCTATAGAAATATGGCGTTGTCGATTCAAATTCAGCTGCACAAGTATCAACCATTTTGTAAACTGGGAAAAGATTTTGTGCTTTTCGTAAGTCGTAAATGGCTTGTTCGTCGATATTCCAGCATGTTGCAAGGAATGCATCGGAAAAACCAGCCCGTTTTGCTTCTGCCAAAATGTCGTGGTTTTGCGAGTTTTCTTTAACACGATTTTCAAGTTCGATTGTTTTGTTTAATTTATATAAGAAGAATAAATCTATTTTTGTTTTCTCGTGGAGTTGTTCGATTGTTTGGCCGCGACGCAAGGCTGCTGCTAGGAAGAATAAGCGATCATCTTCAGGGAAGCAAATTTTGCGTTCTAATGTTTCTTCGTCGGCATTTTCTGCTTCTTCAAGTAATAAGTGGTCGGCACCGATTTCTAGTGAGCGCACCGCTTTTAAAAGGGCCTCTTCCCAAGAACGACCGATTGCCATGACTTCGCCGGTTGCTTTCATTTGCGTTCCAAGACGGCGATCTGCTTGTTCAAACTTGTCAAAAGCAAAGCGCGGAATTTTAGCAACCACATAATCTAGCGTTGGTTCAAAATGGGCATATGTTGTTCCAGTTACTGGATTTCTAACTTCATCTAGTGTTAAGCCAACCGCGATTTTCGCTGCTAGTTTGGCAATCGGATAGCCAGTTGCTTTAGAAGCTAGCGCCGAAGAACGGCTGACACGTGGGTTTACTTCGATAACGTAATAGTTGTAGCTATCTGGATCAAGTGCCAGCTGAACGTTACAGCCACCTTCGATTTCAAGCGCACGGATAATTTTTAACGACACATCGCGCAATAGTTGATATTCGCGGTCGGATAATGTTTGGCTCGGTGCAACAACAATCGAATCGCCCGTATGTATGCCAACTGGGTCAATATTTTCCATGTTACAAACGACCATCGCATTATTATTCGCGTCACGCATTACTTCATATTCGACTTCTTTAAAACCAGCGATACTTTTTTCTAACAAACATTGCGTTACTGGACTTAGTTTTAAACCACTCGTTACGGTTTCAATCAATTCTTGTTCATTATGGCAAATCCCGCCACCAGAGCCACCAAGCGTATAAGCCGGGCGGACGATTACTGGATAGCCGATGCGTTCAACAAAAGTATAAGCTTCATCCAAATTATGGATAATATCACTATCTGGCACCGGTTCGCCAAGTTCATTCATCAAGTCGCGGAAAGCTTCACGGTCTTCCGCTTTTTTAATTGCCGTTAAATCCGTCCCAAGCACTTCCACGTTACACTCATCC
Organism: Listeria marthii; assembly: GCF_014227425.1. NCBI lineage: Bacteria > Bacillati > Bacillota > Bacilli > Caryophanales > Listeriaceae > Listeria > Listeria marthii. Next base: position 57,928 of record NZ_JAASWB010000001.1, read on the forward strand.
AAGATTCCCGCCGCAGAAAGTTCCATCGCCATATTCAACCCCGTTTGTCCCCCAAGCGTTGGTAAAATAGCATCCGGGCGCTCTTTGCGAATGATGCGCGATACAAAATCAAGTGTAATTGGCTCAATGTAAACTTTGTCAGCCATTTCTGCATCGGTCATAATCGTCGCTGGATTCGAGTTCACTAAAACGACCCGATACCCTTCTTCTTTCAAACTAAGGCAGGCTTGCGTACCAGCATAATCAAACTCCGCTGCTTGTCCAATAACTATCGGGCCAGAGCCGATTACAAGAATTGTTTTTATATCGTCACGTTTAGGCATGTAATTCACCCTCCTCTTTCACATTCATCATTTCCATAAATTCATCAAATAAGTAGTTCACATCACTCGGTCCTGGATTTGCTTCTGGATGATATTGTACTGTATATGCTTGGAATTCTTTATGCGCCAGCCCTTCCACCGTTTCATCATTTAATTCAATATGTGTTACTTTTAAATCTGTACCAATAAGAGATTCTTTTTCTACCGCATAACCATGATTTTGCGCGGTGAAATCGACGCGCCCTGTTGCCAGCTCTTTCACCGGATGATTCGCACCACGATGGCCAAATTTTAGTTTAAAAGTATCCGCCCCATTCGCAAGCGCAAACAGTTGGTGCCCCAAGCAAATTCCGAATAGTGGCAGTTTGCCTTGAATCCCGCGAATCATTTCTAACGCCTCTGGAACATCTTTCGGATCCCCAGGCCCATTTGATAACATCACGCCGTCTGGATGCATCGCTAGAATTTCTTCGGCTGTTGTATTGTAAGGAACGACCGTCACATAACAATTACGTTTATTCAGTTCCCGCAAAATCGAGCTTTTCACGCCGTAATCTACCAGCACCACTCGTTTCCCGTCACCCGGGCTTGCAAATGCTTTAGCCGAGGAAACTTCATGCACTTGGTCAACCGGCAAGCGAACGGAGCGCAAATGGTGTAGCAATTCTTCTTTATCTGCCGTTTCAGCTGCCAAAATTCCTTTTAACGTGCCTTCTTTACGGATTAATTTTGTTAATTTCCGTGTATCAATTCCCGCAATTCCCGGAATCCCTTTTTCTTTTAAAAATTCATTTAATGTCATTTGGTTGCGCCAGTTGGAAGGATACTCTGCGGCTTCGCGTACAACAACCCCTTTGACAGCCGGGTTAATTGATTCAAAATCGTCGCGGTTCACGCCGTAATTTCCAACAAGTGGATACGTAAAAGTGATAATTTGACCGTAGTAGGAAGGGTCTGTGATCGTTTCTTGGTAGCCCGTCATTCCCGTATTGAACACTACTTCGCCAATAGTTTCCTTTTCACTACCAATTGCATCACCGATAAAATAATTGCCATCTTCTAGCATTAAAATTCGCTTTGTCATTTGATTTCCCCCTCATTGTATACAAGTGTTCCTTCTGCAAACGTTGCTACCGGCCAACCGATACACGTTTCTCCAACAAATGGTGTGTTTTTTCCTTTTGAGTAAAAAGTAGCTGGGTCGATATTCGCTTCTTTTTCTAAATCAAGTACGACGATATCCGCCACTGCGCCTACTTCTAGTTTGCCGTACGGTAGTTTAAAGCATTCCGCCGGCTTCACAGTCATCCAGTCAATTAGTTGTTTTAATGTCCATTCGTTCGTTTTAACAAAATGTGTATAAAGTAGTGGGAAAGCTGTTTCTAGCCCTACTATTCCAAATGCGGCTTGCTCCATCGGTACATTTTTTTCTTCGGCTGCATGTGGCGCATGATCCGTTGCGATAAAATCAATCGTGCCATCCAGCAATCCTTCTAAAAGCGCCGCCCGATCTGCTTTGCTGCGAAGTGGTGGATTCATTTTCCAGTTACCGTCATTTCCCGGAATATCCTCTTCATCTAAAATTAAGTGGTGTGGCGAAACTTCTGCAGTAACGCGAATTCCCGCCCGTTTTGCATCACGCACAACCCGAACTGATTCTTTGGTCGAAATATGGCAGACATGATAGTGACAGCCTGCCGCTTCTGCTAACAAAACATCCCGCGCGATTTGGACAGACTCGGCAATATTTGGAATTCCTTTGAGTCCTTCTTTTTCTGCAAAGATACCGTCATGGACCACACCGCCGTAGATAAGCGAGTTATCTTCACAGTGTGCCACAATCGCCATGTCTAGCGCCGCCGCTCGTTTCATCGCTTCATACATCGTTCCAGCTAGCTGCACGCCCACCCCGTCATCCGTAAAAGCAAATGCGCCCGCTTCTTTTAACGCTTCAAAATCTACCAACTCGTCAGTGCCAAGGCTTGTCGTAATCGACGCGTAAGGCAACACTCGAACTTCCGCTGTTTCTTTAATTTTCGCTTGTAAACTTGCCATTACTTCTTTGGAATCTGGAACAGGTTTTGTATTCGGCATCGAGCAAATCGTCGTATAACCACCCCGCGCGGCTGCTTGAGTTCCTGTTAAAATGGTTTCTTTATGTTCCCCGCCTGGCTCGCGAAGGTGTACATGGACATCGATAAATCCGGGAGCAATCAGTTTTCCAGTTGCATCAAACTCTTTGCCGCTTGTGACTTCAATCGAATCCGCAATCAAATTCACTTTGCCATTTTGGATGAGTACATCTTTATTCTCAAGCTCACCTGATTCGTTTAACACTTGCCCATTTTTTAATACGTACATAATTTCGCCCTCATTTCCTGTTCTTTTAAAATTGATTCCAAAATTGCCATTCGTATAAAAACACCATTTGTCATTTGCGTAACAATCCGTGATTTTTCGCTTTCGACTAAGCTATCAGCGATTTCCACGTCGCGGTTCACTGGGCTTGGGTGCATAATAATCGCATCCTTCTTTAAGTTCGCTGCCCGCTCGACCGTCAAACCGAATTTTTCATGATAGCTTTCTTTAGTAAATTGTTCTGTTCCACTGTGGCGCTCATGTTGTACACGTAAAAGCATCATCACATCGACCTGTTCAACCATCTCATCGACCGGTAAATACGTACCATATGCTAAGTAACTTTCATCAAACCATTCGCTCGGTCCGGAGAAAAACAGCTCTGCCCCAAGCCTTTTTAACACTTTCATATTGGAATTTGCTACCCGACTATGCCGAATATCGCCAGCAATCGCTACTTTCAACCCTTGAAAAGTACCAAACTGTTCTTTTATCGTAAATAAGTCGAGCAGTGATTGACTTGGATGCTCCCCGCAGCCGTCCCCGCCGTTTACAATCGCAATATCTAAGTTTTCAAGTCCCGCGTAGTAGTTTTCTTCAGAATGCCTGATTACCGCAACATTCACTCCGACCGCTTGCATCGTGAGTAGTGTATCGTAAAGCGTTTCGCCTTTAGTCATGCTAGAGCTCGCTGCATCAAAGGAAACTACCTCGACACCTAACTTTTTCTCCGCTACTTCAAAACTCGTATGCGTTCTCGTACTCGGTTCAAAAAACATATTGACCGCAAAAGCCTGTTCGTTAAAAGTGGCTTTTTTCCCGCGTTTAAACTGTGCCGCCTGCTCTAATAAATGCTCGATTTCATGGACGGTTAATGCTTCCATTGACAACAAATTTTTCATTTAAAGCGCCACCTTTTCTAATTCAATTTATAGAAAAACCTCTGGAGTATTATATCTGCAGAGGTTTTTTTGTCGTGTAGGATGTCAGGCTGATCTATGCTCGGCTGGTAAGACTAAGTTTAAAATAATCCCAATAACTGCTGCGAGCGCCATGCCAGACAGTTGGAATGATCCTGCTTGAATGAACAAGCCGCCAATTCCGACCACTAGTACAACGGAAGCAATAATCATATTACGATTAACACTTAGGTCAATTTTATTTTCAATCATCATTCGAAGTCCGCTTGTCGCAATAACCCCAAAGAGTAGCAGGGAAATTCCGCCTAGAACTGCTGTAGGAACCGAGGTGATAACTGCATTAATGTAACCGATAAATCCGAAGAGAATGGCGAAAACTGCCGCTCCTCCGATAACAAACACGCTATATACTTTTGTAATTGCTAGAACGCCAATGTTTTCACCATAAGTTGTTACAGGTGGTCCGCCGATTAACGATGCGATAATCGAAGCCGTACCATCTGCAAGCAAGGAACGATGAAGTCCTGGGTCTTTAAAGAAGTTTTTATTTGTAATTCGATTAAGTAGTAATTGATGTCCCATATGTTCCGCCATCGTAACAAACGCAAGTGGCGCCATACTGAGAACAACTGTAACCGTGATAACTGGGTCAATATTAACAAATGGAATGCTGAAATCTGGAATTTGGAAGAAAGACGCATTTTTGATTAACGTATAATCTACCATTCCAAATGCCATACTGGTTAAGTAACCGACTGTGAAGCCGAATAAAATGGGAATCAAGCCCATAAAGCCTTTGAAAAACATCATTGCGATAATGGTTGCTAACAGTGTTATAATTGCCACGCCTAATGTTTTCAAGTCATAGTTACCATTGTTCGTTCCCATCGCCATCGCGGCTGCACTTGGCGCTAGCGATAAACCGATAACCATAATTACTGGCCCAACAACAATTGGCGGTAAAACCTTTTGAATCCAATCAACACCCGCGTAGTAAACAATCAAGGAAACAATCGCGTATACAACCCCGACTGAGAACGTTCCGACCATAACAGCGCCCGGCCCTCCGCCAGATTTCGCTGCAAGTAATGCGGTGATTGGTGCAATAAAAGTAAAGGAAGATCCTAGATATGCGGGGATTTTCCCGCGAGTAATTCCTAGATAAGCTAGTGTCCCGAGCCCGCTAGATACAAGCGCTACTCCCGGACTTAACCCTGTCACACTTGGCACAAAGATAGTCGAGCCAAACATGGTGAAAAGGTGCTGGATGCTAAGAATGATCCATTTATTGAAGCTTGGTCTTTCGTGTATATCTAGTACTGGTTTTGTCACTGTTTCTGTCGTTTCTGTCATTTTCTTCCCTCTTTCTTCATAAAAAATACCCCTTGTCTGTGTCGACAAAGAGTATAGAATAATCCCCTATAAGAAATTAATCACTCTTTGTCAGCCTCACAGGACTGCTTTTAAAAAAGTGTTACATTGTTATTCATTTTTGTTAATAATAACCGCATCTTCTGCATGATCCACATCAGTCAGGCGAACTTCTACTCGCTCGTTACCTGATGTTGGAATGTTTTTCCCTACGTAATCTGCTCTAATCGGTAGCTCTCTATGGCCCCGGTCAGCAAGTACTGCAAGGTGAATTTGCGCTGGTCGGCCTACATCCATTAATGCGTCCATTGCGGCACGCACGGTGCGACCAGTGTAGAGCACATCATCTACAAGGACGATCTTTTTCCCACTAATATCAAATGGAATGTTCGTACCATGTACAGCTGGCTCACGAGATTCATCATCTTTGAAAGATAAGTCGTCTCGGTAAAGCGTGATATCAATATCCCCAACCGGAATATCAATGCCTTCAATTTCAAGTATCCGTGTATGCAAACGCTCTGCAAGATAGATACCACGTGTCTTAATACCGACAAGCGCTAAATTCTTCGTGCCTTTGTTTCGCTCGATAATTTCGTAACTAACTCGAGTGAGCGCACGTTTAATTGCCGCCTCGTCCATGACAACTACTTGTTTTTGCATCCGAAATCTCTCCTTTTGTGCAAAAAAATAACCCTCTGCCAGTGTAAGCAAGGGAACGCGTACGAGTATACAAATAACCCGTCAAATTATCGTCACCTTCTTAGCCTCTCTGGACTATGTTAAAGGACTTTATTTCATTAGACTTATCTTAACCGATAGAACGCCCCCTGTCAATCAAAAAATCGGAAAACATGTTATACTAGTGATAATAAAATAAAGGAGGCCACATCTATGGCTACATCTAAAGCAAAAAAACAGCGCCAAAAGCTAGTACGCGAGGGTCACTTAAACCCTGAAATCAAACGCAGCCCCTTCGCTCTAATCGATTTAAGTTCGAAACAAACGAAAACAAAAAAAGGATATCTTTATAGTAAGAAACAGCAGAATCACCAAAGAGATGATTCTTTTTTTGTGGCTTTTTTTAAGTTTTCACAATTTGTACATATTAACAGCTTGAAATAATTGTCACTATCTGTAAATCAGTCCATTTCCAGAGCGCTTTGTGCTATGCTGTAATAGCTAAAAACATGTACTTATAGAGGTGAACAAAATGAGCATTATGAAAAGCTTATTACAACAGAAAGAAACCGTTGTGAATGGCTGGCTTACGTATTATGTATCGGTAGATGATCCGTACATTTTTACACTAAAAGACGATGATCGTTTAATGGATGAAACGGGCTTTGTTTTAGAAAATTTATTTATTGGAATGACAGAAGATTTAGGGCAAATGAATACTTTCGCTCATGAGTTAGGGAAGGCACAATTTATTACCTCACTCGGCATTTCGCACATTTTATTCCATATTCGCTTGCTGGAAGAATTCCTGCTTGATTATGCCTCCGAAAATAATGTCGAACCTACGAACTTCCGCGAATTATATTTATTTAGCATTAAGCTACACCAAGTATTTAGTAGCTTTACCCAACACTTAATCGAAGGCTATACCTACGCAACAGAGCAAATGATGCATCAAAAAGAAAACCAAATTATTAAAGAGTCCACGAAACTCATTTGGATTGCCGAAAAAGTATTTCTTTTACCATTGATTGGAAAAATCACCGACGAGCGCGCAAAACAAATTACCGAGACGGCGCTTTATGAAGCTTGTGAACAGCCAGTAAACTATTTAATTATCGATTTATCTGGTGTGCAATTGGAGTCACCACGTATCGGCGAGTACATTGAGCATTTCTTCTCCTCGCTGAAATTAGTTGGCGTCACACCAATTATTACCGGCATGCAACCACAAATGGCCAAAATAATGGTACAAGCTAGTCTCACGGAACAACAAGGTATCAAAACCTATCCTACTTTGCGCCAGGCAACAAAAGCGCTTATGAAAGAAAAAGAAGCAAGAAACGCCCGTAAATAGGTGTTCTTGCTTCTTTTTTAATCTTCTTGTCGTAACGTTTTCAAGGCTTTTTCAAATGAACTTGGTAGTGGCGCTTCAAACGTCATTCGTTCATTCGTTGTCGGATGGTCAAATCCTAGTTTTGCAGCATGAAGAAATTGGCCATTGCCTTTAATCGTATTTTTTGGTCCGTATTTTGGATCGCCCGCTAACGGATGTCCGATATATTTCAAGTGGACACGGATTTGGTGCGTACGGCCTGTGTCTAGTTTGCAGTTAATTAATGTGAAACCTGGTAAGCGCTCCAGCACTTCAAAATGTGTTCTTGCTTCTTTACCATCGCGTACGACTGCCATTTTTTGACGGTCTTCTTTTGCTCGGCCAATCGGTGCTTCAATCGTTCCTTTTTGGTGGACGATGTCGCCGTGGACAAGTGCGATATATTCTCTATCAGAAGTTTTATCTTTTAATTGCTTGGCTAGTGATTCATGAGCGTGATCATTTTTGGCAACCATGAGTAAACCAGATGTATCTTTATCAATCCGGTGGACAATGCCTGGACGAATTTTACCGTTAATACCAGATAAATCGTCACAGTGGAACAGTAAAGCATTTACAAGTGTACCACTCGCATGGCCCGCTGATGGGTGAACAACCATTCCTTCTGGTTTATTAACAACGAGCATATCTTTATCCTCAAAGTAAATATCTAGTGGAATATCTTCCGCTAGTACTTCAAGCTCTTCAGGTTCACGAGCTTCATAATGAATTTCGTCGCCTACTTGTACTTTGTAATTTGGTTTGGCAAGTTCACCATTTACTGTGATATCGCCATTTTTTAGCATTAGTTGAATCGCTGAACGACTTTTTCCCATCATTTCAGCAATCACTTTGTCCACACGTTCGCGCGCGTGGCTTTCTTCTATAATCAATGTTTCATTCTGCATTATTTAATTCCTTTCGTTTTGCGGTCGTCTACAAAAACATACACGAGCATTAGTACGACACCAACTGAAAGCGAGGCATCTGCCACATTAAAGATTGGGAAGTAATAATTTCCCCATACTGTTTGTACAAAATCTACTACTTCTTGATGCAAGACCCGGTCGATAAAATTACCAATCGCACCACCTAGAATAAACGCTAAACTAATGGAAAATAGTCGTTTTCCTTTGGCATATTTTTGCATAATATAAATTATAATTCCAATAACAACAACAGTAATAAGATAGAAAAACCACATATGCCCTTCTAAAATACTCCAAGCCGCTCCATCATTACGGTAGCTTGTCCAGTATAAGAAACCAGGAATAACTTCTATTTTCTGTCCAATTTCCATATTTTGAACAACAATCCATTTAGTCAATTGATCTAGCGCAACTACAGCTAGGGTGATTAGATAATAATACATTTTCCGAACCCTCTTTTCACATCAGTTAGATAAAAAGTACGCGCTCTCCTGTAAAAATAAGAAGAGCGCATTCCTTCTTTGTTATTGTATGATAAATTGAAGCAAAAATAAAGCTGCAATTACATACATGACTGGTGAAGTACGTTCCTCGTTTTTCGTGAAAGCACGAAGAATAGGATACGCGATGAAACCAGCCGCAATTCCGTCTGCAATACTGTACGTCAGCGGGATTAACACAATAATCAGTAGTGCTGAAAAAGTTTCTGCCGCATTCGATAAATCCATTTCTTTAAATTCTTGCAGCATCGACATACCGATAATAATTAAAATCGGTGCAATCGCACTGTTTGGAATAAAAGATAATACCGGCATTAAGAAAAGGGATGCGATGAAGAAAATACCTGTCGTAATTGTTGCTAGACCAGTTTTTGCTCCACTCGCAAACATTGAGCCACTTTCAAGTGCAGAGATTGTTGGGCTTGTACCAAATAGGCCAGATAAAAAGGCTGTCAGGGAGCTAGCTTTTAAAATCCGTGGTAATTTTTCCGTTTGCTTGAGTTGTCTTACTTGTCCATTTGTAAGTCCAACCGTTTCAAACACAATTACCATCGTCATCGTAAAGACGGCACTCCAAAAACCAACACTCGCCATTCCGGAAAAATCAGCTTTAAAGAGCACATCGCTCCACGGCGCAACGCTTATCGAAGCACCTCCAGCTTTCCCGGCAACACCAAACATAACACCAACGATTGTTCCGATTATTAAACTCCATAAGAAAGCGCCTGGAATTTTTCGAATAACTAAAATCATCGTTAATAGTAGCGTCACAAGTGTTGCTAAAACGAATGGATCGCCTAAATCTCCAACGGCAATAATGGCATGTTTTCCGCGCGTTACGATTCCACCTTTTTCAAGCCCTAGGAAGATTAAGAATAAACCTAACCCAACCGTAATCGCTTGTTTTAAAATTAGCGGAATAGCTTCATTTAGTTTTCCTGCAAGTGGTGTAAACGCAAGAATCATAAATAATAAACCACTCATCGTAACAGCAGCAAGTGCAACCTGCCAACTTAGTCCCATTCCTTGAACAAGGGTATACGCAAAGAGCGCATTAATCCCCATCCCAGGCATTAGAATAAGCGGTGCATTTGCCCAAAATCCCATAATCAAACAACCAAACGCCGAAATGAAAATCGTCGCAAGGACTGCTCCTTGATAAGGAACTCCAGCCTCCGCTAAAATCGAGCTATTGACGACAATAATATATGCCACCGTAAAAAAGCCAATCATACCAGCCAAAAATTCGGTCCGGATATTGGTTTTATGCTCGTTCAGCCGAAATACTTTGTTGAAAAATTTCTGCATACTTTTTCCTCATTATGAAATTGTCCCTCTCCCAACCCGCAGAGTATTGCCCCTGCCACAGAACTTTATTATAACAAAGATAGCACATATACGAAAGGAAAAGTTTTTTGTTACGCCGCCACTTCGCCGGATTTGTGCTATAATCTGAATGGATGCAAAAAGGAGATGATTACTTGCAACAAACAGTCACATATGGGGCAAAATGGAAACAATTTCTAACGATTTTCACACCGATAGTCATTACGCAACTCACGCTTTTCTCGATGACATTTTTTGATACGACGATGAGTGGAAATTATTCGAATCAGGCGCTAGCTGGTGTAGCGATTGGTAGCTCGTTTTGGGCTCCGGTGAATGCTGCTTTTTCTGGGTTATTAATGGCTATCACGCCAATCATCGCCCAATTAATCGGGGCGAAGAAAGAAAAACAAGTCAAAAACACGGTGCATAACGGTCTATATATTGCTTTATTTTTAGCATTTATTTTAATTCTTATTAATTTTTTGGTCGTTCCAATGATTTTGACACACATGCCAGTTACGGCAGAAGTCGCGGATATCGCCCGTCATTTCTTGAACGGCATTTGTATCGGTATTCCCGCGTTCTTTATTTCCGCGATTCTGCGTTCTTTTATTGATTCGCTTGGTCTAACTCGGGTGACGATGCTGATTACGCTTTGTACGGTGCCATTTAATATCTTTTTAAATTACTGCTTTATTTTTGGGAACTTCGGCTTTCCGGAAATGGGTGGTGCTGGTAGTGGTTACGCGACTGGGATTACGTATTGGCTCGTTGTTTTAGTTAGTGTGATTTTGATTCAAACACAAACTAGATTGCATAAGTTCGGTATTTTTAAAAGCCTTACCGCGCTTCGTTTTTCGAAGGTAAAAGAGATTATCGGGATTGGTGTGCCAAATGGGTTAACGATTTTATTTGAAACGAGTATTTTCTCGGCGGTGACAATTTTAATGGGTGCTTTTGGGACGGAAACGATTGCGGCGCATCAGTCGGCAAATAGTGTTTGTACGCTGCTTTACGCCTTCCCGCTTAGTGTCGCTTCTACGTTAACTATTCTTGGTGGTTACGAAACCGGTGCGAAACGCTTAAAAGACGCCAAACAGTATCGCCATATCGGCATGACCGCTGCGATTTTGATTGGTTGTGTGAACGGCGCCATCCTATTTTTCTTCCGCGATACAATTGCCGGATTTTACACGAATGATCCCGCGCTTATAGATTTAATTATGCATTTCTTAGTTTACGCGATTCTGTTCCAATTCGCGGATGCTGTCTTATCGCCAGTTCTTGGGGCACTCCGAGGGTATAAAGATGTTACAGTCACCTCGATTGTTGCCTTTATCTCTTATTGGTTGATTGGCCTTCCAGTAGGTTACGGTTTATCCTTTACGAATTTAGGACCATTTGGTTACTGGATTGGTCTAAGTACCGGCCTATTTGTCGCCGCATTTATTTTATCGCTTCGAGTTCGGAAAACGGAGCAAAAACTTTCCTTAAACGCAAAAAACGCAGAGATTTCAAGTTAATCTCTGCGCTTTTTTTATTTAGCTAAACCATCATGAATTTTATCTAAATTGTATCGCATCATTTCTAAATACGTGTCGCCCACTTCGCCTTTTTTCGCTGTCGAATCCGTGAAAATTTTCGCGAAAATTGGTACGCCGGTTTCTTTAGAGACACTTTCCATACTACGTGGATCTACGCTTGTTTCGACAAATAAATTCGGTACTTTTTCTTTCTCCACAATGCCGACAATTTGTTTCATTTGATCTGGTGTGCCTTGGCTTTCTGTGTTGATTTCCCAAATATAGGCTGCTTTCAAACCGTAGCGAGCTGCAAAATATTTAAATGCACCTTCGCTCGTTACTAACGTTTTTTGATTTTCTGGTAAATCAGCATATTTTTGTTTGGCTTCTTTATCTAATGCGTCCAGCTTCGCAATATATTTTGCCGCATTATCTTTGTAAAATGCCGCATTGTCTGGGTCTGCTTTTACAAGTGCATCGCGCACATTTTCTGTGTAGATAATTCCGTTATGAAGGTCGAGCCAAGCATGTGGATCGATTTCGGATGTTTTCCCTTTTTCAGTTAAATATTTGGGTTGCACGCCTTTACTTAATTCCACCACTTGATCTTTGTCGTCTCGTGATTTATCTGCGGTTTCAAGCATCCGGTCAAACCAACCGTTCCCCGTTTCCAAATTCAATCCATTGTAAAAAATTAAATCTGCATCTGCTGCACTTTGAATATTGGCTGGCAGCGGATCGTATTCGTGTGGATCCACGCCAACTGGCACAATACTATGAAGCTCAATTTTGTCCCCACCAACATTTTTAACAATATCTGCTAAGATCGAATAAGTCGCCACTACATTTAACTTGCCATCTGTTTTTTTCGAAGTACTATTTTGACTGGAACACCCCGCAAGTACAACTACTAATGCGAAAAGTGCCACAACGAGCATTTTTTTCATTCGATGACCTCCCTCTTTTTAGAAAATAATAAGCCTTGTTTTGGTGCGAATAAAAAGGCGATAAAGAAAATAATTGTCGCAACTAAAACCATTGCCGCACCAGATGCTAGGTTGAAAATATAGCTAAAGTAAAGTCCGATAATCGCACTCACTGCCCCAAATGTAGAAGCAAGAACAATCATTTTCGATAATTTATTCGTAAGCAGATAAGCCGTCGCTGCTGGCGTAATTAACATCGCCACCACTAAAATAATTCCAACCGTTTGCAAAGCCGAAACCGTTACAAGCGTTAAAAGTAGCATCAAGAAGTAATGCAAGAATTTTACATTTAGGCCGTAAGCTTCTGCCATCACTGGATCAAACGAACTAACCAAAAATTCCTTATAAAAAAGTGCCACAAGCGAAATCACCAGTATTGCAATAATAATCGTCATCCACATATCCGAACTCCGCACCGCGAGCACATTCCCAAATAAAATATGATACAAATCCGTACTACTTTTCGCAAAAGAAATTAAAATAATCCCGAGTGCGAAAAATGCGCTAAAAACAATCCCAATTGCTGTATCATTTTTGATTCGACTTTTTTGATTAACGAAACCGATGCCAAGCGCCGCCGCAATACCAAACGTTGCAGCCCCTATAAAGAAGTTCATCCCCATCATGTAAGAAATCGCCACACCAGGCAACACCGCATGAGAAATCGCATCTCCCATGAGTGACATCCCTCTTAAAATAATAAAACTACCAATCACACCCGACACAATCCCAACTGTCACAGAAGTAATCAGTGCCTTTTGTAAAAAACTATATTGCATCAAGCCTTCTAAAAACAACATCGTCTACACCCCCGCCGCAAATGCTACCGGCGCGTCACCGTAAGCAAATTTAATTTTTTCTTCCGTAAATGTTTGTTCTACTGGACCGTGTGCTACTAATTTTTTATTGAGTAAAATGATATCGTCGAAGTAAGCCGCCACTTTATGGAAATCATGGTGCACAACGACAATCGTTTTCCCATTGTCTCTTAGTTTTTTTAATAGCCGCATAATCAGCGCTTCACTCGTCATATCAATGCCAGCAAACGGTTCATCCAAAAAGAAAATCTCAGCGTGTTGCGCAAGTGCGCGTGCGATAAATATCCGTTGTAATTGGCCACCTGATAGTTCGCCGATTTGTCTTTTCATAAAGCCTGTCATTTCCACTTGTTCGAGCGCGTCTAATGCCAGTTGTTTCTCTTTCTTTCCAGGGCGTTTAATTAATCCAAGCGCCGGATATGTGCCCAGTAATACCATATCGAAAACGGTAATTGGGAAAGTCAAATCTACTTCACTCCGCTGCGGAACATAAGCGATTTTCTTTCTCCAATAGGAAAGTGGCTTATCGGCTAAAGTCACTTGACCTTGTTCGCGCGGAATTAGCCCCATCATTCCTTTTAATAAAGTTGATTTGCCAGCCCCATTCGGACCGACGATGCCAGTTAATTTTCCAGCTGCTATTTGAAGTGTGACGTTATCAATTGCCACTTTTTGCTTATATGCGATTGTTAAACCTTGGATTTCCATGTATACCACCCTTTTCCTTCAAGACTAAATTTTACACATAACTAAAAATGTTTCCTTAGAGCAACTTTCATCCAAAGTATAACGAAGAATCTTTTTGTTGTAAAGTAAAATGTTCATAAAAAAATCCCGCAGTCGATTAGACTACGGGATTTTTACTATTTATTTAATGGAACCGTCTGCTAATTTTTTGAGTAGTTTACGGAATTCCGCTTGTTCATACTCGGAAAAAACAGCAAAGCGTTTGACGATCATTTCTTTTTTCTTTTTATCAATTTCTTTGACAAATTCCTCGGCGTTTGCGGTTAGTCTTAGTTCAATAATGCGGCGGTCTACTTCAGAACGATGACGTGTAATAAACTGTTCTTCGACTAAAGTATCTGTAATGGCTGTAATGTGACTGGCTGAAACATCAAGTGTTTTAGCTAATTCTGATGTTTTCGTAAGTCCGCTCGAAATCAAACTCAAGACGCGGTATTCGCTACCACTTAATCTTTTATCGAGTACAGCTTCGACTTCATGACGAAAACTATTAAAAATTCGCTTAATCAACGTTTCAATTTCTAAGTATGTTTCCATTTTTTTGCTACCTCCAGTTTTTCAAAAAAGTTGTACGTTTACTTCACCAAGGCTTTTGCTTTTTGTAGTTGTGGATCTATTTCTTTTAGATGTTTTTGCGTTAATTCGACTAATTTATCGGTTGTTACACCTGTCATAATTCCCGTCACATCTATTTTGTTTGCTGCTTGGAATCTCTGAACAGCATATTTTGTATCTATATCGTATAAGCCGTCTACTTTTCCAACGTTATAGTCTAGTGCTTTGAGCATGGTTTCGATGGTTCTTACATCATCACCGAAATCGCCATTTTGGTAGACTTTTGTGGAGGAAGGAATAGTCATGGTTGCGTAATTTGGCATGTTCACAACCACGTCTGGCGTAATACCTTTTTCATGAATCCATTCGCTATTTGGCGTTAACCATTTTGCGACTGTTAATTTCAGTGTGGAGTCATCGGATAAGGTTGTCGCTGTTTGGACGGTCCCTTTACCAAATGATTTTGCTCCAACAAGTTTAATGCCGCCAGATTCTTTCGCTGCTGCTGCAAGAATTTCTGAGGCACTTGCGCTCCCACCATCAATAAGCATGGTAGTTGGTACTTTTACTTTATAATCGCCATGTGAGCTACTATCGGCTTTAATGGCTGATTTACTGCCATCTTTCCCTTGTTCTTGTACGACAACTTTGCCATCAGGAACAAACAGGCTAGAAATTGAAACAGCTTGGTCGAGTAACCCACCAGGATTTCCTCGCAAGTCAATCACAAGTCCTTTCATGCCATCTTTTTCAAGGGCTTTGAGTGCTTTTTCAAGCTCATCATAGGTTGTTTCAGAAAATGTGCTGATTGTGACGTGCGCAATTTTATCGCTGCCCATTTCTTTATAAACGGTTTCGATTGGAATTTCATCACGTGTAATCGTAACATCAAATGGTTTATCTTCATTGGAACGTTGAATCGTAAGGGTTACCTTGGTTCCTTTTTCACCGCGGATTTTTTGGGTTGCTTCTGTAGCTGTATCGCCTTTAACAGACTTCCCGTCTACTTGTGTAATAATATCTTGCGGGCGCAATCCAGCTTTTTCGGCTGGGGAATTTTTGATTGGAGAAACGACCACGATGGCGCCATCTTTTTCTTGAATTTCTGCGCCAATTCCTTCAAAACTAGCAGAAATCGTATCGTTAAAAGCCGATGATTCTTTTTTCGACATAAAAGTGGAATAAGGATCATCGAGCGAATTCACCATACCGGTAATGGCTCCGTCGATCATGTTACTGGATTTGGTATCTTTATAATATTTACTCGTAATTTCATCATATACGTCATATAGCTTGGTAAATTCTTTACGTTCTGGAATACTCACTTTGACTTGCTTGTCATCCCCTAAAGACATCACGATGGTTGTCACTAATGCCGTAACAAAGACAAAAGCGAATAATAGCATGATAAATGGGAATAACTTCATTTTTATATAACCATTGCCAGGTTTTGATTTTTGTTCTTCCTTTTTCTCCACTTTGTCTGGTTCGTTTTGTGGGGATTGTTCCATCTTTCTTCACCACTTTCTATGTAAAATGTGGCTACTACTAGCACATTTTATTTAACTCATTTATTTTACCAGTTTTCGAACCATTTTGGTATCTTTTTTTCATGACATATAAAAAAGGAGAATTCCGCTAAGAATCCTCCTTTTGCTTTTAAATTAAGCTACTTCATATCCTGCTTCTTCAACAGCATCAATAAGCGCATCTTCTGTTACTTGTCCTTTTTCGAATTCAACTGTCGCTGTTCCTTCATCTAAGGAAACTACCGCATTTTTCACGCCACTTACTTCCGATAAAGCTTTTGTTACGCGAGCCTCGCAGTGTCCACAAGTCATACCTTCTACATTTAAAATCAGTTTTTCCATGTCATTTTCCTCCTAAGATTTAAATTTATATCTTTTTAAGCGTAGTGCGTTTGTTACAACAGAAACGGAACTAAATGCCATCGCAAGTCCTGCTACCCAAGGCGCAAGTAGGCCTAATGCTGCAATTGGAATCCCCGCACAGTTGTAGGCAAGTGCCCAGAAAAAGTTTTGGCGGATATTGCGCATCGTCGCTTTAGACAGTTCAATTGTTTCCGGAATTAATGTCAAACGGTGACTTACAAGTGTTACGTCGCCTGTTTCAATCGCGATGTCTGTTCCTGTTCCGATACTAATCCCAATATCGCTTGCTGCAAGAGCTGGTGCATCATTAATACCATCGCCAACGAATGCAACGATATGACCTTCTTGTTGTAATTTTTCCACTAAAGCACTTTTATCATTGGGTAATTGTTCGGCAAAAAACATATCGGTTCCTAAATCTTTCGCCATATTTTCTACAACTACGGATTGGTCACCAGAACAAATCGCGGTTTTGATGCCTTGAGCTTGTAGTTTTTGGATGGCTTCTTTTGCTTCTGGTCGCGGTGTATCGGATAAAGCAAGTGCGCCGGCATATACACCATCAATCGCCATCGCTACCACAGTTTTTCCAGCGTGCATCCAGCTTCCGATTAACTCATCAGCATCTTTTGGAATCGTTGTAAGGGAGGAAATATAGCGATAAGCGCCAAGTTCCACCTTACTTTCATCAAGTGTACCTGTCATCCCATGGCCAGCTTTTGCGCGAATTTTTCCTTGTTTGATTGTGGAAACATCGAGATTCTCAGACGCTAACATCTTAATAATCGCTTTCGCAATCGGATGCTCTGATTGTTGTTCCATTAAGAATAAATAAGGGAAAAATTGGTCATGTGTTGCTTCTTTATCGCTTACTTCTAGTTTACCTTCTGTTAAAGTACCAGTTTTATCAAAAATGATTGTGTCGACTTTTGATGTACGTTCTAAATGTTCGCCACCTTTAAATAATATCCCACTTTCGGCACCTTTACCAGTTCCAGCCATGATTGCGGTTGGTGTTGCGAGTCCGAGCGCACAGGGACAGGCAATGACTAACACAGCGATGGCAGCTTCGAGCGAGCCATCCACAGTACCAGTCACAAGGTACCAAATAATAAATGTCACAGCAGCAATTCCAAGTACAATAGGAACAAAAATACCAGAGATTTTATCTGCTAAACGTTGAATTGGCGCTTTAATGCCTTGTGCTTCCTCCACCAAACGGATAATAGATTCTAAAACTGTTTCTTCCATCCGTTTCGTGATTTTTGCTTGGAAAGCCCCGTCAAAGTTAATCGTAGCACCAATCACAGAGTCGCCTGGCTTTTTCTCTACTGGCACAGGTTCACCAGTAATCATCGCTTCATCAATACTTGTTTCCCCAGAAATAATTTCGGCATCCATCGGTACTTTTTCACCCGGACGTACTAAGATAACATCGCCAATTTTCAAGGAGTCTACAGGCACTAGCCATTCTTTTCCTTCCCGAATAACGGTCGCTTCTTTTGCTTGTAGTTCAAGTAGTCCAGCAATTGATTCGGTTGTTCTGGAAGTTGCGTATGATTCTAGCAATTTACCTAATAAAATTAACGTAATCAGAACCGCACTTGTTTCAAAATAGTAATGTGGCATCACGCTTGGATCAATCATGTGACGAATATATTCCACCACACTATAGAAATAAGCAGCAGATGTACCGAGCGCAACTAATACGTCCATGTTCGCGCTTTTACCCCGTAGTGCTTTATAAGCCCCATCATAAAAGCGCCAACCAATATAAAATTGCACAATTGTTGCGAGTACTAGTTGGATTGTTGGATTAATCCAGTTGCCAATCGTTTCTGCAAAGGCCATTTCATGGATGTAAGGAATATGCGTCACCATCGTAAGCAGTAAAGGAAGTGAAAGTACGGCCGAAAGAATAAAGCGTCGCACTTCTTTTTTGAAATTCTTTTCTAAAACAGCATCTTTTTCTTCTTTGGTCATTTTTTCTGCTGCATCGTAACCCGCATGTTTGACGACTTTAATTAAATCTTCTGTCGATGTTACTTCTGGATCGTAATAAACGGCCGCATTTTCTGTTACTAGGTTAACATTGGCTTTTTCTACGCCTTCTGCTTTATTTAGTGATTTTTCAATTCTTGTGGAACAAGCCGCACAAGTCATTCCAAAAACATTTAAATCTTGTCTTACATATTTATCGTTCATCTTATATACCCCCCTCAGGTTTTAGAAAATTGACGTATTGCTTTAAGTAAGTCCTCCATTACGTCATCTTCCCCATTTTTCGCCGCATCGACAACACAGTGTGCCGTATGATGTTCAAGTACTTGCAAGCCAACATTTTTGAGCGCTTTATTGGCTGCTGAAATTTGAACTAAAATGTCTGTACAATATCTATCATCCTCGACCATTTGAGCAATACCGCGGATTTGGCCTTCGATACGTCGCAAACGATTTTGAAGTAATTTCGTTTCGTCTTCTTTGCGTGGAACAATTGGTTGGTCGTGTTTCATTTTTTCTCCTCCTTTGTTTCTACAATTAACAGTATACCCCCTATAGGTATTTTGTGCAACTATTTAATTTCTACGCGCAATAAAAAAAGCCATAAACAAATGATTGTTTATGGCTCAAAAGCTTGTTATTTAGCGGCATCTACTTTCTTTTGAAGTGCCTCAACTTGCTCAAAAAATTCTTCTAAAGTCCAGTTGTTTTTGTAAATAATCGTTGCGGCATCTTTGCCTACATAACGATAATGCCACGATTCGTATTGATATTTCGTAATGTCTTCGCGGCCTTTCATATAACGCAGGATAAAGCCATAATTATGGGCATTTTCCTGTAACCATTTGCCTTCAGGGGTATTTCCGAAAGCTTCTGTTAGTTCATATGATTGGCTTTCTGACGAGATATCCATCGCTAAACCGGTTTGGTGCTCACTTGTGCCGGGGTACGCCACTGCTTCTCTAGCTTTTTGATCCCCTTTAGCATTTACTTCGGCTTGGAATACTTCTTGTTGGCGCTTGTACGAACGATAGCCAGAAACGGCAAATAGTTTCTTTCCATCTTTATTCGCAGCTGCAAACATCTCTTCCAACCCTTTTGCTGCATCTTTTCGAAGTTGTGCTTTTTCGACTTGCTGCTCGCCAAACGAGAACGTTACATTAGGGCGAACTAAGTCTGGGGGGGTATATGTTGGTTGCAAGGAGAAATCTTTGTTGGCCAGAACCAGCATGTTTTCCTCGTTTTCGATATACTTAATCCCATTTTTCTCCGTTAATTTATTTTGCTTATCGATATACGGATAAAGTGGATCTTTTTCTAGTTCTGCAAGTGTTTGGTTGCTAGTCGCTGTTTGTTCCACTTTAGCATTTGTGCCGTCGAAATATTGATCTTCCACCGTGTGCACACAACTAATACTGATAGCTAAAGCGATTGTTAATAAAGAACTCATTGTGTTTATCAACCTTCCTGTATACATTAAGTCTGATTCTAAGTTAGTAATTTAAATTTATTTAATTGCTGCTTCTAATGCTACAACAATCATATCATTAAAAGTAGTTTGGCGCTCTTCCGCAGATGTTTCTTCTCCAGTAAAAATGTGGTCACTTACTGTTAAAATGGCTAATGCTCGACGACCATATTTTTGTGCCAGTGTATAAAGTGCGGCTGCTTCCATTTCGATACCAAGTACCCCGTAATCAGCTAATTGTTGTTTGTCTAGTTGATCATTATAAAAACGATCTGCTGAGAAAACATTACCGACTTTAAGGGATAATCCTTTTTCGATACCTGCATCATAGGCTTTTTTAAGAAGAGAGAAATCAGCTACAGGTGCAAAGTCAACTCCTGCAAAAGTATTGCGGTTGATTTGTGAATCTGTCGAAGCCGCTTGCGCAATAACAACATCACGAACTTTTACGTCTGCTTGAATTCCGCCCATTGTACCAACGCGAATCAAGTTTTTCACATCATAGCTTTGAATTAATTCATTTACATAAATCGAAATAGATGGAATACCCATCCCTGTTCCCATAACAGAAACTTTTTCGCCTTTATATGTACCAGTAAATCCTAGCATGCCTCGCACTTGGTTGAATAAAACGACATCTTCCAAAAATGTTTCCGCAATGTATTTCGCTCTTAGCGGATCTCCTGGTAATAAAATAGTTTCTGCAATTTCCCCTTGTTTTGCTTCGATATGTACGCTCATCTTTTTTCCTCCTAGTGTTTGTTTTTCTCTTCATCTAGCAAATAAGCATCCCAAAGTTCATCGAAAATAGACATTCCCGGCAAATATGGCGCGTTAAACTCCAGATAATCACAAAGAATATGGTAATTTCTCGTTTGCTTTGGAAAACTATGATCTCGGTATGCATTGTTGGCAAATTCCGTTTTCTGATCTGTTAGTTTCGGGTCCCGATATGTCATTAAAAAATGATAAAATGATCTTCCCAACGTACAACACACTCCGCTCTTTTTATGCTTTAACTATAGTTGATTTCCTGAAAAAAATAAAGTTAATTTTCTAGTTTGCGTAGAATTTCTTCTGCAAGTCGATGCGTTTCTAGTGCATCTTCCTTAGAAATTGGTGCTTTCTCGCCATTTCGAACAGCTGTTAAAAAGGCTTGGATAATTGATACAAATCCTCTTTTATACAAGGTTGTCTCCCAATCTCCAAAACGCTCAAAACGTTCGGTTGTGCCTTCATAAATATGTGTCTCTGTGACATTTTCCACTTCATATTTGGCACTAGGCGTCATCACTGCTAAGCGTTCCTCATTCACGCCACTATCGCGGTTCATGATGGCAGTCGCCACTTTATCTCCCGCAGTAATTTGCACGGTTACGCTTGCTAGAAGCTCGTCTTGCCATACCGGAAAGACGTTTAATTGTTCAATTTCGGTATCTAGTAAGAATCGCACGGTATCAATGACATGAATAAAATCGTCATAAATAAATGTGCGTGGCTCACCTGGTTGCGATGCGCGATTTTTTTGCATAATAATCATGTTGGTCTCTGTTAATGCTTTTAATTCTTGATATTTTGGCGCATAACGACGGTTAAAGCCAGTCATTAACAGCGTGTCTTGTTCTTTTGCTAGGCGCGTTAATTCTTCTACTTCTGCTAAATTGTCGGCAATCGGTTTATCGACATATACCGGAATATGATGCGCTAAAAAAGTCCGGATAACTTCTGGATGGCTTGCTGTAGAGGAATGTACAAATGCAGCATTCACACCCGACTCAATCATCGAATGAATACTTTGATGATAGTGATCAAAACGATATTTCTCACTTAAATGTTTCAACTTCTGCGCATCCCTCGTATAAAGATGTACCTCGATGTTTTCCATTTCTGCAAAAACTGGCAAATAGGCTTTTTGCGCGATGCCGCCAAGACCTACTACTGCTACTTTTAACATGTATATCGCTCCTTTTCATAACAATGCCAGAGAATGATTTCGCGATATTATTCTACGCATTTCATTTTCTGGCATCATTTGTTTATTCAAAGATTTTCTTATATGCTTGGTAGCCTTCTTCTTCCAACTTATCCACAGGAATGAATCTAAGCGCTGCAGAATTTATACAGTAGCGAAGTCCACCTTTGTCTTGTGGTCCATCCGGAAAAACATGCCCTAAATGGGAATCAGCATCGACGGACTTTACTTCTGTCCGAATCATGCCGTGAGTCAAATCTCGATGTTCGATAACTTCTGTTTCATCGATTGGTTTAGTGAAACTCGGCCAACCACAGCCAGCATCGTACTGATCATTGGATGAAAATAACGGCTTTCCTGAAACAATATCTACATAAATCCCTTGCGCCGCATTATCATAAAATTCATTTTGAAATGGGCGTTCGGTACCCGCTTTTTGGGTCACATTATATTGTATATCTGTAAGTTGTTTAAGACGCTCGTTCTTTTTACTTTCATCCATTTGACTTCACCCTTTCCAGTTGGCATCTATGAATGCAGCACGACCGGAAGCAACTTGATAACCTTCATAGTGCGCTTTTTCTTTTTTGTAGAAATCTTGGTGATATTCTTCTGCTGGATAAAATGTTTCTGCTTTGGCAATTTCTGTGACAATTGGCTTTTTGAATCTGCCACTTGCATCAAGTGCCGCTTTCGATTTTTCAGCGATTTCTTTTTGCGCTTCATTGTGGTAGAAAATAACTGGTCGATACGAATCGCCGCGGTCAACAAATTGGCCTGCCGCATCGGTTGGATCTGTTTGTTGCCAATATACTTCGACTAATTTCTCATAAGGAAAAATTGTCGGATCAAAAGTGATTTGAATTGCTTCTGTATGTCCTGTTGTCCCGCTGCAAACTTCTTTATAGGTTGGATTAACCGTATGACCGCCTGTGTAACCTGAAACGACTTTCTCGATTCCCGGTTGCGTATCAAAAGGTTTTACCATACACCAAAAGCACCCTCCAGCAAATGTTGCTATTTCAAGTGATTCTTTTGTCATAAAAATGCCCCCTAACTAGGATTCAGCCAGCCAAATTACTTAACTGGTACTAAAAGTGTAAACGAAATATCGTCTTTCTTCAAATTTAGCGTATCGGCGCGTACTTTTGTATCACCTTGAAGCTTTAATTTATCTAAAGATAGATAGATTTTTTCTTTTTTAGGGATAATTGTAACCCAATCAGGGAATTTGTAGTTTTTGTTCACATAGTTCATTACGTATGATACAGGCAGTGGCAAAGCACCGGCCGACATATCTTTGAGTGTTAATTCTACGTTGCCATTGTCGACTACTTTTGGTGAGAATTTTAGATGCAACTCTACAGGTTCACCGAAAATTTTCGCTTCTGCAGTAAAGTTGACGTTATCTGCTACGAAAACTTTATAGCCGATTTCCTGATCCTTACTAAAATCTTCTATATAGGAGCTGATTAATTGGTTTAAATCTGCTTTTGTTGTACTCGTTTGAAATTCAACTGTCGATTTATTGCTAATAAGCGTTGGCGTTGGTTCTTCTTGCGGACTGAGTTTAAAAACTGCTACATAAACCCAACCGGCGGAAAGAAGTAACACCGCGATTAATGTAATACAAATCCATTTCCAGTAATTGCGTTTTGGTTTTTTGGGAGCCGATCGTGTTTCTCTCTGCACGATTTTAACACCTTTCTATTTGGGAATATTGCCATCGTTTAATTGTTTTACAATGGCTTTGTCTAATTCCGCTGTCATTTTTTCATACCCTTTATGATTGGGGTGGAAATAGTCATCTGACAGTAGCGGATTAGGTTGATCTTTACTTGCTTCATTACGATCTTCTATCACATTCGCAATTGGTACAAAGTAAGCATTACTGTCTTTGGCGATAGTCTTTTTAGACGCATCGTTCCAGTCGGTAATCACCTCATCAAATTGTTTAATGTGTCCGAAGTAAGTCGTATAAGGATTATAAATGCCCATTAAGAAAATTGCTGCATCATCGTTGTAAGAGCGAATATCTTTAAGAAGTGTTTCTAATTCTTGTTGGAATTCTTTATTGGCTTCTGTAAAATCATCCACGTCTACCTTTAAAAGTCGCGATTGTAAAATAGCCATGACATCATTGCCGCCAATGGTAATTGTTATAACATTCGCCTTTTTGACGTCTTCTTGAAATTTCTCGTTGGTTTTTAAGCGTTTTTCTAATTGGCCGATTTTATTTCCGGATACGCCGTAATTGCTCGTTTTCACGCTTGGAACATTGGGTTCTTCTTCTAGTTTTTCTGGAATAATACCGACATATCCACCTGCTTTGTTTTCATCACCAACACCTTCTGTTAATGAATCACCCATGGCAACTAGGTTAATCGGCGTTTCTTTGGATGCTTTATAATACTTGATACCAAAAACTGCGCCAACTAGAAGCGCGATAACGAGCACGCTTCCTGTTAGCCACAGCCATTTTTTCTTTGTCATATGCAATCACTCACTTAGTCAGTATAGTACATAAATGCAAACGCGCCTGTTCCAGCATGTGTGGAAATGACTGGGTCTGCAAAAAATAGTGGAATTTCTGTTAAACCGGTTATTTCTTTTGATTCTGCGATAAAATCATCCGCCAGATTCAGTCCATTCGCATGAACAACGTCTAGCTGTTGAATTTTTTTCGGCTCATCTTTAATTAAATTCAAGCAATATTGTAGCACTTTTTTGTTGCTGCGGACTTTCGTTTCTTCTTCCAGTTGTCCGTCTGTTAGTTTGGCAATTAATTTGATATTTAAAAGGCTGCCTAGGAATCCTTGCATCCGGCCAACACGACCACCTTTAATTAAATTATCGAGTGTTACGACAACGATATATAGTTTTGTTTTGTCGCGGATATCATTAATTTTGGCGTGGATTTCTTCAACGGAATAGTCACCAGATTGTGCCATTTCTGCTGCTTTTAACACTTGGAAAGCTTGGCCGCGCGCTGTGTAATCGCAGTCTACTACAGTGATGTTCCCTTCCACCATGTCAGCAGCTTGGCGAGCCGCATTAACGGTACCACTCAGTTTTTCAGTTAAGTGGATAGAAAGGATTTCATAGCCTTCTGCCGTATATTTTTCATAGGCTTCCACAAAAGAGCCGATTGCTGGCTGAGACGATTTTGGTAATTCTTTCGTTTCTGCCATGCGTACCATGAATTCTTCTGGGGTAATGTCTGTTTTCGGGTTATAAATTTTTCCATCAATTTCTACAGTTAAGTATAAAACATCAATATTCCATTTTGCTGCTTCTTCTAATGTTAGTCCAGCAGTTGAGTCTGTGATAATTTTTATTTTCTTCATATAGCCACATCCATTTTTGCTTATTTTAATCTTATTATAACATTCCCGGCGGTATACACAACCTATAAACTAGTTTTAAGAAAAGAGAAAGAAATGGTATTTATCTTTCTATTCTTATTTTTTTAGCGTATGATAGACCTATATTAATCACAAAATTTATAGAAAAGTATGGTGATAAAATGAATGTCACTTCTTACAATTGGAAAGAAGAACTAGCGAATGCGATTACGCACGGGATTGGATTTATCCTTAGTATTCCCGCGCTCGTCTTACTTATAATATTCGCCGCTGGGAAAGATAATCCTCTTTATTTAACAAGTTTTTTAATTTATGGTATTTCACTGATGTTGCTTTATATTTGTTCCACTTTGCTTCATAGCTTTAAACCTTGCAAGGCGAGAACTGTTTTTAATATTATGGATCATGCGGCAATTTATGTGTTGATTGCTGGTAGTTACACGCCATTTGTGTTGATTACGATTCAAGGTACACTCGGCTGGACACTGTTTGGTGTTATCTGGGGGCTCGCGATTGCTGGGATTATTTATAAAATATTTATGACTGGTAAATTAAAATTGTTGTCGACGATTGTCTACTTACTGATGGGCTGGATGGTGATGTTTGCGATTAAGCCGCTTTATGCTGGATTAACGCCAACTGGCTTTTGGCTCCTCGCAACTGGTGGAATCATGTTTACCGTAGGCGCGATTTTTTACAGTATTCCACGCGTTCCTTATATGCACGCAATTTGGCATGTGTTTGTCATTGCGGGGACAGCTTTTATGTATTTCTGTATTTTATTTTATGTCTAAATAATGCTTTTAAAACCTTCTCGACTGCGAGGAGGTTTTTTTATATAGTGTGACACAATTAAGGCTTGTTTTTAATTATGTCATACTATATAATGATTAGCATAACATAATAAAAGGATGTGATTCCCATCGAACTTTCTTCTAGACAACATCAGATTGTTGCCTATGTTCGCGCGAATGAGCCCGCCACTGGTGACTCTATCGCTGCCCATTTAAAGTTAACACGAGCCACGATTCGAGCCGACTTATCAATTTTAACGATGACTGGAATTTTAGATGCTCGTCCAAAAGTTGGCTATTTCTACTCTGGCTTAGAAAATAATCCGATTCATTTTGATGAGATTCGCCAGTTAAAAGTAGCAGATATTATGACCCAACCATTTTTCGCAAAAAAAGAAACTAGTGTTTATGACGCGATTGTCATGCTGTTTATGGAAGATATCGGTAGTTTATACGTTGTTGATGAGGACCGATTAGTTGGGCTTGTCTCGAGAAAAGACTTGCTTAAAGGTGCACTTGCTGATGCAGATACGAAAGCAACACCGATTGCGACCATTATGACGCGCATGCCAAATCTGGTTACGGTTTCTAAAGATGACACCGTCTTGCACGCTGCAGAACAACTCGTTTTCCACCAAATCGATTCGCTTCCCGTTCTGGAAAATGCAAAAGTCGTTGGGAAAATTTCAAAAACACGTATCACAGCGCTTTTTGTCGATACGATAAAAAAGGTTTAATAGGAGGAAAATATGGAAAATCCGGTTATTATATACGTTATTTCAGATGCTATCGGTGAAACTGCTCAACACATTATTCGCGCGGTGACAGCGCAGTTTTCACTTAATAAGCCTGCCGACATTCGCCGTCATGCTTTTATTCGAGATGAAAGCGCTTTACTCGAAACATTGCAAGAAGCAAAGGCCGCTGATGGCATTGTTGTTCAAACGCTCGTTCAATCCACTTTAGCCGCATATGCAACTGACTTTTGCGTGAAAAATCACATTCCTAACATAGATTTATTACATACGCTAACTGCGGCTGTAGAAGCAAAAACTGGCTTAAAATCCAAACAAGATCCCGGCAACATGCGCCGACTTGATAGTAATTATTTTGATCGCATCGCCGCGATTGAATTCGCTGTAAAATATGATGATTGTAAAGATCCCCGTGGTCTACTAGATGCGGATATCGTTCTCGTTGGAGTTTCCCGAACAAGTAAAACCCCACTAAGTAGCTTTCTTGCCAATCAAAACTGGAAAGTCGCTAACGTCCCGCTTGTTCCAGAGATTCCAATACCCGCTGAACTTTTTCAAATCCCTAGCGACCGAATTATTGGCCTAACAACGACACCCGAAAAACTGGCACAAATTCGCAAAGTTCGTTTAAAATCGATTGGTTTGGATGAGGCAAGTAGCTATTCCAGCGAAAAACGTATTTTAGAAGAATTGGAATACGGTTATGCTACGTTTAAAAAGCTTGGCTGCCAAGTAATTCATGTAGAAGACAAAGCCATTGAGGAAACCGCCGCACTAATCACGGAAATTATCACGAGTTACCATTAATTAGAAGAGGTGAATAATGTGAGAAAATTTGTCTATCAGTTCAGTGAAGGTTCTAAAGAAATGAAAAATCTTTTAGGAGGAAAAGGAGCAAATTTGGCAGAAATGACGAACATTGGCTTGCCCGTCCCTCCCGGTTTTATTATCTCGACCGATGCTTGTAATGATTATACGGCTAACAATAAACACCTATCCGAAGCGATTTTTGAAGAAGTCAACATTCACTTGGCGCAACTCGAAAAACAGACGGGGAAAATTTTCGGATTCGCGGAAAATCCACTGCTCGTTTCGGTTCGCTCTGGTGCCCCATTTTCGATGCCAGGGATGATGGATACGGTATTAAACCTTGGCTTAAATGATCATGCCGCGAAAGGATTAGCTGCTCTAACTGGGGATGCTCGTTCGGCGTTTGATTCCTATCGCCGCTTTATTCAAATGTTTGGCGATGTTGTTTTTGAAATTCCAAGCTACCAATTTGAACAGGCGCTTACTCGAATGAAAAAAGTAAAGGATTATCGCCTAGATACAGAACTAACTGCAGACGATTTAAGTGAACTGATAGATACTTATAAACTGATTTTCCGACAAGCTACGGGGAAAGATTTTCCGCAAGAGCCACTCGAACAACTACGACTTGCGATTGTCGCTGTCTTTGATTCATGGATGAACCCGCGGGCCGTTATTTACCGTCGATTGCATGAGATTGACGCAAGTTTTGGCACAGCGGTGAACATTCAAGCGATGGTTTTTGGTAACACTGGCGAAACAAGTGGCACTGGGATTACGTTCACGCGCAATCCATCAACTGGTGAAAAAGAAGTGTTTGGTGAATTTTTACTTAATGCTCAAGGAGAAGATGTCGTTGCTGGCATTCGCACTCCTGAACCGATAAGCGCGCTAGAAGAGAGCATGCCAGCCGTTTATAAAGAGTTGATTCACACATGTGAACTTCTCGAAAACCATTATTTAGATATGCAAGATATTGAGTTTACAATTGAAAAAGGCAATCTCTATGTCCTACAAACAAGAAGCGGCAAGCGCACGGCCAAAGCTGCTATTCAAACAGCGGTCGATTTTGTTCATGAAGGAAAAATTACTCGTGAAGAAGCTATTATGCGTGTGGAAACTAAGCAACTGCATCAATTACTTCATCCAGCTTTTCATGAAAGCGCTCTTAAAACAGGTCAAGTCATCGCAACCGGTTTACCTGCAAGTCCTGGTGCGGCAACCGGTCAAATTTTCTTTGAAGCAAAAGAAGCAGTTCAAGCAGCTGAGCATGGCATGTCAGTCATTTTAGTTCGTAATGAGACTTCTCCTGAAGATATTGAAGGCATGGCACGAAGCAACGCCATTTTAACCGCTCATGGTGGTATGACTTCCCACGCAGCTGTTGTGGCGCGAGGTATGGGAAAATGTTGTATTGCTGGATGTGCTGAACTAACTATTAATGAAAAAGAAAAAACAATCACCCTTGCAACTGGTGAAACGCTTCATGAAGGCGACTTTCTTTCGCTTGATGGCAGTTCTGGTAAAGTCTACCTCGGTGAAATCGCACTTACAGAAGCTTCGATTGGCGGGCATTTTGACGAGTTAATGGCGTGGGCTGATGCGGAGAAAAGGTTGATGATTCGCGTCAATGCTGATACGCCGACTGATTTTAAAAAGGCGCTTTCGTTTGGTGCAGAAGGTATTGGCCTGTGTCGCACTGAGCATATGTTTTTTGATGAAAAACGGATTCCTTATATGCGACAAATGATTTTAGCAGAATCATTAGAAGAGCGCGAGTCCGTTTTAGCCACTTTAAAAGAAATGCAAAAAACGGATTTCAGTGAATTATTCCGCATAGCAGATGGACGCGCGGTGAATATTCGCCTGCTTGATCCGCCACTACATGAATTTTTACCGAAAACAAACCGTGAAATCGAGCAATTAGCGAGCGCGATGAATCGAACGGTACCGCAAATAACGAAGCGTATTCAAGCACTTGCTGAGTCCAATCCAATGCTTGGTCACCGCGGTTGTCGGCTTGCTATCACCTTCCCAGAAATTTACCGGATGCAAGCAGAAGCAATTATGGAAAGTGCTGTTATCGTTCATGATGAAGGAATGGATGTTCACCCGGAAATTATGATCCCGCTAATCGCGACAAAAAGCGAACTCAGCTATATTAAAACAGAATTGAAACAAGCGATTCATGCCATTTTTGATAAAGAGCGCGTGGTACTTCCGTATGATATTGGCACGATGATTGAAATTCCGCGTGCTTGTGTGACTGCTGATGAAATCGCCGAAGAAGCGCAGTTTTTCAGCTTTGGAACAAATGATTTAACGCAGCTAACATATGGTTTTTCGCGTGATGACGCTACTAAATTCCTTGCCGATTATTACGAAAAAGATATTTTGCCAAAAGATCCGTTTGTCACGATTGACAAGGCTGGTGTTGGCGCGCTCGTTGAAATGGCGGTGACTCGCGGTCGGATGACTTCGGAGCATTTAAAAATGGGTGTTTGCGGCGAACATGGCGGCGACCCAGAGTCCATCCATTTCTTCCATCAATTAGGATTAACATACGTATCCTGTTCCCCGTACCGCGTCCCAATTGCACGACTAGCAGCAGCTCAAGCAGCATTATCCGAAAGACAATTAGTTCCTACTATATAAAAAATCAAGATGGCAGCCGCATTGACTGTCATCTTGATTTTTTTATTTTTCGCAAATCGCAAAATAATTGCCTTCGTTATCCGCAAAATTGAAGACACGGCCCATCGGCAAGTCCACTAAGTCGCCAACCGTAATCCCTCTCTTTTTATAAATTTCATACAGTTCCGCAACATTCGTTCCAAATAGTAAAATCGATGGCGTTCCAAGGTTCATATCTGGATTCATTTCCGCGACTTTCTTTTTATTTTGCAGGACAAAGCTAGTCTCTAATCCTCTTGTTGGCGCAATTTCAATCCACTGAATTTCACCATTTACATCCTCTTCTGACACGACCACAAAATCCAATTTTTCTACCCAAAAATCTCGCACAGCAGCTTGATCTTCCACGTATAACATTACTTGGCCAATTTTTTCAATCATCGCTCATCGTCCCCTCGTTAATTCTTTTTCCTTCAAACCAAACTCCGCATAAAAGTCACGTTTCATTTCTAATAGATAGCGCAGATCATTCATAAATTGGAATAAAATCGCTCTATTTTCAAATTCTGCCCGTGTTTCTGGGAGTTTGCTGCTTCGGAATTCATGTACCATCGTTGTAATTTCCGCTACTAAATCCTCTGCCGTATTATGCTCATCTAGTGTTTGCGCCGTTTTTTCCGTAATTTCCGCCAGTGCCATGCTTTGCTCCGAAGAATGATCAAACGCGACTAAATGTCGTTTCATTTGCGTCAAAATCCGGTACTGCACGAGCCGCATGTCTACGTACTGCGAATAATAATGCGACGAAGCAAAAAACTGGTTGTCCAAATTTCGCGCGGCTTTTTCTTGCGCATAGTCTAGTGTACCCTTTAATTGGTGTAATAAGCCAAATTCATCATGATATTCCGATTGATTCCGAAGACCTTGCGTCATCTCCGTTAAAATTTGGCGCATAATCGCTTCGATTTTTTGTTGACTTCGTTTTATTTCGTCTTCCATTTTCGGCATGTATAAATTTAAAATAATTGCAATACCAGCGCCGACCGCCATGAGTAATAGTTCATTTTTAAACCAAAAGAATGATAATGATTGTTCTAATAAAATGTGCGATACAAGTACCGAGCTAACGACAATCCCGTCCGCCACGTGTAATTTAACAGCGAGGGGAATAAAAATAAGTAAATAAAGTCCAAAACTCACTGCATTATAGCCGATTAGCATGAAAAATACTGCTGCAATCGAAAGCGCCAAAACGGTCGAATAAACCCGCTGAATGGCTAATTGTAAAGACCCCTTTTTCGTATTTTGTACACTTAAAATCGCGATAATCCCCGCCGAAACTGCATACTCCAAATGTAGCCATTCCGCTAAAATAATCGCTAGTGTCGCTGCAATCGCGGTTTTCACCGTTCGCATTCCAATCCGCATATGTCCCGTCCCCTTTCTATGTCCAACTTATCATAGCACGAAAGCGAAAATCGCAAAAGAAAAACCTTGAAGATTGCTCTTCAAGGTTACACATTATTCTTCATCTAGTGTTTTTTTGAAACGTGCCCGGAAAAAGAATCCTAGCCCGATAACAACAAGTATCGCAATGATGCTATAAATAATGGTCGAAAAACTATCCATAAAAACAACAATTTCACTCCATGACTCACCGAGCAAAGCGCCAAGTCCAATTAAAACCGTGTTCCAAAGCAAGCTTCCCGCAGTCGTTAGGATTAAAAATCGCGACATTTTCATCTTCGTCATCCCAGCTGGAATCGAAATCAAGCTTCGTATTAGCGGAATCATCCGACATAAAAATACCGCCCAACTGCCATATTTCAAAAAGAAACTTTCTGCGCGTTCAATATCCGATTCCTTCAACCGCAAAATCCGGCCGTACTTTAATACAATTTTCGTCAGTCGTTCCTTACCAAAATACGAAGCCACTTTATAAAGTAAAATAGCGCCAACGACCGACCCAAGTGTTGCTACAATAATCACCATCACCACATTCAGCGATGAAACGGTCGTCATAAATCCACCAAAAGTTAAGATAATCTCAGAGGGAATCGGCGGAAACAAGTTCTCAACCATAATCAATAAAAAAATACCAATATAGCCAAAATCAGCCATAATACTTGTAATCCAAGTTTCCAAAAAACACACTCCTGTACTTTATTTCCCTTTTAAAGTAAGTGCTTGCTTTTTAAGTCTACTATACTCACTTGATTTTTTCAATTGATTTGATAG
The DNA here is from genome assembly GCF_014227425.1 of Listeria marthii. Taxonomy (NCBI): domain Bacteria; kingdom Bacillati; phylum Bacillota; class Bacilli; order Caryophanales; family Listeriaceae; genus Listeria; species Listeria marthii. The sequence continues at coordinate 90,272 of NZ_JAASWB010000001.1, forward strand.
AAAAAAAGAACTTGGCAGCTAAAAGATACCAAGTTCTCCAGTAATTACATTTTCAACTCTGCTTTATTCGCGAAAAATTCGGCTAAGCGATTCTTCACTTTTTGGATACCACCAGCTTCATCACTCTCTAAATTCATCGGCATCACTGGTTCATGAAGGCTCATTCGCAGCAAGAACCATCCTTCGCCAAGCTCACCGCTCGTATTCACGCGAATGCCTTCTTGGTTAACAGGCTCCATTTCCATATCTGCATCTGCTTCCACAAACGCCTGAAAATCTGCCAATACCTCTTTTCCATAAGCTTTAAAATCTGGTGCTGTAATGCTTAAACGAATTTCTTCGCTTTCTGCTGGTTCTTTTAAGTCGGCAATTAAGTCCGGCAAATCTTGGCCATTTTTACGTAAAGTCGCATACGTCATTAAAATTTTGGCAATTAAGTAGGCACCATCATCTAAGAAATAGTTTTCTTTTAATGCCGCATGTCCACTTACTTCAATCGCGATTTCAGACGCTGTTCCGCTCGCATTAAGTCGCAGCGCTTCATTGATAACGTTACGATAACCACGTTTAAAACGATGCTGCTTGCCACCTTTTGCTTCAATAAACGCTTGTAAATGACCCGATGTTGTCGAGTCAGTCACAATCGTCGTCCCAGGTTTTTCTTCTAAAATAATACTCGAGATAACAGCAATAAGTGGATTGCGGTTTAAGCTTTCGCCATTTTTATCCATAATCGCCGCACGATCCACATCCGTATCAAAAATCACGCCTAAATCCGCCCCGCTAGCCAGAACCGCTTTTTTCAAACTAGCCATCGCTTCCTCGTTGTCAGGATTCGGAATATGATTCGGGAAATTTCCATCCGGCTCTAAAAATTGACTACCTGAAATATCTGCGCCAAGCTCTGCCAATACTTTTTCAGCAAAGAATCCGCCCGCACCATTACCGGCATCTACAATAATATGGCTGCCTTGTAACGGTTTCATCTGATCAGCTGCATCCGTGATCCCCGCTCTAATTTTGTCTGTTAAATCTGCCGCATATGTAGAAAGTAAATCTTGTTTTGTCACTTTACCGGTGTTTCCGCCGTTTTCAATGAAGGATTTATCTGCGTGGGCCACAATGTAATCAATATCCTCGTGTTCCGCACCTCCAGATTTAGTAAATAATTTCAACCCATTATACATAAAAGGTAAGTGGCTCGCTGTAATCATAATGCCGGCATCGCAGTTGTAGTCATCATATTGAGTCGCCATAAACATCGCTGGCGTTGTTGCAAGCCCAACATCCACTACATCCAGCCCTGCAAAAGTAAGACCTTTTACGAGCGCCGCCTTTAATCGTTCAGCTGAAAGTCTGCTATCATGGCCAATTGCCACTTTTGCCTGACCTTCCACTTTTTTCTCCTCTTTTAGCCATTTCGCAAAGCCATAAGCAATCTTTTCTACACGTTCGTCTGTTAGCGTAATCTGATATTTTTCCGTAGCAATCGCTATTCCACGTATGTCTGATCCGTTTTGCAGTGCTTCTAACGCTTTCGTTTCTGATTGATTCATGTCATTCCTCCAGCTTCTGTATTTTTCCCCTTCATTATAGCTTATATTGCGCACAATTCACATGGTTTTTACAAAAGATGTGCTCTATTTGCAATAATGATTTGCAGGTCGATCGTTAATTCCTCTGGTGGGTTTCCCAGTAATTCGCTTTTTTTATCCGCTTCAATATGCCAACCAAGCGGCGTCATTTCTAGAAAATCAGCAAATAAATCTTTAGCAATTGGCGCTTTATACGTGATTCGCTCGACATGTTCCACCGTTAATTTTTCTGCCAACCGTGATGTAACCGATTCATTCGAATAACTGCTTTTCTCATCCACATAAATAAATTCGCGCAATTCTCGTAAATAATTCGCCTCAGGAACTACTTTCAGCAAAAAGCCGTTCGTTTTTAGCAGCCGTTTAAATTCTTCATAATTCGAAGGCGATAAAATATTTAAAATGACATCTGCTGTCTCTCTTTGATTTGGGCAATTGGCTAAATCCGCTACCGTCCAAACAATCCCCGGATAATCGCGCGCCGCCTGTTTGACGCCTTCTTTGGCAATATCAAGTCCCGCTGCTTGCACTTCACGGCCAGTTGCTTGAAGTTCCGATACTACTCGCGCCAAATGACTTCCCTCACCACAACCAGCATCGTAGATAACAACACTTTCTTTGTTCGCATCAGCAATGATTTCCGTAACCCGCTCCATTAACTTTCCAAAAAAGCCACTCGCAATCACTTTTTTACGTGATTCGAATAACGCCTGATCGTATTTTGTTTTATGCGCTTGCTTCAACAAATTCAAGTAACCGGGTTTGGCGATATCAAAAGCGTGACGTTCCGGACATACAAATGAATTTGGCTCTTGAAATGTAAATTCCCCACCACAAATCGGGCAAGCAAGAAGCGCAATATTCTCTTCCATCGCCCGTTTATTTATCTCCATTTTTGATAACAATTAATCTTCACTCCACTCGAAAAACGTTGCCCGCAATCAGGCAACGTTTCTACTAATTTCTTTCATACGTATAAAAAGTGTAATTGTACTTATTTTTTTCATCTTTTTCATGAGGTTCTTTCGCAACTTCCGAAAAATTCTCCCAGTCTACTTCAGGAAAGGCCGTATCTGCATCAAATTCCGCATCAATTTTTGTGACAATCAACTGATCCGCCACATCCATAAATAAACGATAAATTTCCGCACCACCTGCGATATAAATCGGTTCCCCCGTCTTAGCAAGCGCCAAAACCTCATCGCGCGAATGCAGGATTTCCGCATCGTCTAACTGCAATTCTTTATCCCGCGTTAATACGATCGTCTTTCGATTCGGCAATGCTTTTCCTAAAGATTCATAGGTTTTGCGTCCCATAACAAGCGTTTTCCCAGTCGTCGTTTTTTTGAAAAACTGCAAATCGCCCGGTAAGTGCCACGGCATTTTGTTATCTTTACCGATGTTGCCCGCGCGGTCTTGTGCCCAAACAAAAATTATCATCCAAGAAAACCTCCCTTATACTGAAATTGGTGCTTTAATCGCTGGATCTGGATTATAGCCATCAAGTGAAATATCCGCGACATCAAAATCAAAAATCGTTGCCGGTTTATCTGAAAGCACTAATTTTGGAAGTGCATGCGGTGTTCTCGATAACTGCTCTTTTACTTGCTCGATATGATTATTATAAAGATGCGCATCACCCATTGTATGGATAAACTCGCCAACATCAAGCCCCACTTCACGGGCAATAAGATGTGTCAGAAGTGCATAACTCGCAATATTAAACGGTACGCCCAAGAAAATATCCGCACTGCGTTGATACAGTTGGCACGATAATTTCCCATCCGCCACATAAAATTGGAATAATGAGTGACATGGAGGTAAAGCCATATTCGGAATATCTTCCGGGTTCCAAGCAGACACAATCAAACGACGCGAGTTCGGGTTCGTTTTAATCATTTCAATCAAATCAGCTAACTGATCAATCGTTTCCCCTTGCGAAGTTTTCCATTCGCGCCACTGTTTGCCATAAATATTACCTAGTTCACCGTATTTATTCGCAAATGCTTCATCTTCTAAAATACGCTTTTTAAATTGTGCCATTTCCGCTTGATATACTTCTTTGAAAGCCGGATCACTTTCTGCTCTCAGTCCAAAATCCGTCATATCTTCGCCTTTGTAATCATCGCTTTTCACAAAACGCTCAAAAGCCCATTCATTCCAAATGTTATTATTATGCTGTAAAAGGTAGCGAATATTCGTATCTCCATGTAAAAACCATAGCAGTTCACTTACTACAAGTTTAAATGGTACCCGTTTTGTTGTCATAATCGGAAAGCCCTCTTGTAAATCAAAACGCATTTGATAACCAAACGTGCTGATTGTTCCAGTCCCAGTGCGATCTCCTTTTTGTGTTCCATTCTCTAAAACGTACTTTTCTAAATCCAAATATTGTTTCATCGTTCGCACTCCTTATTCCGCATATTGTGATAAAAATTCCCAGCGTTCCATCATTTGTTCCAGCTCAGTTTCTTTTGCTGTAATAAGTCCGCTAATTTCTGCTGCTTTTGTAAAGTCTGCTCCGGTTTTTTCCAATGTTTCGTTGAGCGATTCAATCGTTTGTTCTAATTCGCTAATCGCATCTTCAATTCCGTCCCACTCCAGTTGTTCTTGGTAGGTTAGTTTGACTTTCTCCTTTTTCTCAGGTGCTGACTTTTCGACCGAAGTATTCGCCATTTTTTTCATTGATTTCGCTGGTTTTCCTTTGGCCTCTAGTTCTTTCAAATAATCACTATATTCTCCGTAGAAAATTTCTACTTCCCCAATCGCCCGGAAAACGAGCAATTTATTCACAACTTTATCAAGGAAATATCTATCATGGCTGACCGTAATGACCGTGCCGTTGAATGATTCTAAATAATCTTCTAAAACGGTTAATGTTTGCGTATCTAAGTCGTTGGTCGGCTCATCTAGTAGCAATACATTAGGGCGTTCCATCAAAATGCGCAGTAAGAATAAGCGGCGTTTTTCTCCGCCCGATAAGCTACCAATTTTCTTCCCGTGTGAATTAGGTGGGAATAAAAATCGTTCGAGCATCGCGCTCACGCTAATTACTTCGCCGCCGGATGTCGTTACTTGCTCGCCTGCTTCTTGCAAATAAGCAATCATCCGCATATCCGGGTCCATTTCTTCATTTTGTTGCGTATAATAACCGATTTGTACCGTTTGACCAGTAAGCACTTCGCCGGCATCAGGTGCTAGTTTTCCAGCTAACATGTTCAGTAAAGTTGATTTACCAGTTCCGTTATTACCTGTAATACCAAGGCGTTCTCCCGGTTGGATAATCAAACTAAAATCTTGTAATACTTGTTTTTCATCAAAGCGTTTTTCTAAGTTTTTCAGTTCGAAAACATCTTTTCCGAGACGGCTAGTGACAAAATCAATCGCCAGTTCCGAATCATCCACTTTTGTTTTCACTTTTTTCTCTAAATCATGGAAACGGTCTTGTCTGGCATTTTGTTTCGTTGCCCGACCTTGGGGACCGCGGCGCATCCATGCCAGTTCTTTTCGATACAAGTTTTTATTTTTCTCGGATTCGCGTACTTCATTTTCCATCCGAATTGCCTTAGATTCCATGAATTTCTCGTAGTTCCCAACATAGCGATAAGCCGCACCACGGTCTAGTTCCACCATATGGTTCGTTACGCGGTCAAGGAAATAACGATCATGGGTAACGAGCAAGACAGCGCCTTTAAAGCGATTTAAGTATTCTTCTAACCAACGAATCGACTGAAAATCCAAATGGTTGGTAGGCTCGTCCAAAATAAGCAAATCAGGCGTTTCAATTAAAACTTGCGCCAAACCAACCCGTTTTCGTTGTCCACCAGAAAGCGCACTTATTTTTGCTGTTAAATCCGTAATGCCAAGTCTTTCTAAAATTGTTTTCGCTTCTGTGTTCATATCCCAAGCCGCACTAGCATCCATTTCCTGGCTAGCCGCCGTATAAGCATCGTGTAATTTGGTGTTTTCCGCGTCAAGCGACATCGCCAGCAAGACTTCCTCATACTTACGCATAGCTCGAAGCGCCGCAGTATCCCCGTCAAAAACAGCCGCGAGAACTGTATCTTCTTCATTAAACTCAGGATCTTGCGCCAAATAACCAATCGTATAATCTTTTGCTTTCGTAACTGTACCTTTATCCCCAGATTCACTTCCAGAAATAATTTGCAATAACGTCGATTTCCCGGTGCCATTTACACCGATTAAACCAATACGTTCGCCCTCTGTTATCGTTAGCGAGATATTTTCAAACAGGCTTTTTTCACCATATGTTTTTGTTAAATTTTCCACTTTTAATTGTTTCATTTAGTCCCATCCATTTCCTGTTCGTCCTTATCTATTCTAGCTGAAAACATAGAACATATCAATTGCTTAAATTGAAAAAAGTTCCAAAAGCGACGAATCCACTTTTGGAACTTCTAGTTTTAAAATAAACCTTGCGCGTTACCATTTTCATCGACATCCATATTTAATGCCGCTGGTTTTTTTGGTAAGCCCGGCATCGTCATCACGTCGCCTGTTAAAGCAACGACAAATCCAGCACCAAGTTTTGGAATAAATTCGCGAATATGAATCACGAAATCAGTTGGACGACCAAGCAATGCCGGATCATCCGATAACGAATATTGTGTTTTCGCCATACAAATTGGATAGCGATCCCAACCATATTTTTTAAATTCCACAATTTGTTTTTGCGCCTTGCTAGAAAGCTCCACGCCAATACCACCGTAAACCTTCGTCACAATCGCTTCTAATTTTTCTTCAATCGACCAAGCGTCATCATAAATGCGTTTGTAGTCCGCTGCTCCACTTTCCACAGCTGCAATTACTTTATCCGCAAGCTCAAGACCACCGTCGCCGCCTTTTTCCCAAACTTCTGTTAAGGAGAACGGAATGCCATGTTCTTCGCAAAGCGCTTCTAATTTCGCCACTTCTGCGTCAGAATCAGTGATAAATTTATTAATCGCTACCACGTACGGAATACCAAATGTTTGGATAGACTCCGTATGTTTTTGCAAGTTAGTAAAACCATTAGCTAGCGCATCGACGTTTTCTTCGCTTAGTTCGGTTTTCAAAGCGCCACCGTGCATTTTCAGCGCGCGAATCGTTGCAACAATAACCACACAATCCGGTGCTTTTCCAAGCGCAGGAACTTTAATATCTAAAAATTTCTCCGCGCCAAGATCTGCGCCAAATCCAGCTTCTGTCACAACATATTCGCCAAGTCTAAGTGCTGTGCTTGTCGCAGAAACACTATTACAACCATGAGCAATATTGGCAAAAGGTCCGCCGTGCACAATTGCAGGTGTATGTTCTAACGTTTGCACTAAATTCGGTTTCAAAGCATCTTTTAATAGTAACGTTAATGCGCCTTCATAACCCATTTCGCCAACCGTAATCGGTTCTTTTTTATAGTTATAGCCAATCACAATTTCGCTTAAACGTTTCTTTAAATCTTTTAAATCGCTTGCTAAACAAATGATTGCCATGATCTCAGAAGCAACGGTAATATCAAAACCATCTTCGCGTGGAACTCCTTGAATCGGGCCACCAAGACCAACGACTACTTTACGAAGTGCCCGGTCGTTTAAATCAACGACACGTTTCCAAACGATTCTGCGTCCGTCAATATCTAGATCATTTCCTTGTTGCATATGGTTATCGATAAATGCCGATAAAGCATTATTTGCAGCTGTAATCGCATGAAAATCGCCTGTAAAATGTAAATTAATATCTTCCATTGGAATAACTTGTGCATATCCGCCACCAGTTGCCCCACCCTTAATCCCCATAGTAGGCCCAAGCGATGGTTCGCGCAGTGCGATAACGGTTTTTTTATCTTTTTTAGAGAGTGCGTCACCAAGACCAACTGTCACTGTCGATTTACCTTCGCCAGCCGGTGTTGGGTTAATCGCTGTTACAAGGACAAGTTTTCCTGGTTCTTTGTCTTTTAACGAGTGAATCGTATCATAGGATAACTTTGCTTTATACTTTCCGTAAAGTTCGAGTGCATCTGCATCTAGTCCTAAATGTTCGGCAATAGTCGTAACTGGTAGAATTTCTGCTTTTGATGCAATTTCAATATCTGATTTCACTTTATTTGACATGATATCCCCTCCGAATATGTATATTGTAACAAAGAATTAAGATATTTTGGCCACTTCAGTGCATCAAAAAAGCGCGACACCAAGCGATGTAACACCATTTTGATTCTAAAGTAAAACCTGATTGCGCAAAAATCAACATCTCAACCTTGGATTACCGTTATTCCTTTGTTTCTGGTTTCGTCGACTCCATTGCCTTCAGCGTCTTAAGCGCATCTGGATGATTTTCAAAAAACTGCACAACATCCCCAATTCGGTCAATCGAATTCCAACTCAAATGGTGTTCAATACCTTCCACATCATGATAAATATGGGATGGATCTACGCCAATAATGCTTAAAAAACTTTCTAGTAATGCGTGTCTTTCTAGGAGCTTTTTCCCCATTTGTGTTCCTTTAGGCGTCAAAATTAATCCACGGTACTTTTCGTAGATTAAATACTCGTCTTTATCCAGCTTCTGCACCATTTTTGTTACAGAGGATGGATGGACAAATAACTCATCAGCAATATCCGAAACCCTGGCATAACCTTTCGTCTCAATAAGGGAATAGATTTTTTCAATATAATCTTCCATACTAGGTGTTGGCATAGCTATACCCTCCAACTTAAATTCTTTCACATAGCCAATTGTACTATAATATCCAGCTTTCTAAAAGTAATTACCCTTTCAAAAACGAAATTTCTCCTAGAATGTTTCCATGAAAAAAGCAGTATTTTAAGACATTCTAGTAAAAAGTATGCCCTTACAAGTCCAAAAATTTAAAAAACATTGAAAATCAGCTTGACGTTTATAGGTATTTTGATTTATAGTGTTAGTATCATATGCGGCAACGCTATGAACTGAAAAGGTAGTATTTGCGAGAAAAATTTTTTAAGATGAAATGAAAGCGTTTTAACAAATGATTCTCAGCAATTATTAGCCATACTTAGGAGGATTTATTTCAATGCAAAATGGGAAAGTAAAATGGTTTAACAATGAAAAAGGTTACGGTTTTATCGAATCAGACGGCGGCGAAGATATTTTCGTTCACTTCACAGCGATCCAAGGTGACGGCTACAAATCTTTAGAAGAAGGCCAAGCGGTAACATTTGAAGTAGTAGAAGGTAATCGCGGCGCTCAAGCAGCTAATGTAGAGAAAGCCTAATCCAGTTGCCAATTTGACACGGACGTAAAAACCGGTAGCGATTTACCGGTTTTTTTATTGCAAAAAAATAGCTTTCCTTCTATAATAAAGCCACATCTATTCATATATTAGGAGGCGCATAATATGGAAGTTTTCGTTGATGGAGCAAGTGCTGGAAACCCAGGCCCAAGTGGTGCTGGAATTGTTCTGAAAGCAGACGGCATCTATGAACAACTCGCGATTCCACTTGAAATAATGACCAACCACGAAGCAGAATTCATTGCAATTAAACTCGGGCTAGAAGAAGCCTTGAAAAAACAAGCAACTTTCATTCGTTTGTACTCCGATTCGAAAGTTGCCATTGAAGCAATTCATAAACGACATGCGAAAAACCCTTTATTTAAACCTCATTTAGAAGCTATTTTAGAAATGGCAGATTCATTAGAATTATTTTTTGCAGAATGGCGTAATGTCAGCCAAAATAAACAAGCCGACCAACTTGCGCGTCAGGCAATAAAAAAACAGAAGCAACCTGGCGTAAAATGACCAGATTGCTTCTATTTTTATTCGATATCACGTGTTAATGTTTTTAAGCCATATTTTTCCACTACTGCAAAAGCATCATCGTGGAAACCATCATATTTCAAGCTTGGTAAGTCAATTTCTAGTGGAACTTCGGTATGAATTCTAGCTAGTTTTTGACTTAGTTCTAGCATTGCTAAGTCTTCTTGAATTTTGGTTTGTTGGGCTGGTTTGAGTTTATCGAGATTGTTTAAGACACCTTCAATGGACTCGAATTCTTGGATGAGCTTAATCGCTGTCTTTTCACCGATTCCACGTACACCAGGATACCCATCAGACGTGTCCCCCATCAAAGCTTTCACATCAACAAACTGTCCTGGGGTAATGCCCATTTCTTCAAAAAATGTTGCTTCATCGTATCGTTTATAATTGCCATAACCTTTTTGCATAATCCAGACGTCATTCGTTGGTGCGATCAGTTGAAGTAAATCTTTATCGCCACTTAAAACGGTAGTCGCAATTGTATTACTCGCTTGCACCGTAATCGTACCAATACAATCATCCGCTTCAAAACCAGGCACGCCTAAATTAACAAAGCCAAATCCCGCAGCAACTTCTTTCGCTAAATCGAATTGCGGAATCATTTCTTCTGGTGGTGCCGTTCTGCCAGCTTTATAGCCATCGTATAATTCATTTCGAAATGTTTGTGATCCCATATCCCAACAAATCAGCGTATGCGTTGGGTTACTTTGACGGATTGCCGCAAACATATGGCGCATAAAACCTTGCACCCCATTCGTTGGTATCCCGTTTTGATTAAACATAAATTGCTTGGAAACGGCTGTTGCATAAAATGCTCGGAAAAGTAGTGCCATTCCATCAACAACGAGCAAATTTTCTCGATTTTCAGTCATATATAATCCTCCAATTTCCTTCTACTGCCATCTATTGTAGCATAATTATATCTGGCTCGCAGGAAAAAAGGAGCTTTTTACCAGCTTGCTTTTTTCACGCCGGGTAATTGTCCTTGATGTGCTAGTTCACGAAAACGAATCCGCGACATCCCAAATTTACGCATGTAGGCATGTGGACGTCCTGTTAGCTCGCAGCGATTGTGTAGCCTCGACGGCACGGAATCACGTGGTAATTTGCGCAACTCGTCATAACGACCTTCTGCTTTTAGTGTCCGGCGTAGTTCGGCATATTGTTCTACAAGCGCTTGTTGGCGTTCATGTTTAGCAACTTTTGATTTTTTAGCCATAGTTTCTCCTTCCTTAAATAATAATCATTCCGATTTATATCATACGCCGATTTTAAAACGAACGCAAGTCTTCTGTTTCAAAAAACCGATACCCACTTTAAATGTGGATATCGGCTATTAGCTTATTTAGTTCCGACAATTGGGCCATATGCGTTAGAGAAACCATTATTATAAGGTACTCCCGCTTTATTCGTACCACCATCCCAGTTCACAGACCAAGTCATGATCCCTTTCACTGGTGTCCCTTTTGCTTGTAAACGGGTGAAAACATTTTTGACGATTTGCGGATCTGTTACGTATCCCGTTGCCGCTGCATCCACATTGGCCGGTAATCCGAACACAAATTTATTAGCTGGGATTTTCAGGTAACCGCGCGTCCCATTAATAAACGAGTCGGCCATATAGTATAAGAAAGATTCTTTTAGTGTATCGTTATTTTGCGCAATCCATTGGTTCGTTTCATCAACCCAAACACCATCGCCACCTTGGTTGTATAGTTGTGGGGCAATATAGTCATAGTAATTAGCAAGCGAAGTTAAGTAGCTTTCGTAAGCACTGCCGGGTTTTAAATAAGGAAATTCTGGTGCCATTGTGATTAAGAAATTTTTGCCTTCTGCTTTATAATGATCTTTGACGATTTTTAGTGCCGCTGGAATGACTGTTTTATTGTCTCCCGCAGTAATCGCACTTTGTTCTAAGTCAATGTCTAATCCGTCAAAACCATATGTTTCCACTTGGCGGATAATTTCATTTGCGAACGCTTGCTCATCCCCTGCTTTAAGTTCGACGTGGCCATCCGCACCACCAAGCGCTAACAGAACGGCGCGACCTTCTTTATTTAATGCGCCCACTTGTGCTCTGAAATCGCTATCATTTATTCCCACAGGTTTAAATGTCGGAATGCGATTTACCCCGTCCCCTTTCATAAACGAAACATCTACCACGTTATAAGCTTTCGGTGTATCTTTTAATGCGATATCAGCCGAAGTCCCTTGTTGATAGCCATCTTTCCCGGAAGATTTCCAACTATGCCAGTACCCAACTAGCACTTGTTTGTTAGAAATATCTGGCATTACAGAAGCATCATCCGTCGCCGCTTGTGCTGTACTACCAAATGCTCCCAGTCCCGTGCCAACTAAAAGTAAAGACAAACCACCAACCATTACTTGTTTTCCATTCATCTACTTTTCCCCCTTACTTTATCTACCCCAAACTTACTTTTTTGGAGCTACTAGAAAATACCCAACATACTGAAAATAAAACTAGAAAAACAGCAAAAAAGCGAAATTGATATAGACCAATTTCGCTTTCAAATAAAGGAATGTGTATAAGTATATGAGAAAAAATAGCCCAATTAAAACTGTTTTATTTTTTTACTCGGCATGTTGAGGTTCTGGATTTGTCGCTTTTTTATCTTTACGATGTGGAATCATATTGAAGATAATGTTCAGCGCAATAGCTGTCACGCTACCAGCAACAATCCCGTTACTCGTAAATAGACGAACAAACGCTGGGAAAGCATTAAATAAATCTGGTACAACCGTTACGCCTAAGCCAACGCCAACCGCACAAGCAATAATTAGCAAGTTCTCTTGGGAAGTAAAATTAACTTTTCCAAGCATCTTAATGCCTTGCGCGACAACCATGCCAAACATCGCAACCATCGCACCACCAAGAACTGGCGTTGGAATAATCGTGGTCACTGCTCCAATTTTAGGAATTAAACCAAGGATGATAAGAAAACCAGCTGCCGCATAAATCACTTTACGTGTCTTAATGCCAGAAAGCTGAACCAGTCCAACGTTTTGCGAATAGGCCGTATACGGGAATGTATTAAAGACGCCGCCAAGCATAATCGCAAGCCCTTCCGCCCGGTAACCGCGAGTTAAGTCTTTTTGCGATAATTTGCGTTCAGTAATATCAGATAAAGCGAAATATACTCCAGTCGATTCTACCATACTGACAAGCGCAATTAAAATCATCGTAATAATCGCCGGCCACTCGAACGTCGGTGTGCCAAAATAAAATGGTTTCGGCATATGGAACCAACTCGCTTCACTCACTGGTCCGAGCGAAATCCCTTTATAAAGCGCCGCAAAAAGCGAACCGCCAACAAGGCCAATTAGGACAGCAATCGCCTTCGAAAAACCTTGCCCAAAACGATACACTAAAATAATTAACAGTAACGTCCCAAAGCCAAGACCAAGATTATACATCGAACCGAAATCTTTAGCCCCTGCCCCGCCAGCAAGATTATTAATCGCCACTGGAATAAGTGTTAAACCAATCACTGTCACAACCGAACCAGTTACAACAGGAGGGAAAAATCGAACAACTTTGGAGAAAAATGGTGCTATTAATAATACAAAAAGTCCTGAAACAATAATCGATCCGTAAATCGCGCCAATCCCCATGTCTTGCCCAATCAAAATAATTGGTGCAATGGCTTGAACTGCACATCCAAGTACAACAGGCAAACCAATCCCAAAGAAGCGGTTAACCGTCAATTGCAGCAATGTCGCAATCCCACACATAAAAATATCAATCGAAACTAAATACGTCATTTCTTCTCCGTTAAAACCAAGTGCCCCACCAATTAACAGTGGCACGATAACTGCTCCAGCATACATCGCTAAAACATGTTGAAATCCTAAAGCTGCAATTTTCCCTTTACCTAACATTTATTCCTATTCCTCCTCTAAAAATAAGATTTCTTCGTTTTCAAGTGAGGCAATTCGTGCTAGTGAATAAACTGGAATCCCTGTTTTATTTAATAATTCGCGCCCTTGTTGGAACGATTTTTCAATCACAATTCCAATACCTGCGACTTTCGCTCCGGCAAGCTCAGTAATTTCAAGTAAACCTAAAGCCGCTTGACCATTTGCAAGAAAATCATCAATCACTAAAATCGTGTCATCCGCCGTTAAAAATTGTTTCGATACGGAAATATCATTCGATTCTTTTTTTGTGTACGAATAAACCGTGCTCGTATACAAATTATCCGTTAACGTCACCGATTTTTTCTTCCGTGCGAAAACAACTGGTACGGAAAGCGCAAGTCCCGCAAACACAGCCGGTGCGATACCCGATGATTCAATCGTTACGATTTTGGTAATCCCTAAATCTTGGAACCGTTTAGCAAATTCATTTCCCATCGCTTGCATTAAAATCGGATCAATTTGATGATTTAAAAATGCATCTACTTTTAAAACATTGCCGGGTAAAACCGTTCCTTTTTCTTGAATAAACTCTTCCAGTAATTTCAAAGCTATTCTCCTTTCAAAATAAAAAAACTGCTCCTCTAAATTTAGAGAAGCAGTATAGAAGCCACCAATTTTCGGGGTGACTTCTTTATACAAACTACTCATAGTCCGGTTATTTACGGTAACCAGGTAGAAACTCGTCGCCCAATCGCAACTATTATACAAGTATTTCGGTTTTAAGTTATGTTGTTTATTATAGCTTTCTAAAGGAGCACGGTCAAGCTAATTTTTTACTTATTAAACTGGTACACATAAGCGTATCTTTTTTCTAGTAGATCTAGTAAATACGTAGGATTTAAGCCTTCTCCTGTTGTATCTGTTAAAATTTCTAGTGGTTTTTTCGTTTTACCAAATTTATGGACGTGTTCAGTTAACCATGTTTTTAACTCCGTATAATCATCACTTGCGATAATCGCATCGATATTCGGAATTTCTTTTTGCATTTGATGATAGAACTGCGCCGCGTACATTAAACCAAGTGCATATGATGGGAAATAACCGAAATCGCCACCAGCCCAGTGGATATCTTGGAGTACACCATTTGTATCATTATCCGGACGAATGCCTAAGTACTCTTCGTATTTATCGCCCCACGCTTTTGGCAAATCTTTTACTTCAAGCTCGCCATTAATAAGCGCTTTTTCTAGTTCATAACGAATCATAATATGCAGTGGGTAAGTTAATGTATCAGCTTCAATTCGAATCAGCGAACTTTCGGAAATATTCACCGCACGATAAAAATCTTCCAACTTCACATTATCAAAAGCCGGTTTAGTTATCGCCTGAAAATCAGCATAATTACTTTTCCAAAACGCCAAACTAGAACCAATAATGATTTCATAAAATAAGGATTGAGATTCGTGAATTCCCATTGAAGCCCCGTTTGCAAGTGGTGTTCCTACAAGAGACGCATCAAAGTTTTGTTCATAAATCGCGTGACCACCTTCGTGAATCGTACCAAAAACAGCCATTTTAAAATCATTTTCATTATAACGTGTCGTAATCCGAACATCGCCAGTATTTAAGCCAGTCGCAAATGGATGAACGGTTTCATCTAAACGACCCGCTTCAAAATCAAAGCCCATTTTATTCAAAATGCGAATGCTAAATTCTTTTTGTTTTGCTTCGGAAATTTTTGTGTTTAAAATCGATGCATCTGGCTTTACGCCTTCGTTCGCGATTTTTTCGCGAATCGCCATAATGCCATCACGTACTTTTTCAAAGACAGAATCAAGTACAGAAACCGTCACGCCTGGCTCATATTGATCAAGTAATGTGTCATATTTATTTTCTTCATAGCCCCAATACTCCACAAATTTGCGCTTCATTTCTAGAATTCTTGTTAGGAATGGCTCGAATGCCGCAAAATCATTTTGTTCACGGGCAGTTGTCCAAGCTGTTTCGGCTTGTGCAACCAGTTTCGTATATTCCGCGTATTCTTTGCTTGGGATTTTTTTATTTAAATCATATGTTTTTTGAGATTCTTCTAAAGTTTTACGAGTGATTTCGGATAGATTTTCTTTATCTTGGTTAAGTCCGGCAATAAAAGCAGCCATTTCTTCAGATGTTTGCATATTGAAAATCTCTTCGGAAAGAACGCCAATGACGTCTGAGCGGCCTTCCATTCCTTTTGATGGTGCGCCTGTACGAAGATCCCAGTAAACTAAAGCGAGTGCTTCTTCCAGTGCTTCCATCTTTTTAATATACGCTAAAAATTCCTCTTCTAATGTTCCTACCAAACTTAACTCCTCCATTCAATCAATCTTCTTTTTTAGGACGTGGTTTTCTTGGACCCCAGTATTGATATAAATCTGTGCGCAAGTAACCATTATATAATTTCCGTTTTTTCGTCGCTTTTTTGCCATAAACTTCTTCAAACAATTCATACGAAGTCAGCACATAAACAGACCATGTTGGCATCCGTTTGTAAACAATACCCATTTCGCGGTATAGTTGGCGCACTGCTTCCTCGTCTTCCAAACGTTCCCCGTACGGTGGATTTGCAACAACAACCCCGTACTCATCTTCTGTTTGGAAATCAGCTACTTGCAGTTGTCTAAAGGTAATTAAGTCCCCAAGACCCGCTTCAACCGCATTTTGTTTCGCGATTTCGATTAAGCGCGCATCAATGTCGCCACCGATAATATTTAGCGGTTGATCATAGTTAGCTAAATCTTCGGCTTCTTGTCTCGCATCTGCCCAAATTTGCTTCGGCATCCAGTCCCATGTTTCCGATACGAATTCACGGTTGAATCCCGGCGCGATATTTTGCCCAATAAGAGCTGCCTCAATAGGAATCGTCCCCGAACCACATACAGGATCATAAAATGGTCTATCCGGGTGCCAGCTAGTAAGTAACACAAGTGCCGCCGCCATTGTTTCTTTGATTGGCGCGCTACCTTGCGCTAAACGATAACCACGTTTATGTAATCCCGCACCACTCGTATCAATCGTTAGCGTCACTTCATCTTTTAAAATAGAAACTTCTAGCTTAAATAACGCGCCTGTTTCCATCAAACGACCAGAACGACGATATTTTTCACTGACACGATTAACGATCGCTTTTTTCACAATCGCTTGGCAGTCAGGCACACTATAAAGCGTTGACTTAACTGATTTTCCGGCCACAGGAAACTGTGCATCTAGCGGCAGGTAATCTTCCCAAGGTAAAGCTTTCGTCTTTTCAAACAGTTCATCAAATGTTGTTGCTTTAAAAACGCCGACAACAATCTTCACACGATCCGCAACACGTAGCCAAAGATTCGCTCTAGCAATTGCGGATAAATCTCCTTCAAAATATACCTTACCGTTTTCTACTTTTGGGTCATAGCCTAAACGTGCTACTTCTTTCCCAACAATCGCTTCTAAACCAGAAGCAGCCGTCGCCACCAACTGAAATGTTTTCATTGTGTCCCATCCTTTAATTAAATTTCTAATGAAAAAAAGCTGTTTTAAGAGGAGGAGTTTTGTTTTAAATAGGCATTCAACCAGGTCGAACACCCACCTTAAAACTTGCGCTCCGGCCTTCTAAAACAGCCTTCAATGTTAAATTAATCCTGAAAATAACGCTCTGTAAGCCATGTTCTGTTCTTTACTACATACAGGGTAATAGTAAAGAGATAACCATCTATCTGCGCGAAAATTAATTCGCACCTCGTCCCTTGTTCTTGATTCCTCGGGAAAAGTGCCCCTACCATAAGTTTGAGTTTCTCGCTCGTGGGGTTTACCTCGTTCCACTTCCGAGCATTTCTGCCGGAACTTCGTCACTGTGGCACCTTCAAGGTTATAAGACCATATCCGAAGACTTAGGTCATTCACCTGCCGTCAAACCGGAAATCCGGAATGCCCTGGCTTATTGTTTGACCAGGCACGATCACTACGGGCATCACAGCACCGTGCGAGCATGGACTTTCCTCTGCTTTCAAAAGAAAACAGCGATTATCCGAACGTTATTCATAAATTCTTAACTTACTTATACTAGCACACCTATTCGTTATCGTCCAGCTTATTTCCAAAAACATGTTTTTCTAAATTAGAAAGACGTTTTAGAATGTCAAAGTTGGTCGTTCCAGCAGGTTGTGCCGCTGCTTGGAAAGTTGGTGCAGGTTGTGTTGATGTTCTTAGTGGCGCGCTATCAAGTTCTTGTACAAGTCGAATATTTTCAGCTTGAAGAGCCTCGATTTCTTGCGTGAAAGTACTGTAGTCTTTAATTACCATGTCTAAAAACTCATCAACATCTTCTGGACTATAGCCACGAAGCCCAGTTTTAAATTCTTTTTCCAAAATTTCTTTACCTGTTAAGTGATACTCAAATTGTTCCGAAGTCATATAACTCCACCTCTATCTCTATTCTTACGTATTTTTGTTCTAATAAGATACTTACCCTTATTTTTTCAAATCTCACACCATTTGTCAATCTATTCGAGTATTTTTTATGAAAATAACTATTTGCTTCTATATTAAAAGGTTTGATTCATATCCTCTACAACCTCTTGAAGTGCATAAAAATCAATGCATTCTAAAAAATAACTAGCTTGTTCTTTCGCTTGAACAGCACGGTCATAAAAAAATTTCGGTGAGCCTTCTTTTTCTAAATCATACACAAGTAATGCCCCGTCCGTATTGTCGATAATAAAACCATCTCTTGCCGCAAATTGCGCCGGACTTTCATAAGGACGCTTCGTAATAAACGCATGATAGTCGGCTTTTTCTCGTACTTCGGTTGCCCATAACTGGTTTGCTTCGTTCCAATTAGCACTTTGTTTTTCAAATGGTTCGAGAATAGCTAGCTTAATCGGATATTCTGCTTTTAAATCGGCCACCACTTCCCCTGCCCAAAGTTCAATCCCTAACTGTCCAGAAATAATCACCCATTCTAAGCCATCCTCCACAAGTGGGACTAAATGACGCTTCATTGCTTCCTTAATAAAAACCGCTTCATCCGCATCCTTTTTAAAAATCCCTAGTTCAAAATTTTTGTATCCCGTCACTGCGATGGATTTCACATCAATTCCTCTTTTCTTTTTAAGAAATCTCTCACTCTTGTTAGTGTATACTTGGTAGACTGGTAGTGATCAAGGAAATGTTTGTAAAAAGACTTTCCATTAAATGCACTTACTGCCGTCATTTGAACATTATCACAAGCTTGCCTTAATTGCAGTTCTCCTAAATAAGGAGGACGCTCTTTGTTTACCCATGGAATCGCTAATTCTAAAAACGCATCCGCGCTATCCTTTGCTTCATCCACGAATGGTTTCATATCTTTATAAAAATCAAACGGCTTTGCTTCTTCACGATTACTAAGATATAGTTCCCAGTTTTTTTCGTTCTGAAGAAGTAATTTTTCCGTGCGGTTTAAAAGTTCCATTCTATCACTCTTTTCTTCACATTTTCAATTACTTCAAGCATAGCATAGGACAGAAAATCTTGCCTAAAATTAGATTATTAGTTAAAATATGGTAAAATAGACGAAGGTACGTTCTATTTATGAGGTAGTTTCTTGCCGAAAAGAGCTATTCTGCATTTAATTCGTACTATCATTTTCATTTTTATTTGTTATAATAGATGATAGTCTAAATTTCAGAATAGAATTTTTCTGATAGAGGTGAAAAAAATGGCTATTGGTTATCCTAACGGCAAAAAGTATGCAGCGAGTCCTGAGGGTCTTCCTCAAAAAAAACGGAAAGCTCCTGTAACTTATGGTAAGCGAGGTATGTCCTTGGAAGATGACTTGAATGATACAATTGCGTATTATTTAACCCACGAAATTGCAGTCATCCACAAAAAACCTACCCCTGTCCAAATTGTCAGCGTGGACTATCCAAAAAGAAGTAGTGCCAAAATTAAGGAAGCCTACTTCAAAACACCATCCACAACAGATTATAATGGTGTCTATAAAGGAAAATATGTTGATTTTGAAGCAAAAGAAACTCAAAATACAACTTCTTTTCCGTTGAGTAATTTTCACGATCACCAAATGACACACATGATCAACGTCTTAAAACAAGATGGTATCGTTTTTGTCATTATTGCTTTCCAAAAACTCGGAGAAACTCATTTCATTCCCTTTGAGAAATTTTACCCGTTTTGGGAACGCATGCAGAGTGGTGGTAGAAAATCAGTCACTATAGCAGAAATACAAGATGTATCAGACCAAATTCCTTATGGTCTAAATCCAAGGCTTGACTTCTTGCAATCAATAGATAAATTATACTTCTAGTCAAACCTTTTTTAAAGGAGAGAGATTTTTAATGGCAGATAAACCGCAGACAAGATCTCAGTATCGCAAAAAACCAAGTGGCAATTCTAAAAAGAAACCGCAAAAACGCGGAAAACGTGTAGCGGCGAATATTTTCAAAACTATTTTCTTTGCAGGATTATTTTTCGCTTTCTTTGGTATTGCGGCTGGTGCAACTGTTTTTTACGGCTATGCAAAAGATGCACCTAAACTGACCGACTCCAAGCTACGAGATCCACTATCATCCAAGTTACTTGATAAGGATGGAAAAGTTTTCGCAGAAGTTGGAACCGAACGGCGGGAATATATTGAATACAAAGATATACCGGAAACACTAAAAAATGCAATTCTAACAACGGAAGATGCGCGTTTTTACGAACATGATGGTATTGACCCTATCCGACTTGGTGGGGCAGTTGTAGCTAACGTGACAGATGGCTTTGGGGCAGAAGGAGCAAGTACCCTTTCCCAACAAATCATCAAAATGTCCTACTTAGACTACACAAACAAAACACTAGCTAGAAAAGCACAAGAAGCATGGTTAGCACTTCAATTAGAAGAAAAATATAGCAAAAATGACATCTTAGAAATTTATGTTAATAAAGTCTATATGTCTGACCGTGTCCATGGTATGCAAACAGCTGCCGAACATTATTTCGGTAAAAATGTGAAAGATCTTACGTTAGCTGAAACAGCGCTACTTGCTGGTATGCCACAAAGTCCAAACAACTACAACCCTTACGACCATCCAGAAGCAGCCAAAAAACGTCGTGATCAAGTATTAACAAACATGTATACACACGACAAAATCACCAAAGAACAAATGACGGAAGCTCAAAAAACACCAATTACTACTGGACTTCGCTCGAAAAAAGATCGTGCAGATAAAATTTACAAATACGATTCTTATGTAACACAAGTTTTAAGCGAAATTCCAAAAGAATATGATGTGTATCGTGATGGTTTAACTATTTACACAGCACTTGACCGTGATGCCCAAGAGTACACGGAAAAAATGCTTAATACAAACGAAATTGTGAACTTCACCGATGATGAAATGCAAGCTGGTATTGTGTTGCAAGATACAAAAACTGGCCGCGTTCAAGCAATCGGAGGCGGACGTAATCAGAAAGTTACGCGTGGTTACAACTACGCCACACAAGTAAAACGTTCGGTTGGTTCAACAATGAAACCTATCGCCGATTATGGCCCTGCTTTTGAATATTTAGACTGGTCAACTGCCCATATTTTAGAAGATGAACCGTATACTTATACTGGTGGCACTCCTATTAATAACTGGGACTTCGGTTATAAAGGACCAATTTCCGTAAGACAAGCCCTTTATCAATCGCGTAATATTCCAGCTCTAAAAACACTTCAAGCTGTTGGCTTAGATAAATCTGAGCAATTTGTTAATAAACTTGGCATCACGTATGATAAAGGTCAAAACGTAGAATCCAATGCAATCGGTGCAAATAGTTCCAACCCAATGCAAATGGCTGGTGCTTATGCCGCATTCGGTAACAAAGGAATTTACAACACACCACATACGGTTACTAAAATTGTTTTATCTGATGGACAAACCGAAATTGATACAGAACCGAAAAGCACCGTTGCGATGAAAGAATCCACTGCTTATATGGTCTCTGATGTTCTTAAAGACGTTCTTACTATCGGAACAGGTACCTCAGCAGCCGTACCAGGCGTTCCTGCTGCTGGTAAAACAGGTACAACGAATATCCCACCTGAATTCACTTCGAAGTACTACTACCCTAGTGGTGCTGCTCGTGACTCATGGTTTGCCGGATATACAACCAATTATTCTATCGCCGTATGGACCGGCTATGATGATAAGCAAAAATATGTTTCTGCGAGTGAACAAAAAATTGCTCAGCGCATGTTTAGTAAGTTGATGGCACATGCCTCTTCTGGCAAAACCACGTCAGACTTCAAAATGCCAAGTAATGTTGTTTCCGTTCCTATTCTGAAAGGTAGTAACCCAATCGCCCGTGCCGCAGAAGGTACAGCAAGCGATAAAGTAAGCTACGAATTGTTCTTATCAGGAACTGCACCAACAAAAACAGCTTCTACTCCAGAAGATGAGAAGAAAAAAGAAGAAGAAGCTAAGAAAAAAGCGGAAGAAGAAGCGAAGAAGAAAACTGAGGAAGAGAAGAAAAAAGAAGAAGAGGCTAAGAAAAAAGCAGAGGAAGAGAAAAAGGCTGAAGAAGCCAAAAATCTTACTGCCCCTGCCGGCTTAAGAGCAAGCTATAATGCCAGCTCTAAGCAAATAAATGTTTCTTGGTCTGCAGTAGATGGCGCAACCTATGAAGTAACTGTCAATGGCTCCACAACTACTGTATCTTCTACCTCCGTTTCGGTAAGTGGCGGCAATCCGGGTGACACAGTTTCCATTAATGTCGTCGCCGTCAAAGATGGTAAGAAAAGCCCAGCCTCCTCTACCACCGTTAAAATTCCAGATAGTTAATAAAAAAGAGCGGAAGATGATTAAATCATCTTCCGCTCTTTTTCTTATCGTTTTGCAATCAATTTACGTTGCTCTAACATTAATTCATTTAATTGTCGGAAACCTAAAAAAGTATTTCCTCGTTTTAAGACATATTCTAACCGCTCCTCTAAATTGAGTGGCTTCGTCTCCAATGTTTTAATTTGCTCCATTAAATTATCAAGTTGTACCGGCCGATGGTTACTCCAGAATAAAATAGATAAAAAAATACCGAGCGCATCTCTCACAGTAACAGGAGAAGGTTTTTTATGCACTTTTAAGTCTGCTTCCATACTTTCTGCCAGATTGGTCATATGTTTTGCCAATTTGCGACAAGCACGTGCTGTTTCATTTTTCCAAGGGATAACTCCCCCGCCTTTTGTAAAAAACTGTTGTTCCTGCCAAAATGGTAAGCCGCTTACGTAAATCGATTCTGGATCGTATTCTTCCAAAATCACATCTGGTGCAGGGAAATCCGGATGCGTTAATTCTACTGCATATTTAAATTCAGCCATCAAATCCCCTCACTTTCGCTTGTTTTTTTCCTTCTCTACACAAATAAAGTAAAGGGCATGTCGGACAATCAGGATTTCTCGCTTTGCAATGATATCTGCCAAAGAAAATCATGTAGTGATGCGCGTCTGACCAAAGTTCTTCTGGCAATTTTCTTTTCAGCGTTTCTTCTACTTCAACGACAGAGTCTTTCCATCTACAAATCCCTAGCCGTTTACTAATTCGTTCCACATGCGTATCTACTGCAATTGCCGGGATGCCAAAACCAACCGATAAAACAACATTGGCTGTTTTTCTACCAACGCCAGGTAGGCTTTCTAGTTCGGCATGTGTCCGTGGCACTTCACCATTAAATTCGGTTAAAATTTTCTCTGATAGTCCTTGGATATTTTTAGCTTTGTTGCGATATAAACCAATCGAACGAATATCGTCCATCAGTTCTTCTAGAGGAACAGCTAAATAGTCTTCTGGAGAATGATATTTTTCAAAAAGAGAGGCAGTTACACGATTTACTAAAACATCTGTGCACTGCGCAGATAACACAACAGCCACCAGCAATTCAAACGTATTTTTATGAATGAGCTCACAGTGTGCTGCTGGAAACATTTTTGCCATTTCTTCTATGCATAATACGGTTTGTTTATTTGATAACAATTTGGTTAAGTCACCCTTTTCTTTTTTCAAGCCAGTCGTATAATGGAATCGAACCTGCGCTTTTTTTCACTTCACTTTGATTAATTGTTTGACTCGTGCGACCATTTTGGTGAAACTCTTCTGCTACTCGTTTGGCGTCTTCAATGGTTTTAACCCCTTGTTTCGACCAGTTCAGAAGAATTCTATCAATATAGCGGAAATTTAATTTTTGGGAAATAACCGCTTCTTTTAAAGCTTCTTTAATTAAATCTGGGCTAGTTCGATCTTGCTCTACCCATGCCGATAACATTTCTGCTTCCATTGGCGAAAGCGGTCTTCCGAACTCGGCTTCGAACAGGCTATATAAATTGGTTTGTTGCTCTACTTGTTTTTCTTGTCTACTATCTGCTGCTTGATTTTCATATAAAGCGACTAATTTACCCCAAAGTGGCGCTAAATTATATTGCTCAGAAATCATTCGTGAATTATCTTGGCTTTGTTCGATGGCAATCATTCCTTTTTTCAGAATTGAATCCATCGTTTTAATTGTTTCTTCGAGCGAAAGTGTTGTTCTATTTGCTAACATTTCCATCGAAGGGAAGAATTCTGCTTCTGCTGCAAAAGATTGTATTTGAAGTAAAAGTACTAGTTCTATTTCGTTTAAGCCGATGACTGCATAGTTTTTTACTAGCACTTGCGGCAAAGTTACTTGCCCTTCAGCCATCCATTGTTCAAGAATTTTTGGATTCATTTTAAACACCTCACTACAAAATTATAACATGGTTTTCGAGGGAAAAATATAAAAGTACGGAGAAAATCACGAAATCAACTGGAAAAGATGATTTTCATTTACAGTCTGCACAAAAAAAGTGAAGCCAGTTAGTGGCCTCACTTTTTTACTTATGGATATAAACGGTTTAGTAAACGTGGGAACGGGATTGTTTCGCGAACATGTTCTGTTCCTGAAATCCATGCCACCGTACGTTCTAAGCCAAGTCCAAAACCGGAATGTGGTACGGAACCGTAACGAGCTAAATCAAGGTACCAGCTATACGCTTCTTGGTCTAGGTCGAAATCTTCCATTCTAGCTTGAAGTGTTTCTAAGTCATGAATACGTTCCGATCCGCCGATAATTTCTCCGTAACCTTCTGGAGCAATCATATCAGCACATAAAACAACTTGATCGTTTTCTGGATCTTCCGGCATATAAAATGGTTTAATCGCTTTTGGATAATGTGTAATGAAAACTGGTTTTTCGAAGCTGTCTGCAATCGCTGTTTCATGCGGCGCCCCGAAATCGTCTCCCCAAACAATATCGTCAAAGCCTAATTCGTGTAAACGCTCGATTGCTTCTGTATAAGTAATACGTGGGAACGGCGCAACCATTTTTTCTAAATGACTAACATCACGACCAAGGCGATCTAGTTCTAAGCGACAGTTATCAAGCACTGCTTTTACTAGAAAAGCCACGTAGTTTTCTTGTACTTGTAAGCTATCTTCTAATTTGTAAAACGCCATTTCTGGTTCAATCATCCAGAACTCAATTAAGTGACGGCGTGTTTTTGATTTTTCAGCACGGAAAGTTGGCCCGAATGAGAATACTTTCCCGAAAGCCATTGCTGCAGCTTCCATGTATAATTGACCACTTTGAGAAAGGAACGCATCTTCTTCAAAATATTTCGTATGGAAAAGTTCAGTTGTTCCTTCTGGTGCACTACCAGTCAAAATTGGTGGATCGATTTTTAGGAATCCTTCTTGATTGAAAAATTCATAACTAGCGCGGATAATTTCGTTACGGATTTTCATAATCGCGTGTTGGCGATTCGAACGTAGCCATAAATGACGGTGATCCATTAAAAATTCCGTACCGTGTTCTTTCGGTGTGATTGGATAATCATGCGATTCGCTAATCACTTCTACGCCTGATACAGCCATTTCATAACCAAACGGAGAACGTGTATCTTCGTTGATTGTTCCTGTTACAAACAGGCTTGTTTCTTGTGTTAACGCTTTGGCAGTAGCGAAAATATCATCGCCAACTTCTGCTTTTACGACAACGCCTTGCATAAACCCTGTTCCATCACGTAATTGTAAGAAAGCAATTTTACCGCTTGAACGCTTATTCGCAAGCCATGCTCCAATTGTTACTTCTTTTCCGACAAATTCGGATGCTTGATTGATTGTAATTTTCACTTGTCTACACTCCCTATTTCATAAAACTTTTGATTCGATTTATAGCTTCTTGGAATAAGTCTGGATTTGTTGCATAAGAAAGGCGTATATAATCGGGCATTCCGAATCCTGAGCCTGGAATGACTGCGACTTTCGCTTCTTCTAAAAGAGCTGCTACAAAAGCATCTACATCCTGAAAACCTTTTTTATGTGCCGCTTCTTTTACTTCAATAAAGAAATAAAAGGCGCCATCTGGTTTTTTCGGTTTAAATCCTGGAATACTGCTTAATTCTGGATAAAAGCGTTCCATGCGTTCTTCAAAAGCTTGATACATTTTTTCTGGAACTTCTTGGCTACCAACATAAGCTTCAAGTGCCGCATACTGGGCATTGGCTGTTGGGTTACTTGTTAAATGGTCCGCAAGTTTGCTCATTCCAGCAATGATTTCTTTATTTGCCGCTGCGTAACCAATCCGCCAACCAGTCATGGAATAGGCTTTAGAAACACCATTAATGACAATAGTTAGGTCGTATAAACGGTCACTTAGGCTCGCAATAGAGACTAAATCAGCTTTGTTTCCGTAGTATAATTTTTCGTATATTTCATCCGATAAAATGTAAATCTGATGTTTTTCAGCAACTTCACCAATTGCGATTAACTCTTCTTTTGTATAGCACATACCAGAAGGATTATTCGGTGAATTTAAAACTATTGCTTTTGTTTTTTCAGTAATTGCTTGTTCAAAATTTGCTGCTGAAATTTTGAAATCGGCATCAAAACCAGTTTCTACAAAGACAGGAATTCCGCCTGCTAATTTTACTTGTTCTGGATAAGTTACCCAATATGGAACTGGAATAATGACTTCATCGCCCGGATCTAAAATCGTTTGAAACGCAGAATAGAGTACGTGTTTAGCTCCTGTACCTACGAAAATTTGGTTCGTTTCATAGTTTAAGAACTGATCATTTTTGAGCTTATCGACAATCGCTTGTTTTAGCTCAATGATTCCACTGGAAGGCGTATATTTGGTGAAGCCTTTGTTCATGGACTCGATTGCTGCATCGATGATATTTTGCGGCGTGTTAAAATCTGGTTCCCCAGCGCCTAATCCGATAACATCAATTCCTTCTTGTTTCATTTGTTTTGCTTTAGCCGTAATCGCGAGTGTTGGCGACGGGGCTACCCCTTTGACACGTTTTGATAACGGTAAGTCCATTTTATTCCCTCCTCCAATTTAGTTACAAGTTTTCAATTTCTCTGTACCATTCACCTGTTTCAAAGTTAATGTCAAAGTAGTTTAGCTTGTCATTCTTATCTAAGTAGGCAACTTCCCAAATCGGTGTTTCTTTTTCCATGCCTAAGTTCACATGTAAAATTTTCTTTGGGCTTTTTTCTTTTGTTACTTTGTCGCGTGCTTGTTTTTCTGTGATGCCATCAGATGCGAACTTAACATATACTTTGTCGGATTTCTTCTTTGGAACCCAGACGATGATATTCTTATTCTCACTGTTCTTGCCAGTTAATACGTAATACACTTCTTTTGGACCATTGTACAGATAAAATTGATCTGTTGTCTTTAAGTCGACTTGGCCACTTATTCGATCTAAGGCTTCGGTTTCTGCACTAGATACAGGTTTTTCTGCCGATCTAAAGTACAGAAAAGCCAACACGATAAGCACAATAATTATGCCGAGAATAATCGCTATCCATTTGCCAATCTTACGCTTAGGTTTTCTATTTCGCAAAATTATCTCGCTCATTTCTATTTATAAATTACCGAAGTTCGTCCGGCGATATGCATTTTCATTTTCGCATAGATACATTATAGCAATAGCCGCCTAAGATTTGAAGTCATATCAGGAAAAATTTAACCTTCCTTAAAGAATTCACTCACTTCTTCTAATAAATCAGCTTGTTTTCCTTTTAAAATAGGGGCGCTTGGGATGGATTCCAAAAAGGCTTTCCCAAATTTCGTCGTATCTACTCGGTTATCAAAAACAAATACAATTCCCCGGTCGGATTCTCGTCTAATCAATCGACCAAAACCCTGCTTAAATCGCAGAACTGCCTCTGGTAAAGAGTAGGTTTGGAAGGCATTTTCACCGCGTTCTTTTCGAAGCGATATTTGTGCTTTCGTATACGGATCGTCCATTGGTGCAAACGGTAAGCGAACAATTACAAGGCACGATAAGTCTTCACCTGGAATATCAATCCCTTCCCAAAAACTCGTCGTCCCAAGTAAAATCGCTTTATCAAACATTTGGAATTGTTTCGTGAGTCGTGCCGCACTTCCTGCTGAAACACCTTGTGCAAGAACAACATATTCTTCTAACGATTTCTCGTTTTTCATATGATAATACGTTTTTTGCAACATATCGGATGCCGTGAACAGAACGAGCATACGTCCCTTTGTTTTGACAGCAATATGACGAATATATTTAGCCAGTTCCGCCGTGTAGCGCTCGATTGGCGTATCTTTAATCGGTGGCATATCATCCGGAATCATCACGCGCGCATTTTCTTTATAATCAAATGGTGAAGGAATCCGTTTTTCCACGATTTGTTCTTCTTCCAAACCGAGACTTTTCCGTAAATAATCGAATTTACCTTTTACAGTTAAAGTTGCTGAAGTCATAATGACACTTTCTTTTTTCGCGAAAAATTCTTTGCCAAGCGTTGGCTCCACTTCCATGAGTACTGCCTTTAAGCGGATACTCGAAATAGAGTGATTTTTGTCAGCTTGTAAATAAATTGTCAAAATAGGTGATTTTTTATGCAACATTTGTTCCAGCTGCTTCACCATGTTTTTCCAATCCAGTAAAAAGGCATACATTTCTTCTAAAAAGGCACTCTCAGCCTCGCCTAGCTCATTTTCTTCTCGTTTGCCTTGCTCTAATAATGTTTCCATATTTTTTTCGGATTCTTGCAGTAAATACAACACTTTTTCGGCAGCGTAGTAAACTTTGTCATTCCAAGCATCTTTTTCACTGTTTTCTACTAAGACCACTTCTTGCAAATTTTTACGCGCAACGTTCAACTGCATTTTTAAAAGGGCAAAGAATTCTTCTACAGCCTCACCTAGCTTCATTGCCGCAATATCTAAATCATATAAACTATCCGCTTCTGGGAAAGCCATTGCTAACCTTGTTAAAAGAGAATATTTTTCTAATGAACCTAACTGATTCAAAAAGTATTTTAATTTTCGGTAAGAAAGAATAAAGCTTCCTTGCGTGCGGGCACTATCTGCAAAATGATGGGCTTCATCGATTACCGCAAATGCATACTTGGGCAACGTTTCTCTTCCTGAAAAATGATCATTTAGTAGTAATGCGTGATTGACGATAACTAAATCGGCATTTTTCGCTTGTTTAATGTTGAATTTATAGAAATCATGCGCGAGCCACGGATCATGTTTTTCCGATAAAAACCAGCCAGTGTGCTTCATTCGATTCCAGAATAATTCCCCACCACTGGATAAATTCACTTCATCAATATCGCCAGTCGTTGTTTCTGTAAGCCAGACAAGTAGTTTTAGCTTCGTAACAACCACATCATATTGTGCATCGCCTTCTTGCAGTAACTGCTCAAATTTAAATAAATTCAAATAATGGTCGCGCCCTTTAAGTAGACTTGCTTTGACTTTAAATCCTGTTAGTTTCGTTAACAATGGCACATCTTTTTCATATAATTGGGCTTGCAGTAAGTTCGTATATGTACTAATAACAACTGGTAACTCGGCTTGTTTAGCTTGATAAATCGCTGGTAAAAAGTACCCTAATGACTTCCCAATCCCCGTTCCTGCTTCAATCAGCGCATGCTTGCCTGACTTCATCGCTTGGAAAACAAGGTTCATCATTTCAAATTGACCACTTCTAGCGTAAAGCGGCGCCCCTGCTTTCTTAAATAAAGCCATTTTGGCATCATCTGTTTCGGGAAATTCAAGTGAATCGGCCCTACTATAAGTTGGCTTTTGGACTTCTTTTTTACGAATTACTAACCCGCGATGTTCCACAAAAGCTGGATCAAGTGGCTGATTAGCTCGTTCTTTTCTCATTTCGATTTCAAATAATAGCTCTGGTAAATAACTTTTCAGGCTGCCTGAAATAGTCGTCATTTGCCGGATAACTGGTAGCGGCAAATTTTCTAGTTTCTCTAATAATAAAAGTAGCAAATCGGCCGTTACTTCCGCATCACTATCCGCGCGATGCGGCTTATCATGGCCTAGATTAAATTCATCTGATAAATCCTGTAATTTATAACTATCAATACCTGGATACATGATTCTAGCTAATTCCACGGTATCGAGTTTCTTCATTTTGCCAAGTGAAATTCCCGCACGAGTCATTTCCCGTTCTAAGAAAGTCCAATCAAAGGACACATTATGCGCCACAAAAATAGTATCTTCGAGTAAATTCGCGATAATCGGTGCCACATCTTCAAAAAGTGGGGCGTTTTTCACATCTTTTGGAGATATTCCCGTTAATTCTTGAATAAAAGCAGGAATCGGTTTTTCGGGGTTTAAAAAGGTGGAGTATGTTTCCAGCCGTTTTCCAGATTCGACAAAGCAAGCAGCGAACTGGATTATCCGGTCCTCACGTGAAGCTTGATTTCCTGTTGTTTCTAAATCCACGACAATATAACGTTTCTGTTTCATCTGCTCCACCTCTTTCCTTAACTGCTTTTATTCAAAAATAACGATTCAAACAAACGAGTAGCTTGAGCAGAAATCCGCTCAAGCTCCCCGAACTAATTATAAAGTCGTGTGCGCTTTTTCTTCTGGAAGAATCATTTCAATATGATTTTTTTCATCTAAAACGACGATTTTTGGTTCATGTGTTTTTGCTTCTTCCGCAGTAAACATGCCGTAGCTCATGATAATAACTACATCGCCTACTTGGACGTGTCTTGCGGCAGCCCCGTTTAGGCAAATTACGCCACTACCTGGCTCGCCTGGGATTATATATGTTTCAATTCTTGCGCCATTATTATTGTTTACAATTTGCACTTTTTCATTTGGCAGCATATCCACCGCTTCTAAAATAGCAGAATCAATCGTAATACTTCCTACATAATTCAGATTGGCTTCCGTTACAGTCGCTCGGTGAATTTTGCCATTCATCATTGTTCTAAACATTGTTTACCGCCTCTTCACATTTATTAATTCATTATCGATTAAACGAGCTTTCGAGTACTTCACTGCCGCCGCAATAATTATCCCTTTGGACCAATCTGTTACTGGTGTAAATTCGGGATAAGCATATAACGCCAAATAAGCAATTTTCTCGTGGGATGTTTGCTCGTTGATTTTGTCTGTCATTACTTGCACGATTTTTGTTTCATCTGTTTCGCCGGATTCAATAAGCGCTCGACCCATTTGTAAAGCTGCGTGGATTACTGGTGCTTCCTTACGTTCTGTTTCTGTTAGGTAAACATTGCGCGAACTTTTTGCAAGTCCGTCCGCTTCCCTTACAGTGGCAATGATTCGCAAGTTCACTGGGAAAAAGTAATCTTCTACCAAGCCAGAAACAACGGCTACTTGTTGGGCATCTTTTTGACCAAAGTAAGCATTGTCTGGACTCACTAAATGAAACAGCTTCGTTAAAACTGTTACTACTCCATCAAAATGGCCTTCTCGGTCAGCGCCGTCGAGTACCGAAACACGCTTAACGACGTGCAGTTTCGTTGCTAATTCAGTCGGATAGATTTCTTCTACAGTAGGTATAAATAAAATGTCTACGCCGCCTTGTTCTGCGAGCTTTGCATCGTGTGCTTCATCTCGTGGATAGGCATCAAAATCTTCGTTTGGACCGAACTGGGTTGGATTGACGAACACGCTCATAACGACAAAATCATTCTCTTTTCTCGCATGGCTGACAAGCGTCATATGTCCTTCATGTAAAAACCCCATTGTTGGCACGAAACCAATTGAATTATTCGCTTGTTTTTGTTTTAAAATGGCTTCTCTTAGTTCTTGTTTAGTTCGAATGATTAACATCTGCTATTCCCTTCCATAAAGGCCTTTTAAGTCTTCTTCGGCCATCGTAAAGCTATGTTTCACTTCTGGAAATGCTTGTGCTTTTACTTCTTTGACATAGCTTGTAAGTGCTGGTTCAATCGTTTCGTCGATATCCGCATAAGCTTTCACGAATTTGGCACGGCGAGTGATTCCATAACCGATAATGTCATGATAAACAAGGACTTGACCATCTGTTTCCACGCCTGCTCCAATACCAATTGTTGGAATAGAAAGCACTTTGGTTACTTTTTCAGCTAGTTGGCGAGGAATGGCTTCAAGCACAAGTGCAATCGCTCCTGCCGCTTCAACAGCTAAGGCATTATCAATCAATTCTTGCGCTTCTTGAGTGGATTTAGCACGTACTTTATAGCTTCCTGTTAAACCAACACTTTGTGGAGTTAGGCCAAGGTGAGCAACAACCGGAGCGCCGGCTTCTGTTAAACGAGCAATTTTATTAACGACTTCTCCTGCACCTTCTAGTTTGACTGCATGAGCGCCACTTTCTTGAATAATCTTACGTGCATTTTGAATTGTTTCATCAACCGAACCGTGGTATGTCATGAACGGCATATCGGTGACAACAAACGTATCCGGAGCCCCACGCTTCACGGCTTTTGTATGATGAATCATATCAGCAATCGTGACTGGCACGGTTGAATCGTAGCCTAATACTACCATTCCAAGTGAATCACCGACTAAGATCATATCTGCTTCTGCTTGTTCTACGTTCTTAGCAGAAGGATAGTCATAAGCGGTAATCATCGTGATTTTCTCTCCGTTTTCTTTCATAGCAAAAAAGTCTACTGGTCTTTTCATTTTCTTAGCTCCTTTTCGTCCCTGTTAAATTACTTTAATCAAGGCAAAAAACATATTTTTATTAGTAGCGTTAGTATGATCCAATAAAGGTATCATCCATTCATTGCTACCATATGTATAATAACATAAATAGATGCTTACTTAAAGTATGCAAATTGAAGAGAGGTCTATGCTTAGACCTCTTTACTCACTTTATCCATCCATTTGGTTAATTTTTCTGGTTCGTCTGTTGCTGCATAGGTTGATACCACTTTTCCATCCTTTAAATAGACCATTGTTGGGACAGAATCAATATCCATCTCTTTTAAAAGGGCAATCATATCATCGCGGCTTTTTTCGGATGCTTTATCCGTGTTATAGTAAGCCATTTTTTGATCTGGTTGTCTTTTTTCCAGTTCTTTCTTTAGGATTGGTTGAAACGCTTGGCAATCTTCGCATGTTGGGCGGCCAACGTAAACAAATCCAGTTGTTTTATCGGCCATTTTTTGTTTAAAATCTTTGGTGGAAATAGTATTTAAAAAGGTCGAACTTTCTTTTTCAGTTTGGTTCGCCTTCTCTTCGGTTTCTTTTTTATTATCGCCACATGCTCCGAGCGTAAGAACGACGGTAATTAGCGCTAATAGTAATAGGATTTTTTTCATTAAAACAGCTCCTTCGTGTTTATTATACTTGATTTTTTTCAAAAAAGAAAAACTCGAAAAAGTGATTTTCACACTGTGTTTTCGAGTTAAAAGATATGTTTTCAGTTACTTTACTATGGTTAAAACATGGTTTTTCAGGTAGTTTCGTTATTTTTCATTATCTAGCAAAATATCTGCTGAATAGATTGAATGAACCTCGCCTAGCGAATCTTGCAGTAAGAGGACGCCTTCATCAGAAATACCTTTTACTTGTCCGTGGATTTTGCCTTTTGTTGTACTGGCGGTTAGCTTCTCGCCAAAGGGAATTGCTTTTGTTTCCCAAAGTAGTTTTATTGGCGCAAATCCTTTATCAAGGAAAAGTTCATAATATTTCTCTAAAGCTACTAAAATTTCTTGTAATAGTGCTTTTCGCGAGATACTTTCGCCGAGTTCCAGTTTAAGTGAACTGGCTTTGTCTTTGATTTCTTCGGGGAATTCTTGTTGATTTACGTTGATACCCATGCCAATAATGACAGCATGAATAGTTTCTGCTTCGGCTTGCATTTCTGTTAGCACACCGCAGATTTTACGTTTACCGATGTAAATGTCATTGGGCCATTTGATTTTCGGTTCTAGTTTTGTGACATTTTCAATCGCTTCTGTGATAGCAAGTGAGGCGATAAAAGTGAACTGTGGTACTTTTTGAATCGGGATTTGTGGTTTTAAAATCACACTCATCCAAATGCCTTCCCCTTTTTTAGAATTCCAAGGGCGAAGTAAGCGACCTTTTCCCGCGGTTTGCTCATCGGCTACAATAACGGTTCCTTCTGGGCTTGCCTCGATTTGTTGATGGGCAATGATTTGTGTGGAGCTCACCGATTCATGTATTTCTAAATGCTGACCGATGAATGTTGTCTCTAAACCGAGTAGGAGTGCATCTTTCGTGTACTGTTCTGCGGTTGCTGATAAACGGTAACCACGATTTCTGACTGCTTCGATTTCAAATCCTTCTTTGCGGAGTGCCTCCATTTGTTTCCAAACGGCGGTCCGCGAACATCCTAGGCTATCCGCAATTTCTTGCCCGGATAAATAGGCGCCATCACTTTCTGTAAATAACGCCAGTAATTTTTCCCGATTATTCTTCATGAAAGCCTAGCCACCTTTTAATCTGATTTTTTTCATTGTTTATTTCGCTTGAAAGGATGGCACACTCTAGTTTATCAAGTGTTTCCTTTACCCAAGGACCAGCATTTTCTCCGGACCATTTTAGTAAATCAGCGCCAGTAATTGCTAGGTCTTTTTTGGAGTGAATTGGTAGAGCTGCGTATGCTTGGTTGAGCGCTTGTTGCTTGTCTTCTTGGCCACGAAGGACATTTAGTTCATTCACTAAGGAAAAGACTGGCTGCCCAGCATGGTAAAGTTCTTCTGTTTGCCAGATTTCTTTCCTATCGAACGCATCTTGATACGCTTTGTTTACAAGTTGAATAGTCTTATTTGGTAGTTTCCAAGCTTTTAAAAACGCGGTAACGTTACTCGGTTTTACGGCAACTACTAGTCCGAGCCAAATTACTTCTTCACTTATACGTTTTGCCCAGTCCCAGCTAGCAAATTCAGTGAGCGCGGCTTTTTCTCCTTGTAAGCCCGGCAAATATGTTTCCATTTCGACTTTTAGAAGTAGATCCATCGCTCGTTTTACTGCGGGTCCTTTAATCATTTTAATCCATTCGACCGTGATTCGTTCAACGGAAGTGTGCTGTAATAAGGCAATTTGGCTTCCTAAAGCATTTTCCGTTTCTTTATCAAGCTCAAAATCAAGCTGACTAAGAAAGCGGACTGCGCGCATCATTCTTAGCGCATCTTCATGAAAACGTTCCGAAGCTTTGCCAACAGCTTTGATTTCTTTGTGTTGAATCGCTAATTGTCCGGCAAACGGATCGTGTAAATCGAAATGTTCGTCCATCGCAATCGCGTTCATCGTAAAGTCACGGCGTAGTAAGTCTTCTTTTAGCGAGCGAATAAATGTTACTTCGCTTGGGCGCCTAAAATCCTCATACGTCCCTTCTGTTCGAAAAGTGGTCACTTCATAACATTCTTTATTTTCTCTAACGGTAACTGTTCCGTGCGCAATTCCAGTATCATAAGTAGATTGGAAAATTTCCTTTACTTCTTCTGGAAAAGCACTAGTTGCAATATCTACGTCGGAAATTGTTCTATTTAGCAAGTAATCTCTGACAGATCCGCCAACAAAATACGCTTCAAATCCCGCTGTAGTTAATTTTTGCAATACAGGAAGCGCTTTTAGAAAAACGTCATTCATCTGTCATCGCTCCTTTATTCATCATTCCGTCTTAAATCTCGCCAATCGAGGAAACCTGCTCCTAATCCGCGAATTAAAATTTCTGCTGTACCAATATTTGTCGCTAAAGGAATTTCGTATACATCGCATAATCGAATAAGCGCCGTCACGTCTGGTTCATGTGGCTGGGCGGTTAATGGATCGCGCAAGAAAATAACAAGGTCCATTTTATTTTCGGAAATACGCGCGCCAATTTGCTGGTCACCGCCAAGCGGACCTGATTTAAAACGATGCACCGTTAAGCCCGTTGCTTCGATGATTCGTAAACCCGTTGTCCCTGTTGCATATAATTGATGCGGTTCGAGCAAATGTTTATATGCAGTTGCAAATCCAACCATTAAATCCTTCTTTTCATCGTGCGCAATTAATGCGATATGCATCTCATTCACCTATCCTTAGTCTAAAATATTTTCTAAGCCATAAATAAGTGTTTCTAGTTCTTTCGTTTTGCGAACCGAAAGCGCTACGCCAGACATAAAGGAAATTCGGTCATAGGAATCGTGGCGAATCGTTAAGCCTTGTCCTTCTGCCCCGAAAATCACTTCTTGATGTGCTACAAGTCCCGGTAAACGCACGCTATGGATACGCATGCCTTCATATTCTGCTCCTCTTGCACCTTCAATAAGTTCAACTTCTTCGGCTGCACCTTGTTTAACAAATTCGCGAGTTTCCGCCATCATTTCCGCCGTTTTAACAGCTGTTCCACTTGGCGCATCTAATTTATTATCATGATGTAACTCAATGATTTCAACGTTTGGGAAGTATTTAGCTGCTTTTTGTGCGAATTGCATCATCAGTACCGCACCTACAGCAAAGTTTGGCGCAATTAACGCACCGATTTTTTTCGATTCCGCAATCGTTCTTAATTCCGTGATTTGTTCTGGTGTAAAGCCTGTTGTACCAACGACCGCGCGTACACCGTGTTCTAAAATAGTTTTCATGTTACTATACCCAACTTTAGGTGTCGTAAAATCAACAACGCAATCCGGTTTTACTGTTTCTAACATCTCGCTTAAATTACCATAAACTGGTACGTCTAATGAGCTAAACTCAACAATTTCGCGGATATTTTTTTCTTTCGGCTCGTGGTCAAGTACCGCCACCAACTCCAAATCGGCTTCTCTTAAAACGGTTTTTACAACCTCGTGTCCCATTCTTCCTTTAAATCCAGATACTGCTACTCTCATTTTGCTTTTTCCTCCTTTTTCGTCCAGCGGTCTTTATCGCGCTCTTTAAATTTCGCCATAACCGTGTCGTGTGCTTGTTCCATATCAATATCAAGTGAGTTGGCCATACACGTAAGGACAAACAGGCAATCGCCAAGTTCCTCTGCGACGGTTTTAGTTGGTTCACTTGTTTTCTTCGGTTTTTCACCATAATAATGATTAATTTCTCTGGCTAATTCTCCCGTTTCTTCTGTAATTCGCGCCATCATTGCGAGTGGGGAAAAGTAACCTTCCTCGAATCCACCAATGAAATCATCCACTTCTTTTTGTATTTCTGCCATTGTTTTCGCCATCGGTTTTCCCCCTTTTTGTGGTAAACTAAAATTGGTTTTAAGACTAATTGTTAACTTCATTTCATTATACCTAAACAAATACATACAAGTCCATGATTTTTTACTTACATATTAAATAGGTTTCAAGGAGGGAAAAAGCTATGCTAAAAACACTTCGTATGAAAAATATTTGCTTTATTATGCTTGGTACAGCGATTTACGCATTTGGATTAGTTAATTTTAATATCGCTAATAATCTCGGAGAAGGCGGACTGGCAGGGGTAACCCTATTCCTACTCCACTTCTTCCAAATTGATCCTGCTTATTCTAACTTAATCTTGAACATTCCCTTGTTTATTTTAGGTTGGCGTGTGCTCGGTAATCGTTCGCTCATTTATACTGGTATTGGTACAGTGAGTTTGTCGCTGTTCTTATGGATTTTTCAGCGCATTCCTTATACGTTAGATTTACATAGTGATTTGCTGCTAGTAGCGCTTTTTGCTGGTGGCTTTAGTGGAATCGGACTTGGGCTTGTGTTTCGCTACGGCGGGACAACTGGAGGCAGTGATATAATTGCCAAATTGCTTAACCATACAAAAGGAATTAGTATGGGACGCACGCTGTTTGCGATTGATGCGATTGTGCTCGTTGCCTCACTCTCTTATTTGGACGTTCGCCAAGTAATGTACACACTTGTTGCTGTGTTCATCGGTTCTCGGGTAATCGATTTTGTCCAAGAAGGAGCTTATGCGGCTCGTGGCGCACTGATTATTTCCAAAGATAATGACGCGATTGCTTCCCATGTGATGCTCGCAATGAACCGCGGTGTGACGGTACTTGAAGGTCGCGGCGGTTTTTCGAAAAATGAACAAGATGTTCTTTATATCGTTGTTGCAAAAAATGAAATTGTCCAATTAAAAAACATTGTTCAAGCGATCGACCCGCACGCCTTTGTTTCTGTAAGTGTCGTTCATGATGTGATGGGAGAAGGTTTCACGCTGGATGAAAATAAAAATCCTATTTACTAATGTATTTACTTGGTTCGTAGTTTTCTAAAGCTAATTCGACCGAATTTCCGAGGGCCAAATCTGCCAAAATCTTGCCGACATAAGGTCCAGTAGTTAATCCAGAAGCACCAAGTCCATTTGCTAAGAAAACCGATTCAAATTCTGGTAACTGTCCAATCAGTGGCGCAAAATCTGGCGTATAGGGCCTCGTGCCAACAGCTACACGCGCGACTTTACGCGTCAAATCACCTTCCATAAAATGCGTGACTTCCGTTAAAATTTCCGTTTTTCCTGCTGCTGTTGGCTCCGTATTGAAGCCGGCAGCTTTTTCATGTGTGGCACCGACAATAATTTTCCCATTATCAAACGGAACAATCGATTTGGGGCTAGGCGGTAATATCACTGGCCAATCATCCGTTTCAAACTCACTAAAATCAAGTTCCAACAACTGCCCTTTTTGCGCTAAAACATCCGTATGAAATCCAGCTTCTGCTAGCAAATCTGCCAACCAAGCACCAGATGCGATAATTAATTTATCGTAACTTTCTCGTTCCCCGTCAACAAATACTTCCCCGTTTGCCGAAAAATGAGCGCGTCCCGATTTTATTTTCACGCCATTTTCTTTCGCAGCGGAAAGTAACGTTTCACAAAATAAGCCACCATTCACGCGTGCTGCTCCACTGACATAAACAGAACCAAATCCCGGTTTAACGAGCGGAAATTTCTGTTTTGTTTCTGCTTCTGATAATTGTTCAATTTCGCCCATAACATCCGCTTCCAAACGTCTTTCTTTCGCGAGGTTAAACAGTTCCGTTACTTTTTCTTCTGTCTGCCGAAGTGCGAGCACACCAACCTGTTTGTAACCTGAATCGCGGCCAGTTTCTTCCTCCAACATCTGTGCTATTTCCTTATAAAAAGCCGCACTGTTTTTCGCCAGTTCATACCAATATTTATTCCGCCTTTTGGAAAGCCACGGACAAATAATTCCCGCCGCGGCACGTGTTGCTTGCCCCGGCTCACCAGAATCAATTAATGTTACTTCCACATTTTCTTTTGATAATAAATATGCTGCGCTGGCTCCAACAATTCCACCGCCGATGATGACTATTTTTTGCATGATTACACCCCTCTATATCAATTGTGACACAAGTTGACTTTTTCAAGACTCTTTGTAATAATATGTGAAAATAGTTAAGTTTACAAACTACTAAAAATCCTCTACTTCATTCTATCCATTGTACTGAAATCCAGCTTTAATTACAAAAAGGCAGATTTTGGCTTATCTCGTCGTCATTACCACATATCCTCTTAGAGAACGCTTTCGCCCATCGGTTGGTTTTTTGCACTGCGTCTCAGCTAAAAATTCATTTATTTTTTCATTCTGCCTATATTAACTGTTCAGCTGATTAGTTATGCTGAGATATGGGAGATTTTTTTATGCCAAATATTCTTGATTCATTATGGAACAGCATGGCGCTTTTTTTATCAGCGCTTTTTTTTCACGGAATGGCGCTTCGGTCAATTAGAGAAAAAAAGCCCGCTTGGTTCCAAATAAAATTTGCTAATGAAATTATTAATTACGCACTGGGCATTTACTACGGCCTTCTAGGTGTTTATTTTATTATCCGTGGATTGCCTGGCACAGACTCCGGGATTTATACAGATATGTTACTCAATATTTTAATCGTTCTGCATTTGTTCTCATCAGCTGGCCCGGCTACCATTGCGCTATTACTTATCGTAGCAGGAAAACTATTTCTTGGAGATGCGCTATTCGCCAACCTTATTTACGTATTTTTAATTATCGGCTTTCACTTCATTTGTATGGAAGTGGCTAAATTACGCCTTAGTTCCGTTCAAAAAGTCGTTTTAGTGAAACTTAGCGCCATCCCTTTAATGCTATTTTATTTGCATCAAAAAATACATTTGGCATATACGCTGGATGATTTACCGATTTGGATACTCTACTTTGTGGTTTCTTTTTTTATTACCTTTATTATTATTTCAGCATCTTACTATATCGATACGTCCAACAAACTAATTTACGATCTGCAACAATCAACCATCCTTGATCCACTTACTGGTTTAACGAACTTCCGCCACTTTGAAAAAACATTCGAAGCCGCTTTTAATTACGCTACTTTAAAAAAATCGAATTTAAGTGTCATTATTATTGATATTGATTATTTTAAACGGGTAAATGATACATATGGCCATTTAGTCGGAAATGGTGTTCTATCTACTTTTAGCCAAATGCTGTTAAAGATTAGCTTCCCGCCGAATACCGTTATTTCAAGGATTGGCGGCGAAGAATTTGCGATTGTTTTGCCGAATATTAATGTCAGCGAAACACAGCATTTAGCAGAGAAAATCCGCCGAAAAGTGGAGAAAATTGATGTACCGATTGTCGCGTCTGGCTCGGTTATAACTATTTCAGCGGGAATTGCGAATTATGATGGTGAAAATTATCCGAGCGCAAATGAACTACTGCATGCCGCCGATCAAGCCCTTTATAACGCAAAACGAAATGGACGAAACCAAGTACATATTCGCGAGACAGAACCAGTTATTTAAGAGAGTAAAAAGGAGATGAGTCCATTTGTTCGAGCTAATTAATTCATACATAGATAGTTTAGCGCTCTTTCTTGCTATCCTTTTTATCCAAGGGATGTCTTTTCGGAAAATAAGACAATATCGCCCAAATTGGTTCCAAAATGGCAGTAGACGATTATTTCTTTCTATCCTCCTCGGTGTCTATTATGGTTTAGCCGGTATTTACTTTATTTATGAAGGTGCCTATGAAAATAATCCCGTTATTTACACGAATATGCGGATTTTGATTTTAATGGTAACAAGTGTTTTCGGTGGCCGGGTGCCACTCATTTTTGCTTATTTGGTTATGCTTTTCGGCCGAATTAGTTTTGATATTGCATCGCCTGTAACTAGTCGCTATATTATTTTAATGACATTGATTTTCGCCGCATGTTTACTTATTACCTTTTGGAAAAAACAGCGCTTTTCGAAATTTGTTGCGTTGATTATCTTGAATTTCCCAGCCATTCTTTATTATTTCGTGAACAATTTTGACGAAGGTCGGATTTTGCGTGGCTTTGAAATTATTGAATATTTCTTGTTGTTCTTTGTGACCGCCTTGCTCGTGTTTTATGCGTGTAATTATATCGATAAAAGTAATCTTGTCATCCAAAACCTGACCGAAACCGCCATGACCGATAGTTTAACTAATTTGCCGAACATGCGCTTTTTCACCCAACAATTCGCATGGATTTTCGCTAAATCACAAAAAAGGAAAAAAGCATTGTCGCTCTTTATTATTGATATTGATCATTTTAAAGAAATTAATGATTTTCATGGCCATCAAGCTGGCAATACCGTCCTTGCGCAGTTTAGTAGCATTCTTAAAAATCGAACTTTTCCACCAAGAACGATGTTTGCGCGAATTGGCGGCGAAGAATTCGCTGTTTTACTGCAAAATGTCGGTACAGAACAAGCCGCGCTCATTGCTGATTTTTTCCGGGAAGAAATTGAACGGGCCAAGTTCCCCTACAATCCCGCTAGTGGCAAAGTAACCGTATCCATCGGAGTCGCTTCCGCCAGTTCCAAATTTGCAACAACGGAATCTCTGTTTGAAGCTGCTGACCAAGCACTTTATCAAGCCAAACAAAACGGCCGCAACCAAATCGCTATTCATCAGGGGGAAATCGAATGAAACGAATTATTCTTATCTTAATTTTACTCGTCCTACTCGGCACTGGACTTTACTTTTTCCTACGACCTGAACCAAAAGACACTGTGAGCGCACCGAAAGAAACAACTCCTACTTCGACCACAGTGCAACAATATGTAAAAGAAAACTACACCGCCAAAAATGGTTTGATTATTGATTATAAAAATGCCCAAAATCCGCATTACTTAGCCGAGAGCATTGGACTTTACATGGAATATTTAGTTGAAGTAAATGACAGCAAAACCTTCCAAGAACAAGTAACCAGTTTACAAAAAAACTTTATAACGAACGATAGCTTTATTAAATGGGAAGCGACTGACTCGACCACGACGAACGCGATTGTTGACGATTTCCGCATCACCGACGCCCTTTATCAAGCGAGCGAGAAATTCAAGCACAGTGCTTATACGAAACTGGCAGATAAACTATTAACAAATACTAAAAAATATAGCGCCGTTCAAGGTACACCAGTAGATTTCTATGATTTCGTTCATAAGAAAAAAGCTGATACGCTTCATTTAAGCTATTTAAATATCGAAGCCATGCAACAGATTAACTATCGCGATAAAGCCTATCTTCCCATTCAAACCGTGAACGCCGAACCATTTTTTACAGAAGTATTTCAAAATGGACAATTTCACTATGCCGATGCGAATGAAGTTAATATGATTGATCAAATGCTCATCGCGATCGCTTACTATGATGAAAACGGCGATATAGAGCCAAACTTCGATAACTTTTTACAAACTGAACTAGCTTCCAAAGGGAAAATTTATGCACGTTACCAACGAGAAATAAAGAAACCAAGCTCAGAAAACGAATCTACAGCCGTTTATGCCTTTTTGACACAGTATTTTAACAAGACAAATCAAGCTAAAAATGGTAAAATCACCAAAGAGTTGTTAGAGAAAATGGACACGTCAAATCCTGAAACGACCCATTTTTTCGATTATATAAATAAAGAAATAACTCTTAAGAAATAACGGAAAGAAGTTGGACAAATGAAAAAGCCCTCTGTACGTGAGATTATTGATCAAAATCATTTTGATACAATATATGAACCGATTGTTGCTGTTGAAGATACACGCATTTTCGGCTATGAGTCACTCACCCGCTTGAAAACAGATCACTGGAATGCGATTAGTGATTTTATCGAAGAAGCGGAACAGGATGGTCTGCAAAAAGCATTTGAACTGCTCACGCTTCATAACGCAGTGAAACGCTTTAACAAAAGTGGAGATACGCCATTATTTGTCAATATTTCCTATGATACCTTTTTAGAAAATCAAGAAGAATTACATGATACCCTTCTTGATAACGGGAAAATAGTTTTTGAATTTTTGGAAACATCCAAGTTACCACAAGAGCGAATGAACGACTTAGACAAACAACTACAGCTATTCCAGAAAAAACATGAGACTAAATTTGCTATTGATGATTTTGGCTCCGGTTATGCGGACTTACACCGTGTCTTTGCGCACCATTCTGACTTTGTAAAAACCGACCGCTTACTACTTCGAGATTTATTCGAAAGCGACGGCAAAAAAATCTTCTTTGAGCAACTGCATAATTACGTCAAAAAACACCACAAGTCCTTGATTGTTGAAGGTGTCGAAACAAAAGAACAGCTACAATTCCTCCAAGAGATTGGCATTCCTTACGCGCAAGGTTATTATTTTCATTAAGTTTAACAAAAGAAAATCTGATTGTTTTCAGGTTT
The DNA here is from genome assembly GCF_014227425.1 of Listeria marthii. NCBI lineage: Bacteria > Bacillati > Bacillota > Bacilli > Caryophanales > Listeriaceae > Listeria > Listeria marthii. Next base: position 133,477 of record NZ_JAASWB010000001.1, read on the forward strand.
TCTTTTTATTTTGAATCAGTTGTTATTCTTCTTTCCCCCATGTAAAATAGAATAGAATGAAAAAGGAGTGCTGAAAATGACTTTAAAATCAGGTTTTGACTATCTAAATAATCCGCTATTAAACAAAGGAACTGCTTTTACAAATGAAGAACGGGCAAGCTATCACTTAGACGGATTACTGCCACCAATTATCGAAACAATCGAACAACAAGCCGCGCGCATCGAATATCAAATAGAAAACTTAGAAACAGCTTTACATAAACATCAACTTTTAACCAACTTATATAATGAAAATCGCACACTTTATTATTATGTTGTAACTAAAAATGTCACCGAGTATTTACCACTTATTTACACGCCAACAATTGGCGATGCTGTAATCCATTATCATACAGACTATAATGCTCCAGATGAAGCTTTATTTATCGATGCTTTTGCTCCAGAAAAACTACGTGCATCGATTGAAAACTATGCTAAAAACAATCCGAATATCGATATGATTGTAATTACAGATGGTGAAGGTGTGCTAGGGATTGGAGATTGGGGCGTGAATGGTGTCAAAATCGCTGTAGGCAAATTAGCTGTTTATACGGTTGCCGCTGGACTTGCACCAGACCGCGTGCTCCCTGTTGTGATTGACGCTGGTACAAACAACGAAACACTCCTTGAGGATCCACGCTATTTAGGCAATAAACGTCCCCGACTTTCAGAAAATGAATACGATACATTTATCGCTCAATTGGTCGATGCAATGACAAGCGTTTTCCCAAAAGCCATCCTTCACTGGGAAGACTTTGGGCGCGCAAATGCAAGTCGTATTTTGCATAATTATCGCGAGGAAATTTGTACTTTTAATGATGATATTCAAGGAACCGGTGCGATGGTCGTTGCCGCAGTCCTTGCCACTATTCAAGTTTCTCGCATCCCCTTAAGCGAACAAAAGATTATTATTTTTGGTGCCGGAACTGCTGGTATTGGTATCGCTGACCAACTTAGCGGACAATTAATGCGCGAAACTGGCCTCTCTTTTGACGCTGCAAGAAAACATTTTTACTTAGTTGACCGAAATGGTTTAGTCCTTGATCACATGACTGATTTAACTGCTGGCCAAAAGAAATATACGCATCCCGCTTCTGACTGGGAAAATACGCCGGTAGATACACTAGAACATTTAGTTGAAGCTGTTCATCCAACCATGCTAATCGGCTGTTCTGGCGTTACTGGCGCGTTCAAAGAGAGCATCGTCAAAAAAATGGCGGAGCATACCGAACGACCAGCAATTTTACCACTTTCTAATCCAACCAAATTAGCCGAAGCAACTGCCGCAGATTTGATTAAGTGGACCGATGGAAAAGCACTTATCGTCACAGGAAGCCCGTCTAAACCAGTAGAATACCAACATACTACCTATGAAATTGGCCAAGCAAACAACGCCCTACTTTATCCAGGACTTGGACTTGGTGCCCTTGTTACCCGCGCCAAATATATTACCGACGGCATGCTCGCTGCCGCATCAATGGCTGTCGCTAAGCAAATTTCGCCAAACGAACCCGGTGCTGCCCTTTTACCACATGTCCGCACCCTTCGCGAAACGTCCCGCGCAGTAGCAATTGCTGTCGCCAATCAAGCAATAAAAGAAAACATCCAGCAAACGAAATTAACCAACGTCACCGAAGCCGTAGAGCTTGAAATGTGGCAACCTACTTATAAAGGAGTTTAGTTATGTTCTATAAAACGAAGCAATCACTAGATCAACTCGTCCAAAACGGCTCCACTCCCGGAATTAGTTATCAAATTAAAACTAATCATCTGGAAGAAAATAACATCATGGGGTTAAAAGCTGTTTTTCCAGAAGCAGAAATCTTACCACGAACAACAGAAAACATTTATGATATCGCTTCTTTGACCAAAGTAATTGCTACGACTACTCGTATTTTACAACTTATCGAACAACAAAGATTCCAATTAAACGACCCTATTCAAATGTATTTGCCAGATTTCCGGTACAATAATGTTACGATTATGCATTTACTCACACATAGCTCTGGGCTCGCACAAAATATCCCTAACTTCCAAATGAATGCACCCGAAGATGTAATGCGTTATGTGTACGCGACTAAACAAGTTAATCCACCCGGAACGGAAGTCACTTATGCTGATGCTAACTTCTTACTACTAGGTTATTTAATTAGCAAAATCGACGGCAATTATGAACAAACCATTCAAAAACATATTCTAGAACCCTTAAAAATGACTCAATCAGGGTTTCATCCAACAAATAAAAAACAAGTCATCCCAACTGAACTTGATCAAACACGCGGCTTAATCCAAGGTGATGTCCATGATTTCAAAGCTTGGACAGCCAAATCAGGCACCGGTCACGCAGGCCTTTTTAGTACGCTAGCTGATCTTTCCAAGTTCCGCGATGCGCTTATTTTGCAGCACGGGTCGCCAATCTTATCCGAACAAATGTTACAGCTCATGCAAACCAATCATACTCCTGGCCTCAACCGAAGTCGCGGGCTAGGCTGGGATCTGCGCGATGATTCTGTTTTATATCACACCGGCTTCACTGGAACTTTCATGGTACTCGATTTAAAACACCATGCCAGCTTAATCGTTCTTTCTAACCGTGTCCACCCAAGCCGCGCCAACCCAAATTTCGTTGATAAGCGTGACAGCATTGTCGACACTTTTTTAGAAGAAGTTTCAAACACAAAGGAAGTCTAGCATATTAGCTAGGCTTCTTTTTCTGCCGTTCGCCTCCCGCCATATTTTCGACAAAAAAACTGTATTAACACAGCCTTTGAAAGCCTTTTCTAGTTATATAAAAGAAATTTATTTTCTTTCTCGTTTTATATTGTTTTCATTTTCACAAAGGAGTATGCTGTTCAATGAAGAAAGATTCTAAAGACTAGTTTCTGGCTTTAAGTGAAAAGGAACACAATTGAAGGAGGAAATTATAATGACAAAAGCATGGGATGGTTTTAAAGGAACCGCATGGCAAGAAAGCATTAGTGTAGGACAATTCGTCCAAGATAACTACACTCCTTACGATGGCGACGAAAGCTTCTTAGAAAAAAGTACACCAAGAACAACTAAACTAAATGAAAAAATAAATAAACTAGTAGAAGAAATGGATGCAAAAGGTGGCGTGCTCGATATGGATAACGCTATCGTATCAAACGTTGCATCGCACAAAGCAGGCTATGTTGACCAAGAAAATGAAGTCATCGTTGGTTTACAAACAGATAAACCATTCAAATTAGCATTTATGCCAAACGGCGGTCTTAGAACTGCGGAACAATGTTTAACTGACAACGGCTATTCCATCGACCAAGAATTACACGACTTTTACGTAAAAAATCGCTCGACTGCAAATGATGGTATTTTTAGAGCATATACAGACGATATCAAACGTGCGCGTCACTCCCATATCGTTAGTGGCCTTCCAGATGCATACTCACGCGGAAGAATCATCGGCTTATACCAAAAACCAGCTCTATACGGCGTAGATCGTTTAATCGCTGAAAAACAACAAGACTTGAAAAAAATTGCCATTTCTTCTGATGAAAATATTCGTCTACGTGAAGAAATTTGGTTACAAATCAAAGCACTTAAAGACTTAATCGTTTTAGGTAATGAATACGGTCTAGAACTTGGTCGTCCAGCTGAAAATGCAACCGAAGCTGTACAATGGACTTACATGGGCTACCTTGCTTCTATCAAACAAGCAAACGGTGCTGCAAGCTCATTCGGTCGTATTCCGATTTTCCTTGATATCTACATCCAACGCGATTTAGAAAAAGGCATTATCACCGAATTCGATGCACAAGAATTAATCGAACAATTAACGCTTAAATTACGAATGGTCCGTTTTGCAAGAACAGATGGTTATAACGAACTTTACGCTTCCAACCCTACTTTCGTTACAACTTCTATGGCTGGTATGGGCGCAGACGGTCGTCATCGTGTGACAAAAACAGATTATCGTTTCTTACACTGCCTAGATAACTTAGGAAACTCCGCAGAACCTAACTTAACTGTCCTTTGGGATGCTCGTTTACCTGAAAGCTTTAAAGAATATTGTATGAAAATGAGCGTGAAACATTCCTCCATTCAATACGAAAATGATAAATTAATGCAAGAAGAAGGCTACGGCGATATGCAATGTATCAGCTGTTGTGTTAGCCCACTGAACCCAGAAGCAGACAAAGACAAAGGCGAAACACATAACCTACAATATTTCGGTGCTCGTGTTAACGTCCTTAAATGTCTTCTTGGCGCAATCAATGGTGGTAAAGATGACCTTCACAAAAACCAAGTATTCAACGTTGTAGAACCAATTACAACCGAATACCTTGGATACGAAGAAGTACTAGAAAAATTCGATAAATCAATGGACTGGTTAACAGACACATACGTTGATGCAATGAACATCATTCACTTTATGACAGACAAATACAACTACGAAAGTATGCAAATGGCCTTCTTACCATCCAAAGTAACAGCCAACATGGGCTTCGGTATTTGTGGATTCGCTAACGTTGTAGATAGCCTAAGTGCGATTAAACACGCCAAAGTAAAAACTATCCGCGACGAAGATGGCTTTGTATATGACTATGAAGTAGAAGGCGACTTCCCTCGTTACGGTGAAAATGACGACCGTGCCGATGACATCGCTGTAATGGTCCTTAAAATGTTCAAAGACAAACTAGACTCCCATAAACTTTACAAAGATAGCGAAGCAACCGTTTCTGTTCTAACAATCACTTCTAACGTTGCTTACTCTAAACAATGTGGTAACTCCCCAGTGCATAAAGGACCTGTATTCGATGAAAATGGTAAAATCATCAAAGAACCAGAATTCTTCAGCCCAGGAGCAAACCCTTCAAACAAAGCAAAAGGTGGTTTCTTAGATAACCTTGCAAGTCTTTCTAAATTACCATTCCACTATGCTAATGACGGAATTTCCTTAACTATCCAAGGAGCTCCAAAAATGTTCGGTAAAACAACCGAAGAACAACATCATAACCTAGTTGGTATTCTTGACGGTTACTTTACAAAAGGCGGACAACATATCAACTTGAACGTTCTTAACCACGAAGAAGTAATCGAAAAAATCAAAGCCGGCATCCCAGTAATCTTACGTATCAGCGGCTACTGCTTAAACACCAAAGATCTAAACGAAGAACAAAAAATGGAACTTTGCCAAAGAATGTTCCACGAAAAATTAATCGGTTAAAATAAAAAAGTACCAAATCTGCGAAAAACAGATTTGGTACTTTTTTTATGCGTTCGAAACTTCCGCTGCGTAAGCTCCTGCCGTATGTCCAGTCACTAGCGCGCAAGTAATATTATATCCGCCTGTATAACCATTGATATCAAGTATTTCCCCACAGAAAAATAGTCCTTCCATCAACTTCGACTGCATCTCTTTCGGCTTGATTTCCTTCACAGAAACCCCACCACCAGTTACAAATGCCTTTTCAAAATCAAGCGTACCATTCACCTCAAAAGTGAAATCTTTTAATAACTGAATAAACTGCTCGATTTTTTTCGGACTCACTTGTTTATATTCAGCCGTTTCATCTAGTTCTGCTTTTTCAAGTAAAAACAACAACATTTTCTCTTGTAAAAGCGAACTTAAAGAATTTTTCAATGCTTTCTTCGGATTTTCCTCTAATAATTTATACACATCTTTTGCAAGTTCCCCAGCTGACACATTCGGGAATAAATCAAGACGCATCTTCACCGTACCCGCGCCCGTTTTCTTTAATTCGCGAAGCACAAACATGCTACAACGAAGCGCTGCTGGTCCTGATACACCAAAGTGCGTGAAAATCATATCCATTTGATGGGTAATAATCGGCTTGCCTTTTGCATTTAAAACCGATAGTGAAATATCTCGAAGCGACGTCCCTTGTAACACTTTTTGCTTAATAAAAGGTTCGCTGGATGTAATCGGCACTTCTGTCGGATATAGCTCTGTGATAGTATGTCCCGCTTTTTTCGCCCAAGCGTATCCGTCACCAGTCGAGCCTGTCCGAGGAACAGATTTACCGCCAACTGCGACAATTACCGCGCTAGCTGAAATCTCTTGGCCGTCTTTGAGCGTCACACCTTTAACATGTCCATCCTCGTAATCAACTTGTTTTACAGCTGTTTGCATGTAGATTTTTACGCCAAGCTTTTCCATCCGCTGAATCATCGCCTCGGCAACAGAACGTGCGCTATTCGATACAGGGAACATTCTGCCGTGGTCTTCCTCTTTTAGAGCCACACCTAGTTTCTCAAAAAAGCGAATAATATCTTCATTATCAAACGCATGAAACGCACTATATAAAAAGCGACCATTGCCTGGAATATGCTTTATAATTTCTTCTGCTGGTCGTCTGTTCGTTACATTACAACGTCCGCCACCTGACATAATTAATTTACGTCCCAGTTTCGGCCCTTTTTCAATTAATAGTACTCGTTTATTTTTCTCGGCTGCACTGATAGCCGCCATAAGTCCTGATGGTCCGCCACCAATGACAATTACATCATAATCCATTGTCCCGCTCCTTTGTTTTTATCCGAGTATAAGTATAGCAAGCATTGCGTTCACTGCCAAGCCTTTTTCACCAAACAAAAACCCGAGAAAGCTCTCAGGTCTGTTTTTTAAAATCTAATTTCGATTCATATTCGTAAAAATAAGTAGTAATCTTAGAAGTTCCAGTACAGCTACAGCCATCGCAGCAACATACGTCATTGCAGCGGCACTTAGTACTTTTTTCGCTTGTGGAAGTTCTGATGATGCAACCAGTCCGCCGCTCTCTAATTGAGCGAGTGCTCGTTTACTAGCGTCAAATTCAACTGGCAATGTAATTAATTGGAATAGTACGCCCACTGCCATCAAAATAATCCCTAGTAACATGAAACTAGCAAAGTTTGCGAGCATTCCGATAATCAAGAACACCCATGAAATATTGGAGCTAAACATCGTTATCGGAACAAGCGCCGAACGAAAACGCATAAACGCATAATCTTGTTGATCTTGTATCGCGTGTCCTACTTCATGGGCTGCGACTGCTGCCCCGGCGATAGAACGCCCGCGGAAGTTAGCTTCAGAAAGAAAAACCGCTTTTTTTCGAGGATCATAATGGTCACTTAACATTCCTTTTGTTTCATGAACAGGAACATTCGTTAATCCATTTGTATCCAAAATACGACGTGCAACCTCGGCACCAGTTAAACCGTTTGCTACACCAACTTTGGAATAATGTGCATAGGTAGTTTTTACCCGATATTGTGCCCAAAGTGGGATTGCCGCGACGATAATAAAATAAATAATATACTGACTAAACGACATCTAATCATCTTCCTCCTACTACTTTTTTTCAGTGAATATCCTTATCTCTTAGTATAAATTAACTACCACTAAGACTCAACCTCTTTCACTCATCATGAGGAAATTCTAATGTAAGGTGACCTTTTTTTATGGTTTTTTCATATACAAACCACAAAACCGCAACCGTTAACCAAAAAGTCGCGTAGCCAATTTCCGGCAAGAATTTTTCAAGTCCCATATAAATCGGCATTTGCCCAAATAAATAATCAATGACATCATTATGAAATACCCAAACAGCTGCAATCATAAAATGACCAATCCGAAAACGATAAAACGGTGCATAAAGAATACCTTCCACTGCCATAAAACCATGCGTCAAAATTAACACCACAGAGCCCCAAACTAGCATCCCTTGATCAACCATATAAAAAATATTCATCCCAACTGCCCACAAACCATACTTCACTAAACAAACAAATCCTAGCGCCTCCATCAAAGGCCAGTGCTTTTTCCCAATAAAAGCAACTAGCGCCAAAGTAAAGAACAGAATTGCCGTTGGACTATCTGGCACAAACAGCCAAAAACGCGGCTCTGTTATTTGTAATTGCGGTAAATACCATATGTATCCATAAATCGCTCCAAGTAAATTCCCGAAAAAAAGTACTCGTAAAAAGGCCCGATTTGCGAGCAAACTATATAACAATGTATCCCAGCTCCTTAAAAAAATCCTAGCAAAGCAAGGAAACAACGCGACTTTCACACCATTTCCCTACTCACTAGGATTTATCCCTTATTCTTTTTCCGTATCCATTTGCTGTAAAATTCGAACTAACTTATGAAAAGTTGCTTCATCACGTGTATCAAGCGCCTCATCAATTTGTTGCAATAATTTCTCTCTTGAAAATTGGTGCACCGATTGATAAATAAGTGCGTCCGCCATTTCCTTCTCCTCATCAGCAAGTTTCAGCGCTGTAAAAGGATTGTCTTCACGAACAAGTGCGTATTCGGGAGAGCTCATTGCCTCTTCAAAATGAAGTTCGACATATAACTCTTCGTCCCAATTCAAACGAATATCGTGAAATGCTTTCTCTGGATCAGTCGTCATAATGTTACCTTTAAAAAATAGGAACGGCTCGGATTCAACGCCGTGAGCACTAAGTGAAAGCCCACGCGCACACCCTTCCAAATTATCAACAAAATGAACATATTTTACAATTTGATCATGGCCAGCAATATAATTTAAAACCCACATTGCTTCTCTAGTCTTCATCTGGTGTTTATTTAAAAACCAGCGAATAAAATCTTTCTTCTCGTCTATTGAAATGGATGCCTTCATCTTTCCTCAGTCCCTTCCTGTATTCTTTTTAGCCTTTAATCAACTAAAGATAAAATCTCTGTGTCTTCTGGCTCAAGTTCCAAATAGCTACGCAAAATTTCTTGTGATTTCGCGTGTTCGCCTTCTTCTCTTAAAAATAAACCGTATTCCTTTAAGAACGTAGGATTATTTGTAAAATGTGGATAAGCCAGTTCATAATTTGCTTTTGCTTTATTATATTGTTCTGTTTCCTGATATGCAACACTTACGTCCCAGAAAATTTGTGGTTCGGAAACAACTTCTTCCCCAAGGCCTTCTACTAATTCGATGACCCCTTCATAGTTTTCCTTCGCAAGTAATAATTTGTTCAGTTGCATAATCGCTTCCGAATATTCCTCATCCAGCACGATCGCCTGACGATAAAATTCTTCTGCTTCTTCTGGTAAACGCAGTGTAACAGCCAGTTTCCCAGCTTCTAGGAACATTTCTTTATTAAATTCATCTTGCGTTAAACCATCTTTGAGTACCGCAATCGCTTTTTCCGGTTCGCCATTTTCTTCATAACTTTTCGCTAAATAAGAATAGAGCGTTGTGTACGATGGATCGTGTTCGCGCAAATGTTCCAGCGCGTGAATCGCTTTCGTGTAATCTTTGGCCTGATAAGCCGTTAAACCCATCCCGAAAAGTGTATCGACCGACTCTTTGTCTTCGAGTGCGCGCTCATAGTAAGATAACGCTTCTTCAAACGCCCCACTAGCTGCAAACGCTTCGGCAATCCGTTCATAGACGGACACAGCACCGTTCGAAATAATCGTTAACCCAGCTTCGACAGCCGTTTGATAAGACTGTACCGCCGACGCAAATCTCGCTTGCGATAAATAATATTCCCCTAGTGCAAAATCAATAATCGGCTCATTTGGCGCGATTTGTTTGGCTTCGAGTAATTTCTGCTCACTTACTTCAAACAAACCTTGCATCTGATACAAATCAGCTAACACGAGCAAACTTTCAATATATGCTTCATCTTCTTTGTTCACTTTTTCTAAATAATCTTGCGCAGAGTCGATATCGTCTTTTTCAAGTGCGACCTCGGCTGCTCGGACAAGCAATTCGCCTTCATCCTTGTATTTAGCTAACAGAAGTTCATATAAATCTTCTGTTTCATCTAAAAATCCTAGTGCAAATAATTCTTCTGCTAAATAGTATTGTTCCTCATCTGTTCCCGCTTGCACTACTTCATCAAAATACTTTTTCGCAAGCACCATATCTTCATGCTCTAACGCATGTAACATTTTATTAGCTAATTCCATTTCGGCACCTTCTTTAATAATAAGTCGTTTTTCTATTATACCATTACTTTGCTCATAAGAAAAAGTGATTGCCTCTCTGAAATAAAATACCAGCGCCGATGTTTTCGCACTCAGCACTGGTAGTCATTATTATTTTAAAAGGGAGTTAATATCTTCAAAGAAAGTCGGGTAGGAAACAGAAACTGCTTCTGGGCGTTCTAGCTCCACGTCGCCGTCCTCCACAAGAAGTGCAGCAATTTGTAGCATCATCCCAATGCGGTGATCGCCGTAACTTGTTACATTGGCCGCATGAAGTGGTGTTTTCCCGCGGATAATTAAGCCGTCTTCGGTTGGCGTAATATCGGCACCCATTTTGTTTAGTTCCGTAGCAACAGCATCAATACGGTTCGTTTCTTTGACTTTTAATTCAGCCGCATCTTTAATGATTGTCGTTCCTTCTGCTTGCGTTGCTAAAAGTGCGATAACCGGAATTTCATCGATTAAACGAGGGATAATATCGCCACCGATTTCTGTTCCTTTTAACTCGCTCGTTTTAACCACAACCGTACCTGCTAATTTCCCGGTACTTCTGCTGGAATCTTTTACTTCTAAACTGCCACCCATTTGTTCTACGACATCGAAAATCCCTGTTCTAGTAGGATTTAAGCCAACATGCGTTAGTTCAATTTCGCTGCCTGGCGTGATTAAACCAGCCACGATAAAGAATGCCGCGGAAGAAACATCACCTGGCACGGTCATTTCTTGTCCAGTGAATTTTTGGCCGCCTTTGACGCGAATTGTTAAACCATCCATTTCAATTTCACCGCCAAATTGGCGAATCATGTGCTCGGTATGGTCACGCGTTTTTTCTTTTTCATGAATAATCGTTTCACCTTCTGCTTGCAATGCTGCGAAAATAATCGCACTTTTCACCTGTGCACTAGCAACTGGCATATGATATTCCATTCGTTTTAGCGTTTGCTTGCCAACGATTGTAATTGGCGCAAATTCAGAACCATCTTTACCGTGCATTTTGGCACCCATTTGTTGTAGTGGAAGCATCACGCGGTTCATTGGTCGTTTTGCAATTGATTCATCGCCTAAAATGACAGTATCAAAGTCTTGTCCTGCTAAAATCCCCATCATTAAGCGAATTGTTGTGCCCGAGTTACCAATATCAAGAGGACCATCCGCTTGTTTTAAGCCATCAAAGCCAGTACCATGAACAATAATTTTTTCATCGGTTTCCTCAATTTTCACACCTAAGGCTTTAAAAGCTTTAATAGTTCCAAGGCAATCATCTGCACGTAAGAAATGACGAATGACCGTTTTTCCTTCTGCAATTGCCCCAAACATAATGCTGCGGTGGGACATCGATTTATCTCCAGGGACTGTGATTGCACCAACCAGCCCTTGTTTATTTGTAATTAATTTCATCGTCATTTCGCTCCTATTCGTAATGGCATGTATAGTTACTTCTCGTTTCAATGCAACGTTTTGCCCGGTCCCTGTCTTCATCTGATTGGAAAGTAATTTGTAACACACCGAAAATATCTTCGCGTGTTTCCAAAATCTTGATGTTCGTTAAACTAATTTCTTCCTCACCCAAATATCGCGTCACTTCCGAAATGACACCTGGATAATCTGGTACATCGACAAATAAATCGTAAAACGCTGGAATTGCTCCACCTTGATGAACGGGCAAGGAATCGCGAAATTCTTTTGCGCCATCAAAAAAGGCATAAATCGAAGTAGCATCTTCACTTTCGAGCATTTCAAGCGCTTGGTTCATACTATCTCGCCAAATTGTCAGCTGTTTCGTTAACGTTTTTTGGTTGCTGATAGAAATGTCCGTCCACATTCTCGGATCAGAAGAAGCAACTCGCGTGATATCACGAAAGCCTCCTGCCGCCAGTCGAAATGCAGCTGGATGTTCTTCTGTAAAACTTTGCGTCTGATTAACTAAAGCCGCCGCCACAATATGCGGTAAATGGCTTAGCATCCCTGTAATTTCATCATGCTCATTCGGTGATAACACTAAAAATTTAGCATTTGTTCCAGACAGCCACGTTCTAAGCTCCGCGACTTTGTCTTCTGCGACATCTTTCGTTGGTGTTAACAAGTAATAGGCATTTTCAAACAGCAATTCTTTAGCAGCGCGGACACCACTTTTATGCGAGCCTGCCATTGGATGACCGCCGATAAATGTAATACCACTTTCCCGAAGCGCCGTGGATGCTTCCATAATTGTTCCTTTTGTACTGCCTGTATCAGTGACAATCACATTTTTCTTTAAAGTAAGTCCCGGTAAGCGTGTGAGTAATTGTTCTGTTTCTTTTACAGGACAACAGAAAATAAGTAAATCTGCTTTTGGTCCATCTATTAAAATACTTTCGCCAATTTCATCAATGACACCTAGAGACTTCCCAACTTCTAACGAATGATAGGAAACGTCAATTCCGATGATATGCGCTTCTGGATGTTTGGCTTTAATTGCAAGGGCAATAGAACCACCAATCAACCCCAGCCCAACAATAACTACCGTCCCTTTCATTCAAAAACGCCTCCAAACACTTACAATAATTTTTCTAAAAGTGCAATTACCGCACTATTTTCTGCTTCTTTTCCGATTGTAATTCGAACAGCTGTTGGAAAACCAAGTGCTGCCCCAGAACGAGTTATATAGCCATTTTTTTCCAAGTAGCTAAAAATAGTTCCCGCTTCGATTCCTAAATCTATTAAAACAAAGTTACCGTTCGCCGGATATAGTTTCACTTGCTCAAAACGTTTCGCGAACGCTTCGTATTGTTTAATTCCATTGGCATTAGAAGTTCTGCATGCGTCAATAAAAGCTTGATCCTTAATTGCTTCAATCGCTAATTTTTGACCAATACTCGTTGTATTAAATGGCGGACGAACAATATTCAGTTGGTTGATAATTTCTTTATCCGCAATACCATAACCAACACGCGCACTTGCCAAACCATAAATTTTACTAAAAGTCCGGGTAATAATTAAATTTTTATAAGTGCGAATTAGTTTTTCGTGTTTCTCAGGCTGTGGTGTCACATATTCAATATACGCTTCATCTAAAACAACCAGTACATCGCTCGGTACTTTAGCTAAAAATGCTTCAATATCCGCTAGCTCAATATAATTCCCAGTCGGGTTATTCGGATTACAAATCCAAACAATCGTCGTGTTTTCATCAATCGCGTTCAACATACCATCTAAATCATGCGCACCGTCCTCAAGAAGTGGAATTTCTCTTACTTCCGCGCCTTCAATTAACGCATTTTGACGATACTGCACAAATGTCGGTGTCGCCATAACCGTATTTTTCGTCGTATCAAGTAAAACCCGCGTCAACAGCTCAATCAATTCATCCACACCAGCTGTAAAAATCAATTCTTCTTCTTCCAATTGATAAAAATCAGCCACTTCTTTACGTAAGCTAGAAGCCCAGCCATCAGGATAAATTTCTGTCTCCACGCTAGAATTAGCTTGAAGCGCCGCCACTTTTGGAGAAGTTCCTAGCGGGTTTTCGTTGGATGATAGTTTGGTAATTTTCGTTAAACCAAGTTCTGCCATCACTTCTTCTTCGCGTTTCCCAGGTTTATAAGAAGATAGACCTGCAAGAGATTTTTTCCATTTCATTACGCATCCTCCTCTTTTACTAAATCTGGGCGTAGCACTTTTGCTCCTCTTAAGTAGACATGGTTAATGGCTGCGAGTGGCTTATGTAAATCTGTGAATACCATGAAACGAATACACATTGAAAGCGAATTTGGCACTGGAATTTCCTGCATTCCCATCACAGGAACAAGTTCAAAGCCAGCCGTTTCACGCACAGCCTTCGCTGGAAAAGCAGCAAAAATATCTTCTGTCACCGTAATAATAACCGACGTCAGTTGCTCACTATCCGTTATCTCATTTTGAGTTAAAATTTCCTCAAATAATTCTTTCGTTGCTGCATAAATTTCTTCTGCTGTATTATGTTCTATTGTTGTTGCCCCACGAATCGCTCTCAAAATATATCCCCTCCATTTCGCATCACACGTTTATATGTTTCAAAAATCAATTCCTCTTCTGCTTTAAAAATCACCGGTTTACCAATTTCTTCCAGTAAAACCATGCTTATTTCATTAAAAGTTGTTTTTTTATCATGGCGCATATTTTCCAGTATCTTGCTAAAAGGAACGGTCGCGTCAAAAGTCGTATCATAACCTAACTGGCCTAACCACGTTTTAAACTCTGCTAAATCAAAATCCAGTCCGTAAACCGTCTCACTCATCGCGAGCGCATAAATCATCCCGTAAGTAATCGCCTCGCCGTGCAGCCATTTGCCAAAGTTTCCATAAGCTTCTAAGGCGTGGCCAAATGTATGACCAAAATTCAAAAATGCGCGCACCCCTTGCTCAGTTTCATCCTGCGCAACAATATTCGCTTTAATTTCAATACCGCGCTGTAAAAATGGCGTCAAATCCTTCGTATAAAAGTCTTTCGGCTCCGTAAAGGTATCCATTAAAGCACGTAACAACGTCTGGTCACTAATGAGTGCATGTTTAATCATTTCCGCAAAACCAGAGCGCATTTCCCGTTCTGGTAAAGTAGCAAAAAACTGCGTATCGTAAATGACCGCTTCTGGCTGATAAAAGTTACCAATCATGTTTTTGCCAAGTGGATGATTAATTGCGACCTTGCCACCAACCGCACTATCATGCGCGAGAACCGTCGTAGGAACTTGATAAAACGGAATCCCTCTCATATAAGTAGCAGCGACAAAACCACCTAAATCACCAATAACGCCTCCACCAAAGGCAATTAAAACAGCTTTACGATCTAGCCCTGTTTCAATCATTTTTGTCATCACGTCTTCATACACACGGAACGTTTTCGCTTCTTCACCGTTTGGTGCCACATAATAAGTGACTACAGGTAAATCAGCGAGAACCGCATCAAGTTTCGCTTTATGAAGTTCCGCCACGTGTCCATCCGTTAAGACAAACACGTGAGAAAACTTAGCTAGGCTCTCTGTCCATTTTTCCCGGACGTCTTCAAGTGCAAATTCATTAATATATACTGGATATGTTTTACTTTTAGCACGGACTGTAATTTCTGGCATGTTTAAAACTCCTTCGTTAAGTTTCGGTGTTCCTCCACATGTTTTTTAAGCGTATCAAAACGATCACCATCAAATTTTTCTAAAACAGCGACAGCAACTTCCCAAGCGACAACAGCTTCAGCTACCACGCTTGCAGCAGGTACTGCACAACTATCCGAACGTTCTACACTGGCATTAAATGTTTCTTTAGAATCAATATCAACACTTTGCAGTGGTTTGTATAAAGTTGGGATTGGCTTCATTACGCCGCGAACAACGATTGGCATACCATTTGTCATTCCGCCTTCGAAACCACCAAGATTGTTTGTACGTCTAGTGTAGCCATCTTCTTTACTCCATAAAATTTCATCCATCACTTCGCTACCAGGTTTTCTAGCTGCCTCAAAACCGACACCGAATTCAGCACCTTTAAATGCATTAATACTTACAATCGCTCGAGCAATTTTCGCATCTAATTTTTTGTCCCATTGCACGTAACTACCAAGTCCAGCTGGCACGCCGCCAACAACAACTTCGACAATTCCGCCAATTGTGTCGCCATTTTTCTTCGCGTCATCAATCTTTTGCATCATTTCTTCTGCAGCCACGCCATCTAAACAACGAACTGGGGAAGCTTCGGATGTTTCTTGGATTTCTGCAACCGCGTAATCACGTGTTAAATTCACACGAGTCCCGCCAATTTCAAGTACATGGCCGGCAACTTCAATACCTAGTTCATGTAATAGTTTTTTCGCTACTGCTCCTGCTGCCACGCGGACAGTCGTTTCACGCGCGCTAGAACGTTCTAGTACGTTACGCATATCGTTATGACCATATTTCATGCCGCCAACTAAATCCGCATGTCCAGGACGTGGACGGGATACGCGACGAGATTTTTCATTTTTTTCTGGGACTGGTTCAATACTCATAACCGTTTCCCAATGTTTCCAATCTTTATTTTCAACAAACATCGCAACCGGTGCGCCTAATGTTTTACCATGACGAATTCCAGCCGTGATTTGTACTTGGTCTTTTTCAATACGCATCCGCGCTCCTCGACCATGTCCACCTTGTCTTCTTTTTAGTTCTTTATTTACGTCTTCTGCAAGTAGAGGCATTCCTGCTGGTAACCCTTCAATAATTGTTGTAAGCCCCGGTCCGTGTGATTCTCCTGCCGTTAAGTATCTCATCTGCTCATCTCTCCTTTTTCTATTTCAGCTAGGTATTTCTAGCGTTTATATTTTAGCGCTTTAAAGTATATGTGTAATATCTTAACATATGCCAAGCGAGAACACAATACTTTAGTTTCATTCTTTCATCTTACCAAAAAACCGCATTAAATGGTAATTTCTCTATGAAAAAAGAGCCTAGGTTTCCCTAAACTCTGAGCTATGTTAAATCCAAGTGTCGATTGCTTTTTGATAACTTAAAATTTCATGCGGTTCAAAAAATAGTTGAATTTCCCGTTTCGCACTTTCTGGGCTATCCGAACCATGAATCACATTTCGATTAGTATGTATCGCATAATCCGCGCGAATAGTTCCGGGATCCGCTTCTAATGGATTCGTTTTCCCCATCATTCGGCGCGCAGTCGTAATCGCCCCGTCGCCTTCTAACACCATCGCAAATACAGGTCCAGAAGTGATAAAGCCAATTAAATCCTCGAAAAAAGGTTTTCCAATATGTTCCGCATAATGTTTCTCTGCTAGTTCGCGGTCAATTTGCATTAATTTTCCAGCAACAAGCTTCAAGCCTTTTTGCTCAATTCTTGTTACAATTTCACCAATAAGTCCTCGTTCCACACCATCCGGCTTAACCATTACATAAGTTTGTTCCATATAGAATCCTCCCTCACGTTAATAATTTCTTTTATCTAAAACACGAACGATTTGCTTCAGTGGTTTTAATTCAGGCACTTGCGGCAACGAATCGAGTATTGCTACAGCTTTTTTTAAGTAAGCTGTTGCGATATCTTCGGCCTTTTGGGCGCCCGCTTTCTTTACTTCTTCCACTAAAACCACAATTTCTTCTGCTGGAGTTTCCTCAGTTATTTGGCTGATGCGTTTTTTAAGAAAAGGATCTTCCATTGCGAAAAATACGGGCAACGTTACATTTCCTTGTCTCAAGTCTTCCCCAGCTGGTTTACCGAGTTCTTTTTCTGTTCCAACAAAATCAAGTACATCATCCGTAATTTGAAACGCCATGCCAACATAATAACCAAAACGATATAACTTCTGATAATCTGCTTCACTTTGACCAGAGACAACGCCACCAAGTCCGCAACTAGCTGCGATGAGTAAGGCTGTTTTCCGTTTAATGCGTCGCAAATAATTACGCACACTTTGATCAAAATTGTATTTATCTTTTAACTGTTCGATTTCACCAGTAGAAAGTTCTACGGTAACATGCGATAACATTTTATGCGCGGCAACATCTTTAATTTCCGTCATATACTCAAGTGACTTGGCAAACAAAAAGTCGCCGGTATACATCGCAATATGGTTGCCCCACTTCGATTTAATTGTCTCGCGTCCACGTCTTAAATCAGCATCATCCACCACATCATCATGCACAATCGATGCCATATGAATGAGTTCAATTGCCACACTCGCGTTTTTCACTGCATCAAAATCGGCCTCCGCAGCAAGTCTAGCAGATAAACAAACGAACATCGGTCTAATTCGTTTCCCGCCTGCTTCTAACAAATGGAGTGCCGCATCCGAAGTTGTGTCTGCAGCTGCGCCAGAAAGAGCTTTTTTAAGTTCTTTTTCAACTGAGTCAATGTCTTTTTGCATATTTGCATATAAAAAGTTAAGTTTCATGCTTGCCACCTTATTGTTCCTTCTTTTTAAATCCAAAGTGGGTTGCACTTGCGCCGCCACTGTGTGAAATATATCTTACGTATGAAAATCCGGCTTCTTGAAACATTTCCGCAAGTCGTGCCATTCCTGGAAACTCACGCGTTGATTCTTGTAACCAGCTATATTCTTTATAACTTTTCGCAAAAAACTTCCCGAAAACAGGCATCACGTAACGGAAATACGCATTAAACACTTGTTTCCATCCGGGAATATTTGGTTGCGACGTATCGATACACGCAAGCTGTCCACCCGGTTTTAACACACGGTACATTTCACGCAACACTTGCATATAATCCGGTACATTTCGAAGCCCAAAACCAATCGTCACATAATCAAAACTATTATCCGGAAAAGGTAATTCCATTGCGTTCCCGTGAATAAGTTCCACATTATGCAAATCCGCCTCCTTCACTTTCTCGCGACCAACTTTCAGCATATTTTCACTAAAATCAAGCCCTGTCACATGACCTTCTGGGCCAATTTCTTCCGCCATCATAATCGACCAATCTGCCGTTCCACAGCAGACATCAAGAACATTCGTCCCTTTTTGAACACGCATTAGCTTCATTGTTTCTTTGCGCCATTTCACATGTAGTTTAAAACTAATTACACTATTCATTCGGTCATAACTGGGGGAAATTTTCTCAAATACTTTATGTACTTTTTCTTCTTTAGTTTCCGTCATATCCCGAATCTCCTTCTATTTATCAGTCGTTAAGAACTTCGATGATTCTTTTTTCCAGTATATTAGAAAGCGGCTCGGACTTCTCTTTTAGTCGTTCCACTTCACTTTTCACATCACGAATAATCGCTACTAGCCAACTTTCAAAATTAGTTACAGCTTCTTTCGCAAAATAACCATGATCAAACGCCCGCTTCAATCTAGACGCACCAATTTCCTTGTAAGTAGCAAGTTCCATTTGAAGTCTTTTAAGTAAAAAGAACTGGCAACCAAGCGAGATAAAAGTTTCATCTTTCATAAAGTACTTCGCAAACTTGGCAAAAATCGCCGCATTCGTCATAGTAAGCTGAGATAGATATTCTTCATCTGTCGCTACATGTAATTGGTAAATATTGGTTTTTGCTGTATTTGTTTCTTGTACACCACTTTGCAAAGCCCGCAGTAGTGGAATCATTTCTAATTCAGCAAGCGTGCGGTAATAGAGAGCACTATAAAAATCTCCAGCTAGAACCGTCAGCTCTTGCTCTTTGCGAGTGAGCTTTACAACATCACCCGGCTCATCGATTTTTTCATGTGTATCATGCGCTAAAATCATGTACAGCGTTGCACTAACGACGCGATATGCTGCTGCATCAGTCAAATCAGAGCCAGAAATCGCTTCATGAAGAAATAGCATTTGATCTTTGTCCATTTGCCCGCCTTCATTATTCTCTTGTAAATACTGATAGACTGCTTGCTCATGTACCAACTGCTCCACTTCCTTTAGCCCAGCCTCTCTTGCCTGATAAGTCATTTAACAATCCCCTTTGAATCTCCTTATTACGTAAAATAAATTATACCATAAAGGATATTTAATTATGCTTAATTAAAGCCAAAACTTCACTTCTAAGCTTATCGTCATTTTTAAAAGCACCACGAACAGCACTTGTAATTGTTTTTGTTCCAGGTTTATTGACACCGCGGATTGTCATGCACATATGCTCTGCTTCCATAATGACCATCACACCAAGTGGTTTTAGTTTGTCCATCATAATTTCTGCAACGTTCGTTGTAATACGTTCTTGCAATTGAGGACGGCGACTCACATCATCTACCACGCGTGCAAGTTTGCTAAGTCCAGCAACTCTTCCATTTTGTGGCAAGTAAGCAACGTGAGCTACTCCGAAAAAAGGGACAAGATGATGTTCACACATAGACGAAAAACGAATGTCTTTCACAAGCACTAATTCTTCATGTTGTTCTTCAAAAATAGTATCGAAATGAACAGAAGGGTCTTTTTTAAGTCCAGAAAATACTTCCTCATACATACGAGCTACTCGCATTGGTGTATCAATCAGTCCTTCACGTTCTGGATTTTCTCCTACTGCTTCTAAAATAACTTTTACCGCGTCAGCAATCTTTTGTTTGTCTATTTGCTCCATCCTTAATTCCCCTATCTTTTTAGCATTATATACCTTGTATATCTTAACACAGCCGAACTTCAAGGTAAATTTAATTTGCTTGAATTAGTGATAATAATAGGGTTTTTTTGCTTTCGTAATTATATTCCCTATTTCTAAAACAGAAAACCCAGTAAAAATGGGCATAAAAAAACTAGCCTAGCTTAATTATAAAATTAAGGCCAGACTAGAGTTAGTGCTTAAAAGTCTATGTAGCTTATTTAACAGCTTCTTTAAGCGCTTTACCAGGTTTGAAAGCTGGTACTTTACTTGCAGGGATGTCGATTTCTTCTTTAGTACGAGGGTTACGGCCTTTACGGGCAGCACGTTCACGTACTTCAAAGTTACCAAATCCGATTAATTGAACTTTTTCACCTTTAGATAAAGAAGTTTGAATAGTTTCGAATACAGCTTCTACTGCTTTCGCTGCGTCTTTTTTAGAAAGATCAGCTAGTTCAGCAACGCTATTTACTAAATCAGTTTTATTTGCCATTGTGTTTTCACCTCCTTCACAGAATACTACAAAATAAGCAGGCACTAGATGGTACCTGTATTTCTCTTTTTTTTCCAAAAACAAAAATTGATTTTGGAAATCTAAGGAGAATCATGACTGAAATGGCTTAACTACAAGCCTTAACAGTAATTCTGATAAAAGATTATCACATAATCCCTACAACTGCAAGGAATAATGCCAAACTGACACCGTTTCTTAACATTTTCAATCACAAACTTTTCTCTCAAATGGCTTGAAAACGTGATAGTATCAACCTGTTATCCATAATACTAACTTGGAAGCCTTAGAATAGCAAGCGATACCACCACAATCGGCTAAAATAGTTCTTTTTTCATAAAAATACGACTAAATTTGCGTCTATTACCTGAAAACTCTAGGTTTCTGAGCCTAGTTTTATTCTAACATTTCTTTCTGGAAAGCTGCTTTTTCTGACGCTGTAATTCCAATTCCTTTTTCCAAATAATCCGCTACGGAACCATATTGTTTTTTCATTTCATCAAAAGCGATTTCCAAATATTCCGGACGTGCTTCTGCCATTGGACGGAATGTTTCTAAATCGATTTTTTCAGCTCCACCCGCAAAGAGTGCAACAATTCCACCCATTTCTTTTAAAATATCATCCTGATAGCGATTAGTGATGGCATAATCGTCGAAAATCGTTTTTTCTGGCACATCTAGCAACGTTAACAATAATGCCCCTAAGACACCTGTACGGTCTTTTCCTGCCGTGCAGTGAAATACGAATGGAAGGCCCGCTTTTGTATCTTCTAAAACTTCCATAAAAATTTCTTTAAAACCTTCAACCGATTGAACAAATACACGATAACTTTCACCCATGAGCGGCTCATAAATCGTTTTGTCATCTGTTACTGGCAGCTTTGTTTCTTCATTTTTGGCTGTACCAATCGGAATATGCTTATTCAGTACCCCTTCAATTGCCGGTGTAGGCTGTGCTTTTACTTCCGAACTACTGCGCAAATCACAAATCCATTTAATATGTAATTTTTGAAGTAAAGCAGCATCTGCCTCGTTTATATTTACTAAATTAGAAGAACGGTATAACTTGCCCCATTTTACATGTTTACCATTTTCGGACTCGTAACCGCCCATATCGCGAAAATTAAAGACACTTTCGAGCGGTAAAACTCGTTCTGAAACAACCGTTTTGTCTCCGTTTGGCGCCTGTAAAAAGAAATACACGGGGATATCCTTTGTTTCATAAGTAAAGTGATTGACCTCACTAGTCACTTTGAAAACAGGCTCACTATTTGCATCTAGGCTAGGACTACTACTTACAAAAACCAATGTTCCTTCGCTGACTTCTTCTTTTTTCCACGTTAATGTTACGGCTTTATCTGTACGAGTAACTTCCATATTTTCCACCTACTTTGTATTATTTGCTCTTCTGCTTCATTTTAGCATAGTTCACAAAAAAAGAGCCAAAATAAGCGAGTAGCTCATCTTGACTCTATCTATTAAAATGATTCTTTTTCGATTTTCTTTTTACGACCCATTAATAAATCAACTGCTTCACGAGCATCTTTATTTTCAAATAAAATCGCGTAAATCGATTCAGTAATCGGCATATCAATATCTAGTTTTTTCGCCCAACCATGTACTGCTTTGGCTGTTCGAACACCTTCCACGACCATGCCCATTTTTTCTAATACTTCATCTAAATTCTCGCCTTTACCAAGCATGTTACCTGCACGCCAATTACGTGAATGCACACTTGTACAAGTAACGATTAAGTCACCAATACCAGTTAGCCCGTAGAAGGTTTGCGGGTTAGAGCCCACAGCAACGCCGAGACGAGTGATTTCTGCCATTCCGCGAGTCATTAGTGCTGCTTTAGCATTATCGCCGTAACCAAGGCCGTCAGAGATTCCTGCGCCTAGTGCGATAATATTTTTCAGCGCGCCACCAATTTCTGCGCCAATCACATCATCATTCGTATAAATGCGTAAGTTATTATTGATAAAACGATCTTGAACGATTTCTGCGGCGGTTAAATCTTTACAGCTCGCACAAAGTGTAGTTGGATGACGAAGCGCAACTTCTTCCGCATGACTTGGTCCAGAAAGAACCACAAGTGCTTTGCGTTTTGCTGCGTCCACTTCTTCTTCAATCACTTCGGACATTCTAAGATTTGTTTCAGGTTCAATACCTTTACTTACATGTACTAAAATAGTTGGTTCTTTTAACGCTTCGTTTAGCTGTTTACAAACGATACGCATCGCATTTGTTGGAATAGCAATCACGACAATTTCTGCACCATCAATCGCTTCATCAAGTGATAATGTCGCTTTTACCTCAGTTGGTAAAATAATATCTGGCAAATAGTGACTATTCGTGTGCGATTCGTTAATTTCATTCACAATTTTATCTAAGTTTCCCCAAATAACTGGTTTATGATTATTATCGGCTAGGACAAGTGCAAGACCTGTTCCCCAACTTCCAGCGCCAAGAATAGCTACTTTTTTCTGTGTCATTATATTTTTCCTCCCGAAAACTTTACTTACGCTTACGAGCAATTACTCGAATTGGCGTACCCTCAAACGGAAATGCTTCTCTAATCCGGTTTTCTAAGAAACGTTCATAAGAGAAATGCATTAGTTCTGGATCATTAACAAATACAACAAATGTCGGTGGTTTAACAGCCACTTGTGTTGTATAGAAGATTTTAAGTCGTTTACCTTTGTCCATTGGTGATGGGTTCATTGCAACAGCATCACTAATAACATCATTTAGCATACTTGATTGTACACGTAATGAATGGTTATCGCTTACTTGGTTAATGAGTGGGAATAAGTTATTTAAGCGTTGTTTTGTTTTAGCAGATACAAAGACAATTGGTGCATAGCTCAAGAATTGGAATTGCTCCCGAATATCTTCTGTCCATACATTAATTGTTTTTTCATCTTTATTAATTGCATCCCATTTGTTTACAACGATAATAATCGCACGTCCGGCATCATGCGCATATCCAGCAATTCGTTTATCTTGCTCACGAATACCTTCTTCTGCGTTGATAACCACAAGAACAACGTCAGAGCGTTCAATGGCTCTCATTGCACGAAGCACACTATATTTCTCTGTACTTTCATACACTTTCCCACGTTTTCTCATTCCGGCAGTATCAATCATGACATAATCTTGGCCGTCGAATGTGTAAGTTGTATCAATGGCATCACGTGTCGTTCCAGCAATATCTGAAACAATCACACGGTCTTCCCCAAGCAGTGCATTTAGAATGGAAGATTTCCCAACATTTGGTCGACCAATCAAACTGAATTTCACTGTATCATCTGGATACTCTTCCTCTTCTTCTTTTGGAAAATGAGCACGAACAGCATCAAGCATGTCGCCAAGCCCTAGACCATGCGAACCAGAAATTGGATACGGCTCACCAAACCCAAGCGCGTAAAAGTCATAAATCTGATCACGCATTTCTGGGTTATCTACTTTATTAATCGCTAAAACAATTGGTTTATTAGACCGGTAAAGAATTTTTGCTACTTGTTCGTCTGCATCGGTAACCCCTTCACGACCATTGGTAATAAAAATAATTACGTCTGCTTCATCAATTGCGATTTCCGCTTGTGCGCGAATTTGCTCTAAGAATGGTTCATCGGAAAGATCAATACCACCTGTATCAATAATGTTAAATTCTTTTCCAAGCCATTCCGCTGAATTATATATGCGGTCACGTGTCACACCGGGAACATCTTCCACTATGGAAACACGTTCACCAACGATTCTGTTAAAAATAGTCGATTTGCCAACGTTTGGACGTCCGACAATCGCTACAACTGGTTTTGCCATTATTTCACCTTCTTTTTTCTCGAATCCTATTTATCAAACTTTCTTTAGTTTATCAGTAAAACAGCTTACTGGCAATGAAAAGTTCGAGCTAAAAAAGAAAAAGAGCCTATGGGAACAGTCTCCCTAGGCTCTTTTGCGTACAATTATTTATCGTCGTTTTGAAGTCCTTTTAATTTATCACCAATTAAATCGCTCATTTGGAATCCAGTATTTTCTTCTGGAAGTTCATAATCAGCTTCTTCTACCGGCGCATCTTGTAAATCTTTAATACTTAAAGATAAGCGTTGATCTGCTTCATTTACTTCAAGTACTTTCACTTCTACTGTTTGGCCTTCTGAAAGGACTTCTTGTGGTGTCCCGATATGTTCGTGAGAGATTTGAGAAATGTGAACCAAACCTTCTACTCCTGGGAATATTTCCACAAATGCACCAAAAGTAACTAGACGAACTACTTTTCCTTCTAAAACAGAACCAACAGGCGCTTTTTCAGCAATGCCGTCCCAAGGTCCAGGTAAGTTCGCTTTAATAGAAAGAGAAATACGTTCGTTTTCAGGGTCAATCCCGATAACTTTAACGGTTACTTTTTGTCCTTCTTCAAGTACTTCTTGTGGTGTTGCAATATGTTTATAAGAAATTTGCGAGATGTGAACTAACCCGTCCACGCCACCGATATCAACGAATGCACCGAAATTAGCTAAGCGTTGAACAGTTCCTTCAATCACGTCGCCTTCTTTGATTTCGCTGAGTAGCGCTTGTTTTTGACTAGCTTTTTCTGTTTCCACAACTGCACGGTGGCTTAAAATTACTCGGTTGTTTTCTGGTTCAAATTCTACTACCTTGAAAGTAAGGGTTGTTCCTTTGTAATCAGCGAAATCTTCCACAAAATGATCTTCTACTAGAGAAGCTGGAACAAATGCACGAACACCAAGGTCAACAACTAATCCGCCTTTTACAACGTCACTAACAACTGCTTCGAAAACTTCACCAGACTCAAATTTAGCTTTAATATCATCAGATGCTTTTTCAGCATCCACTTTTCTTTTAGATAAAACAAGTACATCGTCTTCTACTTTAGTGACAATCAAATCAAGTGTGTCGCCTACGCTTACAACGTCAGAAGCTGTCTCCACATGTATATTGGAAAGTTCACTTATTGGAACGACACCATCAAGTTTGCTATCAGGAATACCAACATAAACTTGTTTATCTTCCACGCTTGTAACTGTGCCAGTGACCTTGTCTCCTTCTTCAAAATTTCTAACTTCTACATCAAATAAATCTTCAGACATGTGTAGCCCTCCATTCGTTAGTCGAATTTTAGGAGTTTCTAATTCAGAAGCAACCTTCACGCTCGCCTCATCTGCTTGACTAGTTTTCCTAGATAGGCAAATTCCGATTAATTAAAGAAAAAATATCAAATACACCTTCTGTAAAACTGATCTTCCAGCTAGAAAATCCTATCAAGATACTTTTCACAAAGTAAAAAATCTCTCTTATAACATCCTACAAATCAGCACATTTGTCAAGCTCTTTTAAGGGGGTGAAAATGCCTATAGGGCGTGAAATCGCTCAGTTTGTTTGGGCTTTCAAGCTTAAATTAAAAAAGTGCTCCATTCCTTTTTAGTTAAGAAAATGTAGCACTTTTTCATCAATTATTGATTTTTAGTTCAGCTAGTGAAAGAATTTTATTGGCAACTTCATCAATCGACATGGATGTTGTATCTACCTCGATCGCATCGTCCGCTTTTTTCAGTGGAGAGTGTTCTCTTGTATAATCTAAATGATCGCGTTCTTCAATTTCTTTTTTGAGCTGGTTTAAGTCTCCGGCAAAACCTTTCGCCATATTTTCTTTATAACGACGTTCTGCTCGTTCTTCTACACTCGCTAGTAAAAAGATTTTTAGTTCAGCATTAGGAAGAACCGCTGTACCGATATCGCGGCCGTCCATGACAATCCCACCTTCTGTTGCAAAAACTTGTTGGCGTTTTTGCAAAGCTTCACGAATGGCCGGATGCGCCGCAACGATGGATACATGATTTGTTACTTCTAATGAGCGAATCACTTCCGTCACATTTTCTTCGCCTACAAATACTTGTTGTACTTCGCCTGGTTCAAAACGGATGACCGTTTTTTCTAACAAAGCTGCAATGGCTTTTTCATCATCATATGCAAGGTTATTTTGTAAAGCGATATATGTTACCGCGCGATACATAGCACCCGTGTCAATATAAACAAAACGCAATTTTTTCGCAACGATTTTTGCTACAGTACTTTTTCCTGCTGCAGCTGGTCCATCAATCGCGATACATATCTTTTTAGTCATAGAATAAAACTCCTTTTATCTGAAATTAGTTTGGTTAATTTCTTCTTGGGATGCTAAAAGTACCATTAGTTTCATCCGCGCTTTCTTGCTATCGTAATCTTTGCCTAAAATAACGCCACGATTATACAAGTCAAATGTGCTACCTTCATAATCATATGTCGTATATACATTGCCTTCTTCCGCACTCGTTGTAATAACGACTGGGATTCCCGCATCTAAAGCTCTGATAATTGCTGGCATCATTTTTGGAGCAACTTGCCCGCGACCGACACCTTCTAAAACAATGCCACCGACGCCATTATCAATTGCCGCATCGATAAACAAACCGTCTGCACCTATGTAACATTTAATCACAACTACGTCCGGAAGATCTAGCCGAATATCAAAACACTCATGCTCAAGCGGCTTTTGATAAAGAAATACTTGGTCATTATCAATGATACCCAGATAACCAAAACCAAACGCGCTAAATCCTTGGATATTAGACGCATGGACTTTTTTTACATATCTTGCTGCGAAAATCCGTTCATTGAAAACAACGACCGTTCCCGCTTGACGTAAATTTATTTCACATGCCGTGTAAATAGCATGACGAATATTAACATAAGCATCTGTCCCCGGCTCTTCTGGCGCCCGCTGCGAACCAGTTACAACGACTGGACGCGCATCAGTTACTGCAAGATCGAGAAAATAAGCTGTTTCTTCTAATGAATCTGTTCCATGCGTCACCACAATGCCGTCGTATGTTTCATCCATAAAGATAGATTCAATCAATTGTTTTAAACTGATTAAATCTGGAAGTGTAATGTGCATAGATGGAAGTTGAAAAGTCGAATAGATATCTATTTGAATTTCTGTTGGTAATTGGCATAACGCAGCTAATTCTTCTCCAGATAATTCACCTGATGCAAGTTTTCCTGATGCTGTTTTCTTACTTGCAATCGTACCGCCTGTTGTAATTAGTGCCACTTTTGCCATGGTTATTTCCCCCTACATTTTCCATTTAAACAAACAAATGAGTCTCGGAAGCGTTTCCCAGACCCATTCAGTGTTGTTTATTACTGTGGAATTGTTAGAACTGTGCCAACTGGAACATTGTTACTTCCCAGTCCATTGGCTTGTTTAATTTTTTCTACCCCAGCAGCTGCTCCAGCTTGTCCGTATGCAGAACGCGCAATGCTGTATAAGGTATCGCCAGCTTTAACTGTGTGAGAGCCACCAGATTTTTTCTGTGTAGATTCACTTGCTTTTTTCTGTGCGGCTTTCTCAGCGGCAGCTTTGTCGGCTGCAGCTTTTTCTTCCGCTGCTTTTTTCTCTTCGGCAGCTTCTTGTTCTTTTCTTGCATTTGCAGCTTTAACTGCCTCTTCTTCTTGCGTTTTCTTATCTGCTGCAGCTTTTTCTTCAGCCGCTTTCTTTTCTTCGGCAGCCTTTTCAGCAGCTGCTTTTTCTTCGGCAGCTTTCTTCGCTTTTTCTTTATCTTCTTTCGATTGTGTGTTGTCAGATACATTGACAGTTGATTCTGTCTCTGTTTTTACTTCGTTTGATGAACCCATGTTTTGTACTGTTACAAATACAATGACGATAACGATTGGAATTAGTAAGAAAAATACAATCAATAAATTAAGTAATGGGTATCTAAAAATAGTTTTCTTTTTTACTTTTCTGCTATCAGAACGGGATAACATCGGCGGTTCATTATTAAATTCATCCTGCCCTTCAGCATTCATATCATAATCAGCCGGTTCTTCATATTCCCGTTTTTCTTTTCTTGTTTTTACCACTCAAAGTTCCTCCTTTAGTGCTTTCTAAAATTATCCTATGCACTATAATTGGCACAGAGAAGTGTTACATAAGATGTTAATAAATGAAATACCTTTGAAATAATTATACCCATAAAAGCAACATACAACAATACTTAAAACGCTTTTTTAGAAAAAAAAGCAATAATCATTATAATTTAGTACTTCTGGCATATAACTATTCCTTGCTTTACACAGATTACTGAACAAAATAATAACAATTTTTTCGATATTAGACAAGTCTTTTTTTAGAAAAAATGTGAAACTATTTACTTTTTTGTCGAATTTCGTAACGGCAAAACTATTGCAGTAAATAAGCTAAATAGCTTTCCCATGTTGGAATTTCTTTTTGGGAGATTTTTTCTCGTTTTTCAAAATCTGTTATTTCTGCACCATCCAAATCACAACAATTATCTGCAGCGACTTCGAGCGGTGCTTCTTCAAAATAGCGCATAATATAGTTACGTCGACAATCTTCTGTGTGAAGGTAACCAATAAATTGCTGCAAATTAGCTCGCTTCCATTTTTTCCGATAGTCCATTTTGGCGGTTAATTCTTGCGCACTTAAACCGCTTTTTTGGTAGTACTCAATGAAACGTTGCTCTGTTTCTGGTAAAGTTTTGCGTTGTTCATTCGTCAAATTAATTAAACTAGCGTCCGGTATATCTTGATCTGCTAATTGCATTTGGATAAATTCATCCCCGTTTGCATATAGCAAAATGGCGATACTATTCTGACCATCACGCCCAGCTCGTCCGATTTCTTGTAAATAAGCTTCTAAATCCGCTGGCATATGATAATGGATGACAAAGCGAATATCAGCCTTATCAATCCCCATTCCAAACGCACTAGTAGCGCAAATAATATCTAATTGCCCATAAACAAATTGTTGCTGAATAACAATTCTATCTTCGGCCTCCATATCGCCATGATAATAAGCAACTCTTAATTCGGCCATTTCCCTTAATTCATGCGCAATGCTTTCCGCTAATTTTTTACTCGAAAAATAAATAATTCCTGGTGTTTGCAGTTTGCGAACGAGATCATATAAACGTTCTTTTTTCAGTTGTTGGTTAGAAAACTTCTCTACTTGCAAAGAAATATTCGGCCGATTAACCGAGTAAATGATTTGCTCACAATCCGTTAGTTGCAGTTGCGTTAAAATATCTGCCCGAACTTTCTTCGTCGCTGTGGCCGTAAGCACCATCGTCACAGGAAAATTGGCTTCTTTGATAAACTGACCTAACATTAAATAATCTGGTCTAAAATCGTGTCCCCACTGAGAAATACAATGCGCTTCATCAATAACGAATAAGCTGATTTTTTGTTTTAACAGCAAACTTTTTACCGCTTCATTATTTAACATTTCTGGTGATAAAAAAATAAATTTATATAAATGAATATTCGCTAGGATTCGACTTTTCTCTTCCCGTTTCAAAAAGCTATTAAGAGCCGCCACTCGTCTTTCCCCGTGAGCGCGCATTCGCTCCATCTGGTCTTGCATCAATGAAAGAAGTGGCGATACTATCAACACTAATCCATCCATCAAATGTCCCGCTAATTGATAACAAATCGTTTTCCCCGTTCCAGTAGGTAACATCGCAAAAGAGTTTCGCTTCGCTAAAGCCGTTTCAATGACTTCTTTTTGACCGGGGCGAAATTCATCAAAACCGAGATAGTCTTTTAGTTCTTGTTCTAAGTTCACTGCTCGCCCTCCCTGCTAACAACCGCCAACCGAATTTGATAATAATCCAAGTCTGGAAATTCCGCTTTTATTTCCCGAAGTAAATTCCATTTTTTTGTATTAATCGTTTTTATCGTGGTTTCTTCTGGTAAATACGGGACATCTGCATCCTTCAAAGTAGCCCGAATTTCCACAAAATGATCTTGGATTGTACTTATTTTCAGATTACGTATTCGTTCAATCGCTTCTAAATCTGCTCCATTTTGCCAAAATGAATAGGTTTGCATTGCCGAAGTTGTGAGTCCTGTAAGTTCATCTGGCACGAAACTGGCTAATAACGGCCACTCTTCCGGACGTTCTTTCATTGCAGTCAACAACCGGTGGATTTCATGAAGCACTTCAAAATAGACATCCCACTTCTCTACTTGATACTTCGTGGCAATCTGTTCCGTTGTATATCCCATTAATTCCCCGCCTGAAAACCGTTCCACTAAAAATTCCGGCCTAGCTACTGCTAATTTTTCAAACCAGCGAATGAGTTCTGAATACAAATCATCTGCTAAATTCACGTTGTCTTGCTGTTTTAGCCACAGCTTAACAAACTGCTGTACTTTCTTATCACGAATGACTGGTAAATAATAACTTTCCTGATGGTGCTTATTACTAACCACTTGCACAGCGAGCCGCAAATGCGCAAAAAAATCAAACGCCTGGCGCTGCAAAGCAAAGCCTTGAAAAGCTGGATAAGTATTATCAAAAGTCATCGCTAGTTTCGCCTCGATAAGATAACCATTTTCAGTAGAAATAATCGCACCTTGCCGCACCAATTCCGCTAGCCGGATTTCCAGAAAATTCGCCTTCAGATTTGGCACAAGTCCAAATAAATGTTGCATTTGAAAAAGATGGATATCTTGAACAGCTTGCCCCGTTCTTCGTCCCGCTAAAACCGTATGGATAAACGGCAATTTCCTAGGGGTAATACTTTTTTCTAAAATTGTCATTATATAATAATCAAGCATATCCAAGACATTCCACCACCTTTTTTGTTCCTACAATCATACCACAGAAACACTTGTTCTACATTAGTTTTACCGAAAAAAACTTTTTCAAAATATGTTACAATAGAAAAAGAAAAAATCTGGCTTCAAATTGTTATTTTAGAAAGGAAGCGTAGAAAATTGAAGTATTCTCTTGTCGAAAAAGATACTTGTATAGCTTGTGGAGCTTGTTCCATTCATGCACCCGATGTTTTTGATTATGATACAGAAGGTCTTGCCTTTAATATATTAGATGATAACACTGGAACAAAAGAAATCCCTGAAGACTTGGTCGAAATGGTGATTGACGCTGAATTTGCTTGTCCTTCGCTTTCTATCAAAGTTTCTGATAGTCCATTTCATTAAAAAAATCCGGCAGCCCATTTAGAGACTGCCGGATTTTTATATTTAATGGCTTGTTTCTTGTTGCCTTTTTTCAAATTTGCGCCGTTCTTTTATTGTTTGATTTTTAGCAATCCAGTTTTTCAATCTAGAGTATAGCAATAAGAATACAGCACTAACGATGACACCTTTTAATAAACTAAATGGTACAATCGTATATGTGACTAACCAAGCAACATCTGTATCCGCCGGAAGTCCACCAAGTTTAATGTAAAATGGTAATAGTACAAAATAATTAAATACCACCATTGCGCCTGTCATTACTAACGTTCCAACTGCTGTTGAAAGCACCATTCCTTTTGTTGAGCGAAACCAATGAAATAAATAATAAATCGGTAATACATAAAAAATACCATTAATAAAATTGGCTAATTCTCCAACCGGAACTCCGACTGGACTACCTGACACAATGTAAAGTAGCA
Organism: Listeria marthii; assembly: GCF_014227425.1. NCBI lineage: Bacteria > Bacillati > Bacillota > Bacilli > Caryophanales > Listeriaceae > Listeria > Listeria marthii. Next base: position 165,506 of record NZ_JAASWB010000001.1, read on the forward strand.
CATTTTTGATTAGTTCTACTAAAATCACTGCGAGTGGACCGAATAATAAGCCACCAATCAAAGCTGGAATATCACTAAAATCAAGCTTTAAAAATGGTGCACTTGGTAGTAACGGAAATTGTAGCATCATTAAAATAAATGCTAAAGTACCAAGAACCGCCACACTTACAAAAACCTTCATTGAATAATTCTTCATTGTCATTTCTCCCTTGATGTTCACCAAGAAGCGAGGACATCACTTAACGAATGCAACCCAAGCAAATAAAAAACCTCAACTAAAAAAAGTTGAGGGAGAGTTTGTGGATTAATAAACAAGCACTGAATACTCAAATAAGCATCACAGCTTGCTAACACATGCTCGTGAAGACAAACGAAAAGGTCTGCCAACATCTTCTCCCATCCAGACTATACTGTCGGTCCTGGAGTTACACCAGAGTCAACTGCTAAAAAAGCAGATCGTGGACTTTAACCACCGGTCGGGAATTACACCCTGCCCCGAAGATGAACGAATATTTTATTACAATTTTTATTTTACCATGAAAAAATTTTTTCGCAAGTCCTTTTGTATGTTTTTTCACGTAAGCGTTTTCTTGATTTACATAAATAAAAAACCAGACTAAGCATCTGGTTTTTATTTATTACCACGGAATATCGGTAGACAATGATTCCGCTAATGATTGATTTTCTTTTAAACGAATTTTACGCGCGATGCTTCTTGCTTCTGCTCCAGCATGGATTCTTTTTTGTTCTTCTGTTTCTGGTTCAACAAGTGGAACTTCCACCGTTTTGCCGTCTGAATCTAACGCAACAAATGTTAAAAAGGACGTTGCTGCTAAATAACGTTCGCCTGTTTTTAAATTTTCCGCAATGATTTTAACGAAAATTTCCATTGAACTTCTTCCAGTAGACGCAACATAAGATTCTAAACAAACTGAGTGGTCATTTTTAATTGGTTTTAAGAAGTCTACCGAGTCTGTGGAAGCTGTTACGATTTCTGTGCGACAATGACGAGATGCACTAATCGAAGCTGTATCATCAATATAAGTCATCAATCTCCCACCAAAAAGGGTGTTATGGTTGTTCGTATCTGACGGGAAAACCCGGCTCGTTTTAATAACTAAAGATTCTTTACAAAATTTTGTTTGTCTTTTTTCCATGTTTTTCGCTCCATTCTATTTATAGAGAGGCAAGGTGATAATAAAATCCGATCCTTTACCAAGTTCACTTTCAACTGAAATTTTTCCGTTGTGTGCTTCTACAATGTTTTTCACTATCGCAAGGCCAATTCCTGTCCCCACTGCCTTACCACGTTTTCTTGCTTTATCGACTTTATAAAAACGTTCGAATAAATATGGGATATCTTCTTCTGCAATCCCGCTGCCATTGTCGGACACCGTAATAACAAGATTACTCTGTGCTTCATCAATCGTTTGTTTTAAAATTACTTTTCCAGCATAGCCCTCTTTACCGGTATGGCGAATCGCGTTCATAATTAAATTAATTAATACTTGCTCCATCCGGTCCGGGTCAAATGAATATTCTAAATCCGGCGTTTCTAATTCTAAGCCTAATTCTACAAAGTTCTCTTTGGCGAGCACATCAAAATTAGAAATAACTTTTCGAAGTAATGGTGCCAGTGGTAATTTTTGATTATCCATTTGATTAAATCCAGCTTCCATTCTGGCAAGGTCAAGCATATCATTGACTAAACGGCCAATCCGGAGCGACTCATCATAAATAATTTGCGCAAACTCTCGCACTTCTTCATCCGATTGGGCAACCCCATCAATAATCGCCTCGCTATAACCTTGTAACATCGAAATAGGCGTTCTTAGTTCATGCGATACATTATTAACAAAATCACTCTTCATTTTTTCCAGTTGTTTCTCTTCTGTCATATCACGGATAACTGCAACAATACTGCGCACGTGTTCCCCTGTATAAAGCAACGTCAAAATCGCAACATACGTACGGTCAGCAAAAGTAATCTCACCAACTTGGGATTCTTTCTTTTCTAGCGTGTCATTTAATAAGTCATTTAAAGCTACAGGAATGAGTACTTTTTCCGTATTTTCAGGAGAGAAGAACCAATTATGTAAAAATTCTTCTGCTGGCGGATTACTAAGTATAATCGTTTTATCCACGCTAAATTTAATAACGCCATCTGCCATCCCAACTAAAATATTGGATAATTGTTCCTTTTCCTGCCTAAGGGCGCTAATATTGTACTTTAATTGTTTCGCCATATCATTAAAAGCGACGCCAAGCTCCCCAATTTCATCATGCGTATAGGTCGGCACACGATTATCAAAGTTCCCTTTCGAAACGGCAATAGCAATCTTTTTCATTTCACGAAGCGGAAAAGCCATTCGAGAAGAAAAGACGAAAGATAGAATAGACGTTATAACAATCGCAATGACGCCTGAAATAATCAGCGTACTCATCGTTTTCTGGTTCACTTTTAAAATATCGTGATACGACTGATACACGTAAACAACACCAGTTTCGCCATTCGCTAAGGTGAATTTCTGAGCTGATACTTCGACTGGCAAAGAACCGTCACCTGTTTTAAAATTATATTTCATCGTGACGCTATTATCTTTATCTAATGCTTTGTCTAATGCTTTATCTTGAATTAATTTATTCGCTGATGCCGTGGAAACAGTATCCGGTGATTGCGATTGATAGGTGCTTTTTCCATTTTGTGCAATAATTACGCCCATCGTATCATCCAACAAAATAAGCGCGGAATCATTTTTATTTTCTGCGGAAATCACTTCATCATTTTCTTTCATCACGGTAATAATACTGGATGTTTTTTCTTCTAATTCTTTTGTAATTCGAGTGATATTATTTTTTTCATAAATCATCGCCACTAGAAATCCCGAAATAACTAAAATCCCGATTAATAACAGGATTATTGTACTCCAAATTTTCCCAACAATACTGTTCCAAATCTTCATCTTTTCTCACCTCGGTTCCAATAAAAAATAACGAACAAAGCACGTGCGGCATAACACTTGCCGATTAAACGTCTTTGCCCGTTATCTTAGTCTGTTTTATTAATCTTCGGGAATTTCAAATTTATATCCAAGACCCCAAACTGTTACAATCATTCTTGCAGCGTCTTCTGATACATCATGCAATTTTTCACGCAGTCGTTTGACGTGTGTGTCAATCGTTCTTAAATCACCAAAGAATTCATACCGCCACACTTCTTTTAAAAGTGACTCACGATCAAACACTTTATCCGGGGATTTAGCTAAATAATACAGTAAATCATATTCTTTCGGTGTTAAACCGATTTCTTTTCCATCAACAATAACACGATGAGCTTCGTTATCAATTTTCAAATGTGGGAAGGTAATAATATCTCCCGGTGTTCCACCAGCCGATTCTTCTGAAGATTGTTTCGCACGACGAAGAACAGCCTTCACTCGTAGTACAACTTCTCTTGGGCTAAATGGTTTAACGATGTAATCATCTGCGCCCACTTCAAAGCCTTGTACACGGTTAGCTTCTTCTCCTTTTGCTGTTAACATGACAACAGGTGTCGATTTAAACTCCCTCAGTTCACGACAAACTTCAATGCCATCTTTGCCAGGCATCATTAAATCAAGTAGGATTACTTCATAATTGTTGTTTAGCGCCATGCTCAATGCTTGATCACCATCACTAGCTTCTTCAATACGATAGTTCTCTCTTTCAAGATACATCTTAAGAAGACGGCGTATCCGGTCCTCATCATCCACAACAAGCACTCTAACTTGTTCACTCATAAGTACTCATCCCCTAACTCTCATTTACATAAAACGATCATTCAAATAAATGGAATCTTCCGTACCCACATACGAAAAAACCATACAATTGCCTATACCAAATTTCCTACGATTTAAATTATACATGTTTTTCACAAAACACGCTATTAGAAAGTATGTTTTGGTCGAAAAGTCATTTTTTATTTTTACCAAATCTAGCTTCTGTTTTTAATTGTTTTACTTCGTGATGGGACAATTCTCGTCTTTCTCCCGCGTTTAAACCGCGTAAATTCAAGAACGAGTATTCTTCTCTTGATAGTTTTTGCACTTCAAAACCAACTGCTTCAAACATTTTACGTACTTGGCGATTTCGACCTTCATGAATGGTGATTTCAACAATTGCTTTATCTTTTGTTTTGTCAGAAGAACGCACTTTTACTTTTGCTGGCGCTGTTTTACGACCATCAATAACAACTCCGCGCTCTAATTGGCGAATCACTTCTCGTTCAGGAATACCTTTAATACGAGCAATATATGTTTTGGAAACTTCATTTTTGGGGTGCATTAGCAAGTTCGCAAAATCCCCGTCATTTGTCATTAATAATAAGCCAGATGTGTCATAATCAAGTCGTCCAACTGGATAAAGTCGTTCTGGAATATCCGCAAAATAGTCTGCTACTGTTGTGCGGCCTTTATCATCCGTTACAGCCGATACTGTTCCTCTTGGTTTGTAAAAAAGGAAATAGCGGTGTTCTTCTTTTGTCAGTTGAATTCCTTCTACTTCGATTCGTTCCGTACCACTAACTTTTACACCTAATTCTTTCACTACTTTCCCGTTCACTGTTACCTTACCTTCTTGAATAAGCTTTTCTGCTTTTCTTCTTGAAGTAATACCCGCATTCGCAATTACTTTTTGTAAACGTTCCATTCTTATTCCTCCTCCTGTTCTTTACTTTGGTTAAACCGGTCAAAAAACAGGTCCATTTCATTCTGATCTGGTTCATCTGCCGCTGGATCAGCAAGTTTCGGTAAATCCTCTAAAGAATTAAGCCCAAAAGCATCTAAAAACTCACTTGTCGTAACGTATAGTTTTGCTCGGCCAGCCCCGTCGACACGCCCTTTATCCGTTACGAGTCCTTTGGCAACAAGGGTTCTAATCGGACCATCTGTTTGAACACCGCGAACCTCATCGACTTCCATTCTTGTAACAGGTTGACGATACGCAATAATCGCTAATGTTTCTAGTGACGCTTGCGATAAAACGGTGTTGCTAGGAACTTCGACTAACTTACGTAAAAATTCCGCGTGTGCTTTTTTGGTAGCTAATTGAAACGATCCAGCTAACTCTAATAAAATAAGCCCTCTGTCTGCATTCCCGTTATATCGTTCACTTAAAAGCTCTAATAAATTGAGCGCTTCAATATGCGTGATTTCCATGACTTCCGTTAATTGTTCCGTGGAAAGCCCGGCATCTCCCGCTGCAAAAAGCAAACTCTCTAATACGCCTAATTGTTCTTCTCTGTTCACGATAGTTCTTCCCCTTTACCTTGCACATATAAATCCGCAAAACTTTCCGATTGCTCTACTTCGACTAATTTTCGTTTCATTAGTTCTAATAGTGCTAAAAACGTAACGACCAATTGTTCTTTCGTTTGTTCTTCAAATAGCTCGTCAAATCGTAAGCGGTGATTTACTTGTTGATGTAATTTTCCTAACACAGAATCCATTCTTTCATCAATCGAAATTTCCTGTGTCGTAATTCGTGTATGAAGTGGTTTATTTAACTTTTTGCGTCGTAGCATTTTGTTAAAAGCGCTTAACATATCGTTTAACGACACATCTAGTTCGGCCACTTTTGTTCCATCATCGTATTCCGCTAAATCCATCGGCGGCTTACTGAAATAAAAGCTTCGTTCGGCCTCTTTTTCTTTTAGTTCTTTCGCGGCTTCTTTAAAGCGTTTATATTCCATTAGCTTTTCAACTAAAGCGTCACGTGGATCTTCTTCCTCTTCTAGTGTATCATAGTCGATTTCTAGTTCCTGTTTTGGAAGGAGCATTTTACTTTTAATGGCTAGTAAAGTTGCTGCCATCACTAAATATTCACTAGCAACGTCTAATTCCATTTCTTGCATTGTATGAACAAATTCCATATATTGGTCCGTAATTTCAGCCATTGGAATATCATAAATATCAACTTCTAATTGTCCGATTAAATGAAGAAGTAAGTCAAGTGGTCCCTCAAATGCATCCACTTTAAAATTCATTTCTACCATATCTGTCCCGCCCTACTATAATGAAAGATCATTTTGCACTAAATTTTCATAGGTTTCGCGGGCAACGACTAATTTATCGATTCCGTTTTCCACAAAAACTACTGGTGGTCTTGGGATACGATTATAATTACTTGCCATCGCATAACCATAAGCACCTGTACAAAAGACTGCTAACACTTCGCCGGCATTTGATTTCGGTAGTGGTAGATCCCAAATTAGCATATCCCCAGACTCGCAACATTTTCCAGCGATAGCCACAGTTTCTTCTGCAACTTTTTCTGGGTTGGCTGCAAGAACAGCATCGTAATGTGCATCATAAAGCGCTGGACGAATATTGTCTGACATACCGCCATCTACTGCAAGGTAATTCCGAATCCCCGGAACTTCTTTGCGCGATCCCACTTTGTAAAGCGTTGTACCAGCTTCACCAACAAGTGAACGACCAGGTTCAATCCAGATTTCTGGAATAGCGATATCATTACTATCAGCCACATCACGCACTTCATCCATAATTTGGCGCACATATTCACTTGGTTCCAGTGGCTCATCTTCAGCTGTGTAACGAACACCGAATCCGCCACCAAGATTAAGCACTTTTGAATCAAAGCCAAGCGTCCCGTGCCATTCAACTAATTTATCCATAATTCGACGAGCCGCTAATTTAAAACCAGTCGTTTCAAAAATTTGCGAACCGATATGGCAGTGTAGCCCGATTAAATCAAAAGATGCACTTGCATGAAGTACTTGTTTGATTGCTTTTTCAGCCTGCCCATTGGTAAGACCAAAGCCAAATTTTGAATCATCTTGTCCTGTTAAAATATAATCATGTGTATGGGCTTCAATCCCCGGTGTCACACGAATTAACACAGAAGCTTTTTCATTTCGTTCTATTAATATATCTTCTAATAAACTAATTTCATAATAATTATCAATAACAAAACAGCCGATACCGTAATCAAGTGCCATATGTATTTCTTCTGCACTTTTATTATTTCCGTGAAAATGAATTCTTTCAGGAGGAAAATTCGCTTTAATCGCAGTATAAAGTTCCCCACCCGAAACAACATCGAGTGACAAACCTTCTTCAGCCATCAGTTGGTAAATCGCTACAGCAGAAAATGCTTTACTCGCATAAGCCACTTGCGCTTTTACACCTAACTCTTCAAAAGTTTTCTTAAATCCTCTTGCTCGGTCACGGATTAGCGCTACATCATAAACGTAAAGTGGCGTACCATATTTTTCAGTAAGCTTTAAAGTGTCCACCCCTCCAATTTCGAGATGTCCTTCTGCATTTACATTCATTGTTCCAAGCCGTTCAAACGTCACGCCAATCCCACCTTTACATTATAGATTTTTAAAAGTTCTTTTATATAGTAGCACACTAAGAAGCCGAGCGACAATAACTATCTGAAAATAATATCAAATACGTAAAAAACTCAGCCCAAATCGATTATCTTCTTGCTTCAGAAAATAATAAATTTGGGCTGAGATTAGCTACCAATTATTTTAAGAAATTTTAGCAACAATTGCTTTTACATATTGTAAAAACGTGCTGCGAACTTGATCCGTTGTTTCGATAACTTCTGTATGAGAAAGTGGTTGGTCCAGAATTCCAGCCGCCATATTCGTAATACAAGAAATACCTAGTACTCGTAATCCAGCATGGTTCGCAATGATTACTTCTGGTACAGTGGACATTCCAACTGCATCTGCTCCAAGCGTACGCATCATTTGGATTTCAGCAGGTGTTTCATAAGTTGGACCGCTGAAACCAGCATAAACACCTTCGCGAATCGTTAAATTAAGCTCTTGCGCAATAAGTCTCGCATCGACACGTAAAGCTAAATTATAAGCTTCTGACATATCTGGGAAACGTGGGCCAAAATGCTCGTCATTTGGTCCGATAAGCGGGTTCGTTCCTGTAAAGTTAATATGGTCAGAAATCAACATTAAGTCTCCAGCAGAGTATAATTCGTTTACGCCACCAGCCGCATTCGTTACGACAAGTACTTCTACACCTAATTCTTTCATAACACGAACTGGGAAAGTAACATCTTGCATCGAATAGCCTTCATAAAAGTGGAAACGGCCTTGCATTGCAACAACTTCTTTATTTTCTAACTCACCAAAAACAAATTGTCCAGCATGTCCTTCTACTGTAGAAACAGGAAAATGTGGGATTTCGCTATAAGAAAGTTTCGTTGGGTTATTTACTTCGTCTGCAAGCACACCTAAACCTGATCCAAGAATCAAACCAATTGTTGGTGTTCCAGCATAACTTTCTCTAATTTTTGCAACTGCTTCATTTACTTTTTCTAAACTCATTTTTGTTCCTCCCTTTTCCTATTTCAAGTCTTTTAAGAAACTTTGGCCATATTCTGGCATTTTTACATCAAAATTATCGGCAACTGTTGCGCCAAGATCGGCAAACGTTTTGCGTAATTCTAATTCTGAACCGCCATTTTTGAAGCGTGGTGAGTATACAAGTAATGGTACAAACTCACGAGTGTGGTCTGTGCCAGAGTATGTTGGGTCGTTTCCGTGGTCAGCTGTAATAATTAAAAGATCATCATCCGTTAGTTTCTCCATCACTTCTACTAAACGGCCATCAAAATCAACAAGCGCATCTGCATAACCTTGAGGATCACGACGATGTCCAAACAGCGCATCAAAATCAACTAAGTTCAAGAAACTCATACCGTTAAAGTCTTTATCTAATACAGCGATAAATTGGTCCATTCCGTCCATATTGGATTTTGTACGGATAGATTCTGTAACACCTTCACCGTCAAAAATATCAGAAATTTTACCAATCGCAATCACATCTTTGCCACCATCTTTTAAAGCATCCATTACAGTTGGTTTAAAAGGTTTTAGCGCGTAGTCATGGCGGTTTGGCGTTCTAACAAACGCACCAGGTTCACCAACGAACGGACGTGCGATAATACGACCAAGCATGTATGGATCATCCAGAGTGATTTTGCGACAGAACTCACAGATTTCATATAGTTCTTCTAAAGGTACAACATCTTCATGCGCCGCGATTTGCAAAACAGAGTCAGCGGAAGTATAAACAATTAACGCGCCTGTTTTAACGTGTTCTTCGCCAAGCTCATCCATAATTTCTGTGCCGCTTGCCGGTTTATTACCGATTACTTTGCGACCTGTTTTTTCTTCAATTTGGTTGATTAAATCGTCAGGAAATCCATCTGGGAATACGCGGAAAGGCGTATCAATGTAAAGTCCCATAATTTCCCAGTGACCTGTCATTGTATCTTTACCGTTCGAAGCTTCTTGCATTTTCGTATAGTAAGCAAGTGGTTTTTCTGCTTTTTTAATTCCATCGATTTCACGAATATTGGATAGACCTAGTTTGCCCATTTCAGGCATGTTTAGTCCGCCAACATGTTTTGCAATATGTCCAAATGTATCAACATCAAAATCGCCAAACTCAGCAGCATCTGGTGCTTCTCCAATACCAACTGAATCCATTACAACTACATGTACTCGTTTAAATTTATCTGGCATATTTACTCATCCTTTTCAATTATATTTTTTAAGCGCGCGGGTGAAATTGCTTGTAGACATCCTTTAGGCGCAGTTTTGTTACGTGTGTATAAATTTGCGTAGTGGAGATATCGGCATGACCAAGGAGCTCTTGTACTGATCTTAAATCAGCCCCGTTTTCAAGCAAATGGGTGGCGAATGAATGACGCAAAGTATGCGGTGTAATCGGCTTTTCAATCCCCGACTCTTTCGCAATTCCTTTTAAAATTTTCCAGAAGCCTTGTCTCGTCAACCCTTGACCGTGATGATTTAAAAAGACAAAATCATTTCGATATTTCGGTCTGCGAAGTTTTGGCCGTGCTTCTTCTAAATATTGCTCTAACACAGTTGTCGCCGTTTTTCCAAGCGGGATAATTCTTTCTTTATCGCCTTTACCAATTGTTTGAATAAAACCCATATGAAGGTGCAAATCGTCCATTTTTAAACGAACAAGTTCCGTTACACGAAGCCCTGTTGCATATAAAATTTCCATCATTGCTTGATCTCTTAGCCCAAGCGGGGTACTAGTATCCGACGAACTAAGTAACTTTTCCACATCATCTAAGTTTAAAACTTTGGGTAGGCTTTGCGCTTGTTTTGGTGTTTCAATTTGAATCATTGGATCATGTGACATTTTTCCATCGTGCATTAAATAATGGAAAAACGATCGTAGTGAGGCAATATATCGCGCTACACTTCTTGCTGACTTTCCTTCTTGCCTAGCAAACGCCATAAACCCTACTATATCGCTTCTTTCAAGTATATTTGGATCCGTCAAATTCTTAGAAGTTTCCATGTAAGAAACAAAATAGTGTAAATCTCGCTGATATGCTTTGATGGTATTAGCGGATAAACCTCTCTCTACAATTAAAAAATGTAAAAAATCTTCAATCAAATCATTCATAAGCATTTCCTCCACAAGACCTATTCTACCATGTTCCACTCTGACTGAAAACGTTTAATTAATAGAAAGAAACTTATAATACTTTTCAGGCAATTCAGTCCATCTTTAACCATAAAAAAAGTTTGAGATAGATTATCTCAAACTCTGTTATTATTCTTTTTTAGTTTTTTGTCTGCAGTCTGCGCAAACCCCTTGGAAAGTCAAGCGGTGATCTTTAACAAGAAAGTTCCACTTCGATTCAACAATTTTTTCTACATCTTCAAGTAAATCTTCTTGAATTTCTTCCACAGATCCACATTCTAAACAAACTAAATGATGATGGAAATGTTTAGCGCCCTCTTGTCTCAAGTCGTAACGAGATACGCCGTCACCAAAATTAATTTTATCTACCACGCGTAGCTCTGTTAAAAGCTCAAGCGTTCTATAAACAGTTGCAAGACCAGTGTCAGGTGCAATATCTTTCACACGCAAGAAAACTTCCTCGGCACTTAAATGATCTTTTTCATTTTCCAGTAAAACGCGAACAGTAGCTTCTCGCTGTGGTGTTAATTTATAACTAGCATCATGAAGTTGTGCTTTAATGCGTCCAATACGACCTTCCATTATGGTTCCTCCCTTGGTTGCTACAACAAGTTGTCTTTCTAAATTATCATCATTATCATTTAACAATAAATACAGTTTATAATAATTATAAATAAAATGCAAGTTAGGAATTTACTTTTTACGGTAAAAATAGCACGTAGTCAATTCCTATTGCTTATGTTTACTAAGATATCATAAAAGCAATAGGCTGTCTACAATGATTATCAATTACTCATTAATTTCTCGTTATCAATAATTATTATTATTTAGCTTTAGCAAGAAGGAACAAGAAATACGGTGCGCCGATAATCGCGACAACAATCCCCGCAAATATTTCCGATGGTTGGATAATCAAACGTCCGATCGTATCCGCAAGTAATAATAACAAACCACCAGAAAGCGCCGCCGTCACCATCACCCAGCGATGCGCCGAGCCAACCAGCTTCCTCGCAATATGTGGACCAATCAACCCAATAAAGGCAATTCCACCACTAACAGAAACACAAGCCGCCGCTAAACCAACTGCTACTATTAATAGAACAAATTTTTCACGTTCCACCCGAACACCAAGTCCAGTAGCCACTTGATCTCCAAAAGAGAGCACATCCAGCGTTTTTACTTTCATAAAAGCAATTGTCCCTAAAACAATTAACCACGGCAAAAGTGCAAAAACATATTGCCAGCTCGATGCCCAAATATTGCCAGCCATCCATTCCGCATAGCGCTGATAATTTTGCGGATCAAGTCGAACGGTTAAAAGCGTAATTAACGCCGCAATCGCCGCCGCAACAGCAATCCCCGTAAGTAGCAACCGGTTAGGCAACAACCCTTCACTCCTACTATAAGAAAGACCATACACAACAAACGCCGTTAAAATTGCCCCGACAAACCCAATAAATGGCATAAATAAAACTGGTACATCCATCGTGGAAGGAAAGAAGGAAATATAAAGCATAACCGCAAGACCTGCGCCGTTATTAATCCCAAGAATTCCCGGGTCAGCTAGCCCATTTCCAGAAATCCCTTGTAAAATCGTTCCAGAAACCGCCAGCCCCGCACCAACTAAAAGTGCAATAACAATCCGCGGCAACCGAAATTCCGTCACAATAAGCTGTGTGCCCGCATCCGCCATTCCAAAGAAAGATTTAATCACTTCTAAAAATGGCAATTTCGAATAACCAGCATTGACACTATATGTAAATGTACAAAATATCAGCACACTTAAAATAATCAACGTCCAAATCCGCCGTGATTTTTTTCGCTTTTCCGCAACCGTCATATACATTATAAGTTCCTCCTTTCTTTACGAGCTACATATAAGAAGAAAGGAACCCCGATTAGTGCAAAAATAACACTGATTGGCGTTTCATATGGTGGATTAATCGTACGCGCCACAATATCCGCTGCTAAAGTCAGAAACGCCCCAACAACAGCCGAGCAAGGAATAATCCAGCGATAATCAACCCCGACTAAAAATCGCACCAAATGCGGTACAATCAAGCCAATAAAACCAACCGGCCCAACAACCGACACAGCTAGCCCCGCTAAAATCAATACCACTACCATCGACGCAATTTTAACAAAAGTTGTCTTTTCACCAAGGCCAACCGCAATGTCATCGCCTAAACTTAAAATCGTAATCGACTTACTCAATAAAATTGCTGCAATAAGTGCTCCGAGTAACCAAGGCCAGATCGCCGCAAGTTGGCTCCATTTCACACCAGCCACCCCGCCCGCATACCAAAAGGCCAAATCTTGACTCAGTTTAAAATAAATTGCAAGTCCTTCACTAAGCGCTGTTAGTAGCGAACTAACCGCCGCACCAGCAAGCACTAACCGCGTTGGCGACATCGCACTCCCAGCCAGCGAACTAACGCCAAAAACCATGAAAGCTCCAATCGCCGCTCCAACAAAAGAAAACAAAATCAACGAATTATAGCTAAGCCACGGCATAAACGCGAAACAAATAGCTACCATAAACGTCGATCCAGCATTCAACCCGAGCAAGCCCGAATCAGCCAGCGGATTCCGCGTAATTCCCTGCATAATCGCGCCAGCCACCGCAAACGCCGCTCCAATCGCCATATCCGCAATCACCCGTGGAACACGCAAACTACGAATAATCTGATGCTGCGTTTCCGAACTATTATAATGAAAAAGTGCATCCCAAACCGTACTCAAATTAATATCGGCCGCCCCTACCGCAATTCCGAACAAAGCTAGAATTAGAAGCAACAAAAGCCCACCCGAAAGTATAAAAATCGCGACAGTTGGTCTTGTATTCATTTTTATCTGTTTTGACTTATCCATCTGTACATGTTCCTTCCATCTAAATTATCCGCTCATTTTAAGTGATAATAATTATCAATCGCAAAGAAAATTATATCAATATCAAACACTAAGCGCAATCATTAGTTAGATTCCAGTAACTTCTCGACAATAATATCCAACTGCCCTTCCACTGCTAGAGGATCATAATAAAACATCGTATCAAAATCCATTTGATAAACATTCCCAGCTTTAAACGTCGGTAAATTTTTCCAAATTGGTGAGTTCGTCAAATCCTTCAACGTCTTCTCACCGTCTTTAGCATCTCCAGAAGAAGTCGTCGTGACAAACATTCTATCTGCCGCAAATTCTGGCAATACTTCCAGTGAAATCTTCTGCCAATCTTGCCCAGCCAGCACATCTTTTTGAATTTTTGCCGGAGCTTTCAACTGCAAAGCATTATAAATCGCTTGACCGCCGCGCCCCATGTTTTGCCCCATCACATAAAAATCTTTATCTTGCACTTCATAAATTCCCACTGTTTCATTTGGATCCAGTTTTTCTGCTAATTTTGCTCTACTTTCTTTCGCTTTTTGATGAAATTGATCCAGCCACGTTTCTCCAGCTTTCTTTTCACCAACCAAGTCCGCAATTTGACGCACATCTTCCTCGACATTTTTAGAAGTCGCATAAGGAATCAACACAGTTGGCGCAATTTTTGACATCGCCTCAAATTCATCTTCATTTGAAACAATAATTAAATCAGGCTGTAATTCCGCCACTTTTTCCGCCGAAACAGGATCACCAATATCCGCAATCCCATCTACTTTTCCTTTCAAAAATGGATTTTCCAGTTGTTTCGCTCTAGCACCAACTGGCTTCATTCCTAGCAAAACAATGTTTCCTAAATATTCCGAAGCGACAATCCGTTTCGGGTGCGCCGGAATTTCTACTTTCTTACCATTTATCATTGTATATGTACGCATCTCGACCTGTTCTTTCCCAGCCGATTTGTTATCTCCACAAGCAGTCAAAACCACTGCAATTAAAAGCATTGATACGAGTAAAAAGATGCCCTTTTTCAATTGAACCCCTCCTGTAAATGATAATAATTCTCAGTTAGTATAGCAACATTCTTCACAAAGTGCAAATCATCCTCGGCAAAGTATCGCTTGCATCTTTACCATAAAAACTCTATACTTAACCATTGAGAATGATTATCACCTTAACTTTAAATTGGAGCGATGAAAATGAAAGACCTTCATACAGATAACTTACAAATTTCATACGACAAACGAATCATTGTTGATGGTTTAGATATAGCCATTCCAGCGAATAAAATAACCGCCTTAGTTGGTGCAAACGGCTCTGGGAAATCGACTATTTTAAAAACAATGTCCCGCTTAATGAAACCTTCTAAAGGGGCTGTTTTTCTGGATGGCAAAACGATTCATAGCCAGCCGACCAAAGAAATCGCTAAACAGTTAGCTATTTTGCCACAAAATCCTTCTGCACCTGATGGTTTGACGGTGTTTGAATTAATTTCTTATGGACGTTCCCCGCATCAAAGTAGTTTTAAATCCATTACTGCAAAAGACCGCGAAATCATTTTCTGGTCGTTGCGTGTAACGAATTTGACGGAATTTGCGGATCGACCAATCGATAGTTTATCAGGCGGACAACGCCAGCGTGCTTGGATTGCCATGGCGCTTGCTCAAGAAACAGACGTACTTTTTCTTGATGAACCGACGACTTTTTTAGATATGACCCACCAACTAGATGTGCTTAATTTATTAAAACAACTAAATCAATCGGAAAATCGCACAATCGTGATGGTTGTCCATGATTTAAATCACGCATCTCGTTATGCCCACCACATGATTGCCATTAAAGAAGGAAAAGTTATTGCAGAAGGCACGCCAGTTAGCGTCATGACCGAGCAAACTTTAGAGGATGTTTTTAATATCAAAGCAGATATTTTAATTGATCCACGCAGCGGTGTCCCTCTTTGCCTCCCATACGAAACATGCAACGGATGCGAAATTGTAAAGGAGCTTGATTCCATTGCCAAATGAGGTTTATGATGTAACAATTATCGGCGGCGGCCCGATTGGCTTATTTTCCGCATTCTATAGTGGCTTGCGTTCGATGAAAACAAAAATCATTGATGCCGAACCAGCTGTTGGCGGTAAAGTTCGCTACTTTTTTCCAGAAAAAATTATTCGCGACATTGGTGGTATCCCCGCAATTACAGGCGCAAATCTCGTTGCCAATTTAAAAGAACAAGCAGAAACATTTCATCCTACGATTATTTGTAATGAGCGCGTGGTTGATGTGACCAAACTAACAAACGGTACCTTCCAACTAACTTCACACAATGGTGCGATTCATTTTTCTAAAACAATTGTTATTGCAACAGGTAGTGGCACGTTTGAAGTCAATAAGTTAGAAGCAAATCATGCCGAAGATTTTCCACTAGCAATTCATTATGATGTCAAAAACATCGAGCAATTCCGCGATAAAGTAGTGGTGGTGTCTGGTGGCGGGAATTCTGCCATCGACTGGGCTCAAACCCTCGAACCAATCGCCAAACAAGTGCACCTTATTTATCGCGGCGAAGATTTTAAAGCACATGAAGAAAGCGTGCGCGAGCTAAAAAACTCCCGGGTCGAAATTCATATTCATCATGAAATCAGTGAACTCATCGGAACGAACAACCAACTAACCGAAATTGCCGTTTGCTGTAATCAAACGCAAACTACGAAAACAATTAAGACGGAGGCACTTTTTATTAATCACGGTGTAAAAGTGGATCTCGGAACAATGGCTGAATGGGGCTTTGAACAGGCGGATTTCGGCATAGTCGTGGATGATGAAATGAAGACGACAGTTCCAGGCATTTTTGCTTGTGGAGATAGCGCCACCTACCCTCGAAAAATACGCATTATTGCAGCTGGACTTCATGAAGGACCAATTGCAATCAATAGCGCTAAAAAATATTTAGAACCAACTGCGGCAGACGAAGCGATGATTAGTACACATCACGAAAGCTTTATTGGTTAAAAAAAGGATTTGGGCTCACTCGCCCAAATCCTTTTTCTCTTCACATATCCCAAATTCAACAATTCGCATCATTTCCGTAAAATCATTCGCAAGCGGAACAAAATCTTCCATCGTCGCATTCGGATGACTTTGCAAATAAACAGTACTCGTTTCCGTAATATGCTTAAAAAGAGCCGCCATCACTTTACGCGCCGCATCCATATTCACATCTTTCTTCAACTTCATCTCACTTAAAACCTGATTCATTTGCGCTTCCGATCGCTCAATCGCCTTATCAAAAAAGCCCTCTAGCTTACCTTTTAATTCTACTGGCGGGTTCCCATAAGCTTGCATAATTAAGCCAAACACCGCCGGAAACTTGCGATTAAAATCCAGTTTCATCTTCGTCGACCAAATTGCCATCTCCACAAAGTCGCTCCAATGTTCCCCCTCCAAACTAACTTCATTTGTCGCAAAATCAACTGCATAACTGACCGCCGCAATATAAAGCTTTTCCTTAGAACCAAAATAATGAAAAATCAGCCCTTTCGAAACACCAGCTTTCGCACAAATTTTATTCGTACTAGCCGCCTGATATCCTTTTTCCGTAAATTCTTCCATAGCAGCTTCTAAAATTTTTAATCGTTTTTCATCCATCATACTTTCAAATCCTTTTTCTTATAAAGAACAAATGTCGCTGCAACCATCACAACAATCACCCCACAAGAAATCAGCGCGTTCGTTCCCATAATCCTTTTATCCATAATCTCAGACGGAATCGCATAGTTGATTGGTGAAAAGTATTTGAAGAAATCGACCTTGTCATTTAAACCAGCCATAATTCCTAAAATATACGTTAAGAACACAAGGGCAAGTGCGACCGGAGAGGCTTGCTTAGCTGAACGAAGCACCGCCGAAACCATAAAACCAGCACTCATAAATACAGCAGCTACCAGTAACTCACTAGAAAATACCCGCACAAGCTCCATCACTAAATTACCGCTATCTACCCCACTCGGCTTTAAGAAAAGAACAAGCGCCACCGAAGCCACAAATGTAATTGCCCAAAAAGCTACAAACGACAATAAATTACCAATCATTTTCCAAAAAACAAGACTTGACCGAGTAATCGGCTGCGCATATAAAAATTCAATCGTACCATCCGTTTCTTCTTTTATTAACGCCTGCGCACCAATCAACGCCGCATACACACACGCCGCAATAAAAATATACTGAAAAACATACGCAAAATAGGCATCAATATTCGTTAAATCAGCCATCGAATCCATGTGCAAAATTTTCATCATATCTTGCGGAAGTGCATTCATTTTCGTATTAACTAAATCTTGCATCCCGCTACTTTGCATACTAGGGAAGAAAGCCATAAACACACCTAAAATCACAATCACCACAACCGCCCAAACAACCAGACTCTTTATCCGCGTTTTCCACTCAATGTGTAAAATGTTCACTTGATTTCTCCCCCTTCGTATAGCGTCATAAATTTATCTTCCAATTCCTGATTTGTAATCGTTAAATCCGTAATTTCTTTTTCTTGTAACAATGGCAAAATCGTCTTAATATCCTCATCAAAAATAAGCCGCGCTTTCCCCGCTTCCTTTTCGATAATTCGTGCGCCTGCATTCGTCAATTTTTCAAGTGGCAAATTCGTTCCTTTCAGCGCAATCACTTTGCCTGTCATTTGTTGATTAGCGATATCTTCCACTGCGATAATGTTTCCATTTCGAATAAAAGCAGCCCTTGTACAATATTCTTGAACTTCCCGCAAATTATGACTAGAAAGAAAAATCGTCATTCCCTCTTTATTTCGCTCAGTCATTTCTTTGAATAAATAATGTTGCATTAAAGGATCAAGCCCATTCGTCGGTTCATCCAAAATAAATAATTTTGGCTCGGTAATAAGTCCAGCAACAATCGCCACTTTCTTTTTATTTCCAAGCGACATTTCTCCAAAGCGTTTTTTCGGGTCAATCGCAAACATTTCATAATACTTATTCATTTTTTGCGCCGCATTTTCAATATGGTGGAACTTGGCAGCATAGTGGATAATATCATTTGCCGTCATTTGTGGATAATAACGCACCTCACTCGGCACATAACCAACCATTTTCTTAATTTCCGCTGAATCTTTCACAACGTCTTTCCCGAGAACCGTTGCACTCCCACTCGTAGCATAAATAAAATTCAATAAAACTTTGATTGTCGTTGATTTCCCTGCACCGTTTGGGCCAATAAAACCATATAGTTCGCCTTCATTTACAGACAAATTCACATTTTCAATTGCTCGCTTTTTATGATAATTTTTTGTGAGCGACTCCACTTTAATTGCTTCCATGTTCTCTCCTCCACACTCAAATTGACCACTTAGTCAATTCGAGTATAAGCCCTTTTGACCAGGTAGTCAATCCAGAACTACTAAACCCTTTTTCATAGCCAAAAACTTAATTCCAGATATAAGCAAGCAAAATCTATAAAAGTAGATAAATCACTGTTTTTCATCTGTGTTTATGCTTAGAAAATATAGGTTTCAGCCTAATATTACTAATTTCAACAACCAGCCTATTCTGCATAGAATAATCATATTTCAGATGCTATAATTATGGATAAGTAAGCAAGTTTGTGGTGGTGGCTAGTTCTTTCAACAAGAAAGGATGATGCCTATGAATTTTTTGTTAGGAACTCCTGGAAAGGATAATCCATGACCGTTTATGAAGCCCTGTCTTTTGCAGTCGCTTTTGCAACCTTAGTGTTGTTATTAAACAGTCAAAATAACAAAAAAAATAACCACTCATAAACTTTGGACGGTTTAGTGGTTATTTTTATAATAAATTAAACTAGCTGCCACCTTAAATGGGCTTGCGCTTGAGGGTCATGTTCACGCATGACTCTCTTTTCACATTAATAATACCACATTCCAACCTCTTCTGACAATGTTTTACATAATGAAGACACAACAATGCTATAACTTTAAATGAACTTGATTATCTAGTCCTATATAATGTCTTTCTAAACTGCAGCCATCATAAATAGGTTTATGCTTTCATACACTAGTATTAAAAAGCCTTCTTCAAAATATAAAGTAACCTTCTATTTGCACCTTGCGTCCTATTTTAGAACAACTTTATTTGGTTTTTTATCTATTGAAATTAATAATGAATCTAGATAGTTAGGATCATGAAAGCTATTTCAGGGCACTAAAGAATAATACGCATTCATTAAGCTTACAACAATTCCAGAACCTCGTGAAGTAACATTTATGAAACCGTCCCTCCTCAATTCATCCAGTTTGATATACTTATTAATTGGAAATTCTGTGGAAGCCATGGAAAAAAACTTCCAATCCCCCGAATCTAAAAGGTCTCTATTTACAAATAGTAATGAAATCGCAAATAAATCACCAACACCCCACACTTGTTTTTTTCGCTTTGTCATTTTTCATAGTCTTCTATAAATCAATCTCATACAGTTGAACAAGATTTATTCATTTTCTTCTATTAATAGTTGCATTTTCCAGTATTGCATCGCGTACATTGTTTTAGCATCATGAATGAGTTGTTGTTCTATTAATTGTTCTGCTTCTTCTGGTGTTACTTTGACTAAATTAATAAATTCATCGGCATCTTGTGCTAACGGATGCTCCATTTTCCGGAGATCGCGCGCTACATAAATATGTAAAAGTTCATTGGCAAATCCAGGCGATGTATAAAAAGAAGTGAGATACGTTAAATCATCGGACTGAAAACCAGTTTCTTCTTCTAATTCCCGTCTGGCCGTCACGAGCGGATCCTCTCCAAGCTCCATTTTACCAGCTGGAATTTCGATAATCGTTTTTTCGAGTGGCTTTCGGAATTGTTCTACTAAATACATTTCACCATCTGCTGAAAACGGAATAATTGCTACAGCCCCGGGATGTTTAACGATTTCGCGTTTACTCTTTTCCCCGTTTGGCAACTCTACATCATCTACTTGCAAATCTATTACATTTCCGCTAAAAATCTTTTCTGTATGAAGCGTTTTTTCCTCCAATGAGTCCATTTCTGCCACCTACTCCTCGTTTTTTTTCATTATAACATAACTAAGTCCGAGTTTAATTTACATCGCACGACTGATAACATCTATTTTCTAAATATGGTATGATAAGAACAAATAAAGGACAATTTCTAAAATATAAAAACCTTGCAACTTGCCTAGTGCTAGCATACAAAATATACTTAAATGGTAGGTTACTTTCCACTAATCTTTATTTTTAGAAGAACATATTATAAGAAAAGCGGACCTTTTAAACAGGTACTTAAAGGAGAAGATGTATAATGACCGTTTTTAAAAAGATATTAGCATTCACAGGTTCTATTTTCCTTGTCATTATTTTGGCTGGTATTCTCACTTCACTAATCCATAGTGGCTTGGTAATTGCAGCAATTGTTATCGCTGTTGCGGCTATCCTATTTTTCTTTTCATCTAAAGCTGGGGACCGCGCGCAAATGATTGCAACTGGATTAACTAAGAAAGAATATAAATATATTCGCACTAACCTTGAAGAAGCTCGCGTGAAAATTATCCGCCTTCAAAAAATTATGACACAAAACAAAGCGTTATATTCTTTCCAAGAGCGCAACAAAACGCTTTTACTTACAAAAAGAATTTACGGTATCGTAAAAGATGAACCAAAACGTTTCTATGAAGCAGAAGATTTCTTTTTCTCCCATCTTGATTCTTTGGTGGAACTAACCGAAAAATATGCTTTCCTAGAAAAACAGCCAGTAAAAGACAAAAAAATCTATCAAACACTTTCTGATACACGTACACTTTTAAATGATTTAAGTCGAGTAATTGAAAAGGATTTATTTACGCTTTTAAATCAAGACGTGAATAATCTTGACTTTGAATTAGAAGTAGCGAAAAACTCCATTTCTAAACAGAAAAAGAAATTCGAAAGGGGTACAAAAGATGACCGAGAACAAGCCAAGTGAAGAAACAAATGAATTAAAAGATTTAGTAGTTGAGAAAGAATTCAACCAAACGTTAGATGATCTTCTTGCTAACCCGTTTGGATCAGACGGCGAATCAGCTGCAAGCATCGTGAATAACGAAACGGATGCAGCTCCTCGCCTAGTCGATATGCTGACAGAAACAAATAAAAAACAAGCTTTAGAACTATCGAAACAAATCGAACCTGGAAACCAGGCAGCGATTCTTGGATATGGAGCTCCGGCCCAAGCTAAACTCCATGATTTCTCGCACTCGATGTTAGCACATGTACAAAAGCAAGATGTTGGCCCAATTGGCGATATCATTAGTGATTTAATGTATCGTTTACAAGAAGCGGATCCTGATGAACTTGCGGCTCGCAACAAAAATGTCTTCACCAAAATGTTCCACCGAGTAAAACAATCCATCAATGAAATTACTTCTAAATATCAAAAAATTGGTACCCAAATTGACCGCATCGCGTTGAAACTGGAACATTCCAAAAAGCGTTTAATGGAAGATAACTCTTTCCTAGAACAGCTTTATGATAAAAATAAAGATTACTTCCAAGCACTCAACATTTACATTGCTGCTGGAGAATTAAAATTAGAAGAAATTAATACTAAAATGCTCCCAGAACTTCGTAAAAAAGCGGAACAAACTGGCGACCAAATGGATTATCAAGAAGTAAATGATTTAACACAATTTGCGGATCGTCTTGATAAACGGGTATATGATTTACGCTTAAGCCGTCAAATCACTATTCAACAAGCGCCACAAATTCGTTTAATCCAAAATACGAACCAAGCACTTGCTGAAAAAATCCAATCATCGATTATGACAGCCATTCCACTTTGGAAGAATCAAGTAGCAATCGCGCTTACCTTGCTTCGTCAACAACAAGCCGTTGCAGCTCAGCGCCAAGTTTCCGAAACAACCAACGAACTTCTCAAACGAAACGCCGATATGCTAAAAACAAATGCTATCGAAACAGCGCGTGAAAACGAAAGAGGTATTGTGGATATCGAAACGCTGAAAGAAACTCAATCAAGCTTAATCGAAACATTACAAGAAACGCTTAAAATCCAACAAGAAGGCCGTGCTAAACGCGCCGTTGCTGAAAAAGAACTTGTAACAATGGAACAAGAACTTAAAGAACGTTTACTAGAAATGAAATAAAAAAAGCTAGCGCAAAAGTTGCGCTAGCTTTTTTTATAGTCCTTCTAATCGTAAATTTTCAAAGTAAACGGGTTTTAAATTAGTTACAGTAAGCCCAATCAAGCGAATGCTATCTTGTCCAGTGTAACTTTCTCTTAGAAGTAACGCTGCTGCTTGATAAATTTGATTGGCATCATTGGTATATTCATTTAAAGTAAGCCGTTTGGTAATTGTTGTAAAGTCACTGTATCGCAATTTCAGTACCACGGTCTTGCCGTGTTTTTGTAATTTAATGAGACGCTCTTCTACTTTCTTAGCAAATTTCATAAGACTCTGTTCTAAAATCCGATTATCGAGCACATTAAATTCAAAAGTCGTTTCTTTGCCAACAGATTTGCGATCACGATGCGGATTCACAATGTTGTTCGAACGACCGCGCACATGACGATACAACTGATAACCATGTTTATGCAATTCGCGAATAAGGTCCCATTCACTCCACTTCTTCAAATCTGCCCCTGTTTCAATCCCTAGTCGGTGTAACTTTTCTGCGGTAACTTTCCCTACCCCATAAAATTTCGTCACTGGAATCTGTTCTAAAAAGGCTTCTGCTTCTTCCGGAGTAACCACGGTAATGCCAGCAGGTTTTTTGAAATCCGAGGCAATTTTCGCAATAAATTTATTAAATGATACGCCAGCAGATGCAGTTAGTCCAAGTTCGCGGTAAATCGTTTGTTGGATATCACGTGCAACGAGTGTGGCGGATTTCATTCCTTTTTTATTTTCGGTCACGTCTAAATAGGCTTCATCTAACGAAAGTGGCTCAATAATATCCGTATATCTGGAAAAGATTTCGCGGATTTGATTAGATACTTCTACATAATGCGCCATATTCCCGTGAATAAAAATACCATTCGGACAAAGCTTGGCAGCTTGGCGAGTAGGCATAGCTGAGTGTACACCATATTTGCGTGCCTCATAAGAACAGGTTGAAACAACTCCGCGCTTATTAGGATCCCCACCAATAATAAGTGGCTTCCCGCGAAACTCGGGATGATCGCGTTGTTCTACAGATGCATAAAAAGCGTCCATATCAATATGAATAATTTTCCTACTCGTATCCATAACTGCATCTCCTTTAAAAACGAACAAGCGTTCTTATCTAATTATAAACGCTAACTTAATTAATTACAAGAAAAAAATACCCCATTTTTACAAGGTATTTTCTCCTGTATTATTTCTTTAAAAATGCGCCTTTTCCGAAGAATTCTATTACTTGCGGCATGACTTGATAAAGCCGTGTTGCGATATTCATTACAAAAGGCAAATTGATTTCACGGCGTCTTGTGCCCATAATTTGTACGGTTTTCCTAGCTACTTTCTCTGGTTTTAAGACTAATTTGCCGACTGTTTCCAAATAGTTACCTGATTTATCCGCGACATCGAAAAAGTTCGTTGCAATCGGGCCTGGATTTATCGTCGTCACTTTGATTTTATCGGGGATTAGTTCCAAGCGAAGCGCGTTGGAAAAACCTAGTACTGCATATTTGGTAGCTGAATACACCGTTGATTTTGGTGTGGCAATTTTGGCTGCTTGAGAGGCTATATTAATGATATGTCCAGACTTGCGGGCTTGCATTTGCGGTAAGATTAGTTGCGTTAACTGAATCAAACCTAACACGTTCGTATCAAACATTTTTTCGATGGTCTCAAACGGGATATCTACTGCATTTTCAAATAAGCCAAAACCTGCACAGTTCACTAATACATCGATTTGATATGCCGCATTGATTTCGGCGCTGACTTGTTTTACTTGCTCAAAATCTGTCATATCGAGCGTAAAATAGGCCGCTTCAACAGAAAAATTGGCACTTATTTCTTTTTGTAATTCGATTAATTTTTCCGTACTTCTTGCTGTGATAATAACGTTTGCGCCTGATGCAGCAACTTGTCTTGTGAGTTCTGCACCAAGACCACTAGAAGCACCAGTAATTAATACCGTTTTATTTTTCAAAAAAGGGTTCATTTCGTCACTCTCCTACTTGGAAAACAGCTAAATCGTACGCTATTTCAGTATTTTCAAAAATAGATTTTGCTTCTATTAATAACTCTTTGCTGGCATCGCGGTCATATCTTGAGCTGATATGGGTTAAAATTAGCTTTTGGACATTGGCATTTTTAGCTAGTGTGGCAGCTTGAAGTGTTGTTGAATGCATGTATTCCCCTGCCATCTTCGCTTTGTCACCTTCAAAAGTGGCTTCGTGAACTAGAATATCCGCGTTTTGCGCTAATGCAAGTTCGTTCGCTGTTTCTTTTGTATCACCGAAAATACTAATAATCTTTCCTTTTTGAGGCTCGCCAATATAGTTTTTTCCGTCGATTACTCGCCCGTCAGCTAGCGTGACGCTTTCGCCATTTTTTAGCTTTTGAAAAAGTGGTCCGGCTTCAACACCATCTGCTTTTAATTTTTCTGCATGAAGCGCGCCTTGTTTATCTTTTTCGACAATGCGGTAACCGAAGCTACGAACGCCGTGTTCAAGCTCATCTGCTGTAACGGAAAACATCTTATCTTCAAAAATCAAACCAGGTTCAATTTCGTTAAAGATAATTTTGTAGGTGAGTCTTGTTCCGCTTAGTCTTAAAGAAGTTTCGATGTATTCTGCTATTCCAGCTGGGCCGTATATAGTTAAATCAGATTCCCCTCCTTGAAAAGAGCGGCTACTTAATAAGCCTGGTAGTCCAAAAATGTGATCACCATGCATGTGGGTAATAAATATTTTTTCTAGTTTGCTTAATTTGATTTGACTACGCATGATTTGGTGTTGTGTTGCTTCTCCGCAATCAAATAGCCAAATTGTATTTCGTTCATTTAACATTGAAAGTGCGATGGATGTGACATTACGGCCTCGTGACGGTACGCCTGCTCCAGTTCCTAAAAAAACAAGTTCCATTTATTGTTCCATTCCCTTCCCAGTTCGTGTCTTATTTTATCACATTCTTAAACGAACAGGAAATAAACATTTTTCCAATAAAAACCCTTATAATTCAGAAATAACTGTCAAATTAAAAAAATATTCGAACCAAACAGTTGCACAAATGCCTCATTATGGATAAAATAGTATGGACTAATGAGGAAAATTAATAGCTCATTTAATAAGGCCTTTTTTTGTGGGGTTCTTTTCAAACTAAGAAAACTTTTTCTTAGCAGTTAATTTTTTGCCATTAAGAGAATAAGAAAGAGGGTAAATGACGTATGACAGATGAGTTAGAACAAAAAGCATTGATTACTATTTTTGGCGGTACGGGAGATTTGGCAAATCGCAAACTTTACCCTTCGCTATATCATTTATACAGTAAGGGGTCTCTTGGCGACAATTTTGCTGTTATTGGTACGGCGCGTCGTGAATGGAGTAATGATTTCTTCCGTGATAAAGTAAAAGAGTCTATCAAAGACATTGATGGTTCCGAAAAAGATGCGGATGCATTTGCTTCTCATTTCTACTATCAATCTCATGATGTGACTAATAAAGAATCTTATGTAACGTTAAAAGATTTGTCGGATGAACTTGATGCAAAATATGAACTTGGTGGTAATCGCCTTTTCTACCTTGCTATGGCGCCGAATTTCTTTGGAACTATCGCAAGTCGCATTAAATCTGAAGGCTTTGTGGACACAGACGGTTTCCATCGTTTAATTATCGAGAAACCATTTGGACATGATTTAGCTAGTGCGGAAGAATTAAACAATTCGCTTCGTCAAGCATTTAAAGAAGATGAAATTTATCGTATTGACCACTATTTAGGAAAAGAAATGATCCAAAATATCTCGGTTATTCGATTTGCAAATTCGATCATTGAATCGCTTTGGAACAATCGTTATATCGATAATATCCAAGTTACTTTAACAGAGGTGCTAGGAGTAGAAGATCGTGGACGTTATTACGATGAAAGTGGCGCACTTCGAGACATGGTTCAAAACCATATCTTACAAATCGTGTCTTTACTCGCAATGGAACCACCGATTAACTTATCAACTCGCGAGATTCGTCATGAAAAAGTTCGCGCGCTTCGTTCTTTACGCGTTTTTGAAGGAAAAGAAGTTCATCAAAGCTTTGTCCGTGGTCAGTACGGCCCTGGTGAAGTAGATGGCAAAGAACTAAAAGGCTATCGTCAAGAAGATAATGTTGATCCTCATTCCAATACAGAAACTTTTGTTGCGGCAAAACTTGAAATCGATAATTTCCGCTGGGCTGGCGTTCCATTTTACATTCGTACTGGTAAACGTCTTGCGAAGAAAACAACGCAAATTGCGATTCAGTTTAAAGATGTACCACTAAACTTATTTGGCCAACAACAATCGCTTGGTGGTAATGTGCTTGTTATTCATATCCAACCTGACGAAGGTATTACACTTCATTTGAACGTGAAAGAACCTGGTCAAGGAATGGTGACAATGCCAGTCAACTTAAATTATATTCATTCTTCACCAGATGGCATGAATACGCCTGAAGCATATGAAAAATTAATTCTAGACTGTCTGCGCGGCGACGCGACTTACTTCTCTCACTGGGATGAAGTTTCGCTATCATGGAACTTTATCGACCATGTAGCAGATGTTTGGACAAATACAAAAGATCATTTCCCGAACTACAAATCCGGTTCAATGGGTCCAAAAGAAGCAGACGACCTTATTCAACGTGACGGATTCCAGTGGTTCCCAATCGATTAATCAAAAAACCAGAAATATGGCTAATCTAGCCTGTTTCTGGTTTTCTTTGTTTACTTGCAAAAGCCCATGAGCATGTTAGAATAGAGAGGAAACTAACTAGTTAAAGGAGCTCATATAATGGCTGAAAATATTGATGACTACCTAGAAAAAGGCATGTATGGGGCAAAAGAAATTAATCCCGCTGAGAAGAAAAAATACCTAGGAACTTACCGTGAACGCGTATTAGTCGCTCTCACTAAAGAAGAAGTTTTAACCCAAGAATATCTTCCAGAACTAGAAAAAGCAATCCTAGAAAATAATGACTCCAAGCTTCTGTTAAACGGATTACTGCATTATAATTCTTTACGCCCTTATATTAAATTAGCGGAAAAATGTAAACATGAATTTTCGATTGTTACTCGTTTGGAAGGTGAAACAGATATTTATCTCGTCCTTGCCTGCCAAAAAGCGGTAAACAAAGAGGATATTCATTTATATAAAGAAGCACCCGTAGAAAAACAAGAAGAACCTGTCTCGTTACTGGAGAAGGTTCGTAAATTATTTAATTAAGTTTTCCGTCCAACATCGAGGAGGTCGATTTATGCTACATCTTATCACAGTATCACTCGCTATTTTAATGGCGTTACAAACGATTTATTTTTTCATCCGCAAAAATGTCAATATGGGCGTTATGTTTTTGCTTATAACAGCTGCCCTTCTACTTCTCAGCACGATTTAATGGCATACCGGTCTCGACAGATTGTTTTAACTCGCGCTGCATGACACCAATCCCGGTCGCACCTTCAAGTGGAAAACAAAAAGATTGTTTATCATCTGTAATACTCGCGAGTAGCCCTCTGAACTTTTCACCGCCTAACATCGGGATTTGTTCAGTAGGGTTTATTTGTAGTTTCTGCCACTGTGCCTTTAATTCGTCGAGCTGAATCGTATCTTCCCCTGTTCCTTTCATCGTGAAGCGAACATCGTACGTTTTTGGGACGATATCATTTGGTCGTAAAAAACCGTATTTAGGCGATAAAATTAAATACTCCTTCGCGAACTGTTCTGCGTATGCTTTGCTTAAACGATGGAATGTCCCCGTGTATACATCGCTTGCCTTCACTGGACCGATATCCGGCAATTTGTCCCATATTTTCGGCTTCCCTGATGCGATAATAATCAGGTTTGTTTTATTGGATATTCCCACATCATCACTCTTCCTTGTTTCTCTTCGGTATCTTTTTCCTCTATATGTACGAAATGGTTATGCTTTAATACTTGGATGGATGCACCATTTTGTTCGTAGCTTCTGGCAAAAATACGATTAATTTCAGGCTGCTCTTCTAGCCAAGCAATCATTCCTATCAGCGCTTCGGACATATAGCCTTTATTTTGATAGTCTGGCACGATACTATAGCCAATTTCTATTTCTCCCGTTTCATCTGGGTTGCCTTGTCCGCCAATTTCGCCGATAATCTTATTTTCTTGCTTTAAAACGACTAATCGCGTCCATTTAATCATTCTATCATCTTTTTTTACATTTTCTAACACATATGGTAAATAAAAAAAGAAATCAATTCCGGGCCAGTCTGGCGATACTTGGTAGCCACTCGCTTTTTCTAAAGCTTCTGTCCCATTGATCGTTGCTTGAATCATTTCCAGCGTGTAGTTAATTAAAATTAATCGATCTGTTTCTAAATTATCCACAACCAAAACCCGGCTTTCCTACTAATTTATTACTTTCAATTTAGCAGAATTGGATAGAGGAACGCAACTAATCTGTGATTTTTTATCCGAAATTTTAATTTTTAACAACAAAACTATAAAAATAAAACTATTCTGACTATATACTTGACCTTTAATTTTTGAATACGCTTCCATTCTAGTTATAGTCCAAATATAAGACCAGGTACTAATTATAACTAAAAGTGCAAGTTGCTTGAATTGTGCAAACTGACGGAAAACTTTCAAAATAACAATTGACAATCGCATGGCAACCATATATATTAAATACTAACATAACATTTCTTGATATTAATTTTTTTCAAAAATGTGCGACTAATCGAAAAAATAAAACCATTTAACGAAGGGGATAATGACTTATGAAAACGACTAAATCAGTCATTACAATTTTATTACTCTAGAAGGACTTTGAGCACTGTAGAAATTTACAGTAGTTTGAGTCCTGTTTACGTTAAATGGGATTCTGGCAAAGCATCCCATTGTTTTCATCATTGGGGTGCTTTTTATTTAGCCGGATTTCGGATTTTCAAGCATTAAAAAGCGATTATCAAGCAAGCAGAACTTAATCATATATATTAATGCCACGCTATTTAGTGAATTCTAAAAATTCAGTGTCGGCAAACAATTCTTAATTAGAAATGGGGTAAAGTCATATGCGTAGTGACAAAATAAAAAAAGGTGTCGAACAAGCTCCAGCAAGAAGTTTGCTGCATGCTACAGGTCAAATTAAAAGTCCAGGTGATATGGACAAACCATTTATCGCTATTTGTAACTCTTACATTGATATTGTTCCCGGTCACGTTCATTTGCGAGAACTTGCGGATGTGGCTAAAGAAGCAATTAGAGAAGCTGGCGGTATCCCATTTGAATTTAATACGATTGGTGTAGATGACGGCATTGCCATGGGACATATCGGTATGCGTTACTCCCTTCCCTCTCGTGAAGTTATCGCGGATGCAGCGGAAACAGTAATCAACGCGCACTGGTTTGACGGGGTTTTCTACATCCCAAACTGTGACAAAATTACGCCGGGAATGCTTCTTGCGTCGGTTCGTACAAACGTCCCTGCTATCTTCTGTTCAGGTGGTCCAATGAAAGCTGGGTTGTCAGCTCACGGAAAAGCGCTCACTCTTTCTTCCGTTTTTGAAGCGGTTGGCGCCTTTAAAGATGGTAGCATGTCGCAGGAAGATTTCCTTGATATGGAAGCCAATGCGTGTCCAACTTGTGGATCTTGTGCTGGTATGTTTACGGCGAATTCAATGAACTGCTTAATGGAAATCCTCGGTATGGCTGTTCCCGGAAATGGTACCACACTTGCTGTTTCTGACGCGCGCCGTGACCTTATTAGAGAATCTGCTTTTCATTTGATGGATTTAGTTAAAAAAGATATTCGTCCTCGTGACATTATTACAAAAGATGCGATTGATGATGCTTTCGCGCTAGATATGGCAATGGGTGGTTCGACAAATACCGTACTACATACACTCGCACTTGCAAACGAAGCTGGTATTGAAGATTACGATTTGGAACGTATCAATGATATCGCCAAACGTGTTCCCTACCTTTCCAAAATTGCACCATCCTCTTCTTATTCGATGCATGACGTTCATGAAGCTGGCGGCGTTTCTGCCATCGTTAAAGAACTTGTTGACCTTGGCGGCGCAATTCATCCAGACCGAATTACTGTTACTGGAAAAACGATTCGCGAAAACGTAGCTGATGCCAAAATTAATAATACCGATGTTATTCATCCAAAAGAAAATCCCTATAGCCCAGTTGGTGGACTATCGATGTTGTTTGGAAATATCGCACCAAAAGGAGCTGCTATCAAAGTTGGTGGCGTAGATCCTTCCGTACAAGTTTTCAAAGGAGAAGCGATTTGCTTTAGTTCTCATGATGAGGCTGTTGAGGCGATTGATAATCATACGGTTCGCGAGGGACATGTGGTTGTTATCCGCTACGAAGGTCCAAAAGGCGGCCCGGGAATGCCAGAAATGCTTGCACCAACCTCCAGTATTGTTGGTCGCGGTTTAGGAAAAGATGTTGCCTTAATTACAGATGGACGTTTTTCCGGAGCTACTCGCGGTATCGCAGTTGGGCATATTTCTCCCGAAGCTGCGGCTGGTGGTCCAATCGCACTCGTTCATGACGGTGATATCATCACGATTGATTTGCCAAACCGGACGCTGAATGTGGATGTTCCTGATGAAGTTTTAGAAGAACGACGAAAAGAATTACCGAAATTTAAAGCTAAAGTAAAAACTGGTTACCTTGCACGATACACTGCGCTAGTAACGAGCGCCCACACTGGTGGTATTTTGCAAATTCCAGAAGATTTAATCGACTAAAAAATGAGGTGATAAGCGTGATTGATACGACGAAGACAAATGAAAAAGCGACAAAAAAGCAAAGTAAAAGTGGAGCAGAACTTTTAATTGACGCCTTGAAAAAACAACAAGTAGACATGATTTTTGGTTATCCGGGTGGCGCGGTTCTTCCTCTCTATGATGCCTTTTATGACTGCGATATCCCGCATATTCTAACAAGACACGAACAAGGAGCCATCCATGCTGCTGAAGGGTATGCTCGTGTCACTGGGAAACCTGGAGTCGTAGTTGTAACGAGTGGACCTGGTGCGACGAATGTATTAACTGGAATTGCAGATGCGATGAGCGATTCGATTCCATTAGTAATTTTTACCGGACAAGTTCATACGCCTGGTATCGGAAAAGATGCTTTCCAAGAAGCCGATATGATTGGGCTAACGATTCCAATTACTAAATACAATTACCAAGTGCGTGATGTTCGTGACTTACCTAAAATCGTCAATGAAGCTTTCCATATCGCAAGTACTGGTCGTAAAGGTCCTGTTGTCGTAGATATTCCTAAAGACATGGGGATTATCCAAACGGACACAGTTCGACCAGATACGATTGATTTGCCGGGTTATCAACCGACTTATTCACCTAACCCGCTCCAACTCGAAAAATTAATGAATTCCCTTTCTGCCGCAAGCAAGCCACTTATTCTCGCTGGCGCTGGCGTTAACCATTCTAGAGCTACAGCCGAATTACTAGAATTCGCTGAACGCTATCAAATTCCTATCGTGAATACACTGCTTGGTCTAGGAAGTTTCCCGCAAAGCCATGATTTATTCCTTGGTATGGGTGGTATGCACGGTTCTTATGCAGCAAATATGGCGCTAACGGATTGTGACTTACTCATTAATTTTGGCTCTAGATTCGATGACCGCCTTGCAAGTGCGCCAAAAGAGTTTGCCACTAAAGCAACGATCGCTCATATCGATATTGATCCTGCTGAAATCGGCAAAATTATCGAAACGCAAATTCCAATCGTTGCCGATATCAATGAAACCCTTACGCAACTTCTGCAAATGGAACTTCCGGTTCATCCAGATACATCCCATTGGTACAAATTAAATATGACACGTAAAAACCGTCATCCTTTTAATTTTGATAGAACGAAAAAAGCGGAAATTAAGCCGCAACGTGTGATTGAACTTATTGGTGAAATTACGCAAGGTGAAGCGCTTGTTTCTACCGATGTTGGACAGCATCAAATGTGGGCAGCGCAGTTCTATCCGTTCCAATTTGATCATCAAATTATTACAAGTGGCGGACTTGGCACAATGGGCTTTGGTTTCCCGGCAGCAGTTGGGGCGCAACTTGCTTTCCCGGATAAAACGGTAGTCGCGATTGTTGGCGATGGCGGTTTCCAAATGACCAACCAAGAACTCGCGATTTTAAACGATTATCAAATCAATGTAAAAACGGTCATTATCAATAATGGTTCGCTCGGGATGGTTCGTCAGTGGCAAGAAAAATTCCACGGTGAAAGATATTCCCACTCGATTTTCACGAGTCAACCAGATTTTGTCAAACTATCTGAGGCTTATGGCGTCAAAGGGGTTCGCCTGACGAATCCGGAAACGCTGGAAAAAAATTTGAGAAAAGCCTTCGCTCACCCTGGACCAATTGTTATTGACGTTCATGTTGCCAAAGATGAACTCGTACTTCCAATGGTTCCAAGTGGCAAACCTAATCACCAAATGGAAGGGGTGGAATAAATGCGCCGAATCATTACCGCTACAGTAAACAACTCTTCTGGCGTGTTAAATCGTATTACTGGGGTTATCTCCAGACGCCAATACAATATCGATAGCATCTCTGTCGGCTGGACCGAAATCCCGAATGTTTCCCGGATTACCATCGTTGTCCATGTTGATTCCTTATACGAAATTGAACAAGTAACCAAACAGCTCAACAAACAAATCGATGTGTTGAAAGTGAGCGATATTACTGACGATGCGCATATCGAACGCGAACTAGCTTTACTGAAAATCAACTCCCCCGCCGCCTTACGTTCCGAGCTAAACGCAGTAATCGAACCATTTCGCGCAACCGTCATTGATGTCGGCACTAAAAATGTTGTCATCCAAGTAACTGGTACAAGCGAAAAAATCGATGCATTTGTTGATACGGTTCGTCCCTACGGCATTAAACAAATGGCAAGAACTGGCGTGACTGGCTTTACAAGAAGCCCTAAAAAAATGGGTTGAAATCATTTACTACAGAGCAATCCGTTGCTTTGCTAGCATCAGGACAGCACACTTGCTATTCTGAAATATAAAAAGAAATTAGTTGGAGGTTAGGAAAAATGACAAAAGTTTATTATGAAGATGCAGTAAAGAACAACGCACTAGAAGGTAAAACAGTAGCAGTAATCGGGTACGGTTCTCAAGGCCACGCACATTCTCAAAATCTACGTGACAATGGCAATAACGTTATTATCGGCATTCGCGAAGGAAAATCTGCCGAATCTGCTAGAAACGATGGTTTTGATGTTTATTCTGTTAGCGAAGCCGCTGATAAAGCTGATGTTATCATGATTCTTTTGCCAGATGAAACACAAGGCGAAACATACGAAAATGAAATTAAACCTAACCTAAAAGCTGGTAATTCACTTGTTTTCGCTCACGGTTTTAACATTCATTTTGACGTAATTAATCCTCCAAGTGATGTAGATGTTTTCCTAGTTGCTCCAAAAGGTCCTGGTCACTTAGTTCGCCGTACATTTGTCGAAGGTGGCGCGGTTCCTTCCCTATTCGCAATCTACCAAGATGCAACTGGAAACGCACGTGATACAGCTCTTTCTTATGCAAAAGGTATTGGCGCAACTCGTGCAGGTGTTATCGAAACTACTTTCAAAGAAGAAACAGAAACCGATCTATTCGGCGAACAAGCAGTTCTTTGTGGGGGCGCGACTCACCTTATCCAAGCTGGATTTGAAACACTTGTAGAAGCTGGCTACCAACCAGAACTTGCTTATTTTGAAGTACTACACGAAATGAAACTGATTGTTGATTTGATGTATGAAGGCGGCATGGAAAAAATGCGCCACTCCATCTCCAACACAGCAGAATATGGCGACTATGTATCCGGCCCTCGTGTTGTTACAGCTGATACGAAAAAAGCAATGAAAGAAGTACTTACCGACATTCAAAATGGTAACTTTGCTAAATCTTTCATCGATGACAACAAAAACGGCTTTAAAGAGTTCCATAGAATGCGCAAAGAACAACAAGGTCATCAAATCGAAAAAGTTGGCGCAGAACTTCGCGAAATGATGCCATTTGTCAAACCACAACATTAATACTTAATTCGGATTGCTAGGTGGGATTTCTCGCCTAGCAACCGTTTATCCTTTTTTCGATATGAGTTTAAGGTAGAATGCATTTCTTTCTTAAACTGATACTGAAAGCAGGAAAAATCCAAGCTTCCCTATCTAATATAAAACAAGAGGTGAAATCGAATGAAGAAAATCCAGTTTTTTGATACTACACTTAGAGATGGCGAACAAACCCCTGGAGTTAATTTTGACGTAAAGGAGAAAATCCAGATTGCCTTACAACTCGAAAAACTTGGAATTGATGTGATTGAAGCCGGCTTTCCGATTTCTTCTCCTGGAGATTTTGAATGCGTCAAGGCGATTGCAAAAGCGATTAAACATTGTTCTGTAACAGGGCTAGCGCGCTGTGTTGAAGGAGATATCGACCGCGCGGAAGAAGCGCTTAAAGACGCTGTTTCTCCGCAAATACATATCTTCCTAGCAACGAGCGATGTGCATATGGAATACAAATTAAAAATGAGTCGGGCGGAAGTTCTTGCTTCCATTAAACACCACATTAGTTATGCAAGACAAAAATTCGAAGTAGTACAGTTTTCACCAGAAGATGCAACTCGGTCAGATCGTGCTTTTCTAATTGAGGCCGTTCAAACAGCAATTGATGCCGGGGCAACTGTCATCAACATTCCGGACACGGTCGGATATACTAACCCAACCGAATTCGGACAGCTATTCCAAGATTTGCGTAGGAAAATTAAACAATTTGATGATATTACTTTCGCTTCCCATTGTCATGATGACCTTGGTATGGCGACTGCAAATGCACTTGCTGCAGTCGAAAATGGTGCAAGACGCGTCGAAGGTACAATTAATGGGATTGGTGAACGTGCTGGAAATACAGCTCTTGAAGAAGTTGCTGTCGCGCTTCATATTCGCAAAGATTTTTATCAAGCAGAAACCAATATCGTTTTGAACCAATTTAAAAATTCTAGTGATCTGATTAGTCGTTTGTCAGGTATGCCTGTTCCGCGTAATAAAGCCGTAATTGGTGGTAATGCTTACGCGCACGAATCCGGTATTCATCAAGATGGCGTACTAAAAAATCCAGACACATATGAAATCATCACCCCTGCCCTAGTTGGCGTAGATAAAAACTCGCTTCCTCTTGGAAAACTTTCTGGGAAACATGCCTTCAATACGCGCATGGAAGAAATGGGCTACACACTAACTGAACAAGAACAAAAAGATGCCTTTAAACGTTTCAAACAACTAGCAGATGCGAAAAAAGAAGTAACCGAAGAAGACTTGCACGCGCTAATTCTCGGCCAATCTTCCGAGTCTGCGGATGATTTCGAACTAAAACATTTGCAAGTTCAATATGTAACTGGTGGCGTCCAAGGTGCGATTGTTCGCATTGAAGAACGTGATGGCGCTCTAGTAGAAGACGCAGCAACTGGTTCTGGAAGCATTGAAGCGATTTACAACACAATTAACCGTCTTATGAAACAAGATATTGAATTAACCGATTATCGTATCCAAGCAATTACAGCCGGTCAAGATGCCCAAGCAGAAGTCCATGTCGTCATTAAAAATGACAAAGGCGCTGAATTCCACGGTATCGGTATCGATTTTGACGTTTTAACAGCTAGTGCTAAAGCTTATTTGCAAGCATCCGGCAAAAGCAAAACCGCCAGTAAGCAAGCTGATTTCGAGGAGGTAAAATAACGTGACCTATAAAATTACTTCCTTAGCTGGCGACGGAATTGGTCCAGAGATTATGACCTCTGGACTTCAAGTATTAGAGGCAGTCGCAAAAAAATACAACCATACGTTTGAAATTGAATCTCATCCTTTTGGCGGCGCAGGAATTGACGCAGCTCACGACCCAATCCCCTCTTCCACCTTAAAAGCGTGCCAAGATGCCGACGCGATTTTACTTGGGGCTATCGGTGGTCCTAAATGGGATAACGCACCTAAACGTCCCGAAGATGGCCTACTTGCACTACGAAAAGCGCTTGGACTTTTCGCCAACATTCGTCCTATTCAAGTTCCAAGTTCCATCACGCACCTTTCTCCTTTAAAAAAGGAAATTGTTGAGAACACTGATTTTGTCGTTGTTCGTGAGTTGACTGGCGGACTTTACTTCGGGGAACCGAAACATTGGGACGATGCGGCTGCTGTCGATTCTCTAACGTATACACGAGCAGAAATCGAGCGAATTATTGAGAAAGCTTTCGAAATAGCTGCGACGAGAAATAAAAAAGTTACTTCTGTGGATAAAGCGAATGTGCTAGCTTCTAGTAAATTATGGCGAAAAATTGCTGAAGAAGTGGCTAGCCGTCATCCTGATATCACGCTAGAACATTTATACGTCGATGCGGCTGCGATGATTATGATTCAACGGCCGACGACTTTTGATGTTATCGTGACAGAAAATTTATTTGGCGATATTTTAAGCGATGAAGCCTCTGTTATTACTGGTTCACTGGGGATGCTCCCTTCCGCTAGTCATGCAGAAAATGGCCCCTCTTTATACGAACCAATTCACGGATCTGCACCAGATATCGCTAATCAAAATATTGCCAATCCAATGTCGATGATTTCTTCAGTTTCGATGATGCTCCGCCAATCCTTTTCACTTTTTAATGAAGCAGATGCGATTGATGCGGCAGCTACAAGAACAATGCAAGCTGGATTTTTAACCGCTGACCTTGGTGGAAACACTACTACGACAGACTTTACAAAAGAAGTTCTAAAACAAATTGAAGGAGGAGAATAAAATGGGGAAAACACTTTTTGATAAACTTTGGAACCGTCATGTCATTTATGGCAAAGAAGGTGAACCGCAATTATTATACGTTGACCTTCATTTGATTCATGAAGTTACTTCTCCTCAAGCGTTTGAAGGACTGAGAATGGAAAAACGGCCACTGCGTAGACCGGATAAAACGTTCGCGACAATGGATCACAATGTTCCTACTGAAGATATTTTCAACATCCAAGATCTTGTGGCTAAAAAGCAAATTGAAGCGCTGCAAACTAACTGCGCGGAATTCGGCGTAACGCTAGCTGATATGGGCAGTGACCGTCAAGGCATCGTGCATATGGTTGGACCTGAAACAGGGCTAACGCAACCTGGCAAAGTGATTGTTTGTGGGGATTCTCATACGGCAACACACGGCGCTTTCGGAGCGATTGGCTTTGGGATTGGCTCTAGTGAAGTAGAACATGTTTTTGCGACTCAAACTATTTGGCAACAAAAGCCAAAATCAATGGGTATTGAAATTAACGGTAAACTTCCAAAAGGCGTTTATGCAAAAGATATTATTTTGCATTTGATTGCCACATATGGCGTTGCTTTTGGAACTGGTTATGCCGTCGAGTATTATGGTGAAACTATTCGTAATATGTCGATGGAAGAACGGATGACAATTTGCAATATGGCGATTGAAGGCGGCGCAAAAATGGGCATGATGGCGCCAGATGAAACTACTTTTGAATATGTGCGCGGTCGTGAATACGCTCCCGCTGATATGGATAAAGCAATTAGCGACTGGAAAACGCTTCAAACTGACCCAGATGCAGAATATGACCTCCATATCCAAATGGATGCTAGTATTTTAGAACCTTATGTCACTTGGGGAACGAATCCAGAAATGGGCGTCCCTTTTTCGAAAGCATTTCCAGAAATTAAAGATATGAACTATGAGCGCGCCTATGAATATATGGGGCTAAAACCCGGACAAACGGCGGAACAAATCGAGCTAGGTTATGTCTTCATCGGTTCCTGTACGAACGCTCGGCTTTCTGATTTAGAAGAAGCCGCTCGTATCGTCAAAGGAAACAAAGTGAAAAATAATATTCGCGCACTCGTCGTCCCTGGTTCCCGCCAAGTGCGTAATGCGGCAGAATCTATTGGACTGGATAAAATTTTTATAGAAGCTGGTTTTGAATGGCGTGAACCCGGTTGTTCGATGTGTCTAGGAATGAACCCTGACCAAGTACCAGACGGCGTTCACTGCGCTTCTACTTCGAATCGTAACTTTGAAGGACGGCAAGGTAAAGGCGCCCGTACTCATCTCGTTTCACCAGCAATGGCTGCGGCCGCGGCAATCAACGGACACTTTATCGATATTCGAAAGGAGGCGGTTATCAGTGGAGGAAATTAAAGTACACATTGGAAAAACAGTGGCGCTAATGAACGACAATATCGATACCGATCAAATCATTCCCAAAAGTTTCCTAAAACGGATTGAGCGGACTGGTTTTGGTGAATTTCTCTTTGATAGCTGGCGTTATCTACCGAATCGTAAACCAAACCCGGATTTCCCGCTCAATGCTCCGGACCGCCAAGAAGCGACTATTTTAATTACTGGTGAAAATTTTGGTTGTGGTTCTTCGCGGGAACATGCGGCATGGGCGCTACTTGATTACCGTTTCCGCGTGATTATCGCAGGAAGTTATAGTGATATTTTTTATATGAATTGCACGAAAAATGGCGTGCTCCCGATTGTGCTCCCTCGAGAAGCTCGGGGAAAATTAGCAGGAA
Source organism: Listeria marthii (assembly GCF_014227425.1). Taxonomy (NCBI): domain Bacteria; kingdom Bacillati; phylum Bacillota; class Bacilli; order Caryophanales; family Listeriaceae; genus Listeria; species Listeria marthii. The sequence continues at coordinate 204,672 of NZ_JAASWB010000001.1, forward strand.
TTGCAGCCGACGAGGAAGTGACAATTGACTTACCAAACCAACAAGTTATCAGTTCAGTTGGCACCTACCCTTTTGAGATTGATGCTACGTGGAAAAATAAATTTATTAACGGACTGGATGATATCGCCATTACATTCGAACATATTGATGCGATTAAAGCCTATGAACAAAAAGTGGATTCAATATAAGAAAAGGTAGTGAGGATGATGGAATTAGTTGACTTATTAGTGACAGAAGAAGATGTCGAAAAGGCCTATGACGTATTAAAATCGGTCGTCAAGCATACACCACTTGAATATGATTTCTATCTTTCGGAAAAATATCATTGCAATGTGTATCTGAAACGCGAAGACTTACAACGAGTTCGTTCGTTTAAATTGCGCGGTGCTTTTTACGCTATTTCCAGACTGTCAGCTGAGCAGTTAGAACACGGTGTTGTTTGTGCAAGTGCTGGAAATCATGCACAAGGAGTCGCTTATACGTGCAAACGCATGACGGTTCCCGCAACGATTTTCATGCCAACAACTACACCACAGCAAAAAGTGTCACAAGTAAAATTTTTCGGTGGTAGTAACGTTGAGGTTGTCTTAATTGGCGATACATTTGATGCGTCCGCAACTGCGGCAAAAGAATTCGCGGCAGAACACGGACAGACTTTTATCCCGCCGTTTGATGATCCTGATATTATCGCTGGGCAAGGCTCGCTCGCTGTGGAGATGGTGAAAGATTTAAATAAAGCACACGAACAAGCGGATTATGTTTTTGCTGGTATTGGTGGTGGCGGTTTAATTAGCGGTGTCGCAACGTATCTCAAAGCGAAAAGTCCTATCACCAAAATTATCGGAGTCGAACCAGCTGGCGCGCCTTCGATGACTGAAGCGTTAAAACAAAACCGAGTCGTAACGCTTGATAAAATCGATAAATTTGTCGATGGCGCTGCGGTGAAAGAAGTTGGGAGCCTGACATTTCAACATGCGAAAGTATTGGTTGATGAAGTGACCACTATTTCTGAAGGCGCCGTTTGTTCCACGATTTTGGACATGTATACGAAGCAAGCAATTGTCGCTGAGCCAGCTGGTGCTCTTTCTGTTGCTGCACTTGAAACGTATCGGGAGGAAATTAAAGACAAGACGGTGGTTTGTATCGTGAGTGGTGGGAATAATGACATCAACCGCATGCAGGAAATTGAAGAGCGCTCCCTACTCCACGAAGGATTAAAACATTATTTTATCGTTAATTTTTCACAACGTCCTGGTGCTTTGAAGGAATTTGTTAACGACGTGCTCGGTCCGCATGATGATATTACTAAATTCGAATATACGAAAAAAGTAAATCGTGGTAATGGACCAGTTATTATCGGCGTGCTCTTACAAGATAGAAACGATTATGAAGGCTTACTCGACCGAGTTGCGGCATTTGATCCAAGCTATATTCCGATTAATGACAATCAAACACTCTACACATTACTTGTTTAAAAAGGGTTCTCGCATTGCGCGGGAACTTTTTTATATTACAGTTTACTCTTCTGTTATAGTAACAGTTTATTTCATAAATCAGTTTAAAATCTTTTGTTTAAGGATATAAAGTAGTATAATGAACATATAGAAATTAAACTGTATTATTTAAAAACAACTTTTTATATATAACAATTCAAGGAGTGGCAATGATGGACGCAGTTAGAAAAAATCGATTATTTCAGCATTCTACAATGGCAGCACTTGTTGGTGGACTTTTCAGCGGAACAACGAGTTTCAAAGAATTACTACAACACGGTGACCTTGGTATAGGAACACTTGATCAATTTGATGGCGAGTTAATTATTTTGGATGGAGAAGCTTTCCAAATACGTTCGGACGGGCAAGCATATAAAGTAAAACCGGAAGATACGACGCCTTATGCGAGCACTACTTTTTTTGATGCCGATACTTCTTTTAATGTTTCCGAACCGACTTCGAAACAAGCTGTAGAGGAAAAAATCGCGGAATTAGTACAAGGACCGAATGTGTTTTACGCGGTGAAAATGACTGGGAACTTCCGTTACGTGGATACTCGTGTTGTACCAAAACAACAACGACCATATCCACCACTCATTGAAGCAGTGAAAGAACAACCAACGTATCATTTTGAATATATTACGGGTACAATTGTTGGTTTTTGGACACCAGCTTATATTAGTGGTATTGGCGTTTCTGGTTACCATGTGCATTTTATTGATGATATGCGCAAAATTGGTGGCCATGTGTTTGACTACGAAATGCTTGAAGGTACAGTAGAAGTCGCGCAACAAACTGAATTCGAATTGCAATTACCGCAAACGACCGAATTCTTGCGCAGCGATTTAAGTACACCCGATATGCTAGAGCAAATTGAAGCAGCAGAAAATTGATTCATAGAAAAAGCGCCCAAATTAGCTTGGGCGCTTTTGTTTATTCTGTAATAATTTTATGAACAAGTGTTGGTGCTGTTGCTTGCTCAGAGATTTTGATGTTTTCGTAGATTTTCGCCTTCACGTTTTCTACATCTTCTTGATCGGCAAAAATGGTTACGAGTGACTCGCCTTCTTTGACTGCATCGCCAACTTTTTTACGTAACATTAAGCCTACCGCCAAATTGATTTCGTCTTCTTTTGTTGCGCGGCCAGCTCCGAGAATCATTGCAGCGATTCCAATTTCATCAGCAACGATTTGGCTTACGAAACCAGATTGCTTAGCTGGTACTTCGATTTGGTATTTTGCTTGCGGAAGTTTTTCCGGATGGTCAACTATACTTGCGTCGCCACCTTGGTTGGAAAGGAATGTTTTGAATTTCTCAAGTGCTGCACCGTTTTCAATTACTTCGATTAATTTGGCACGAGCTTCGTCTAATGTTGCTGCTTTTTTAGCAAGTACGACCATTTGACTGCCGAGTACTAAGACTAATTCTGTTAAGTCTTCTGGTCCTTGGCCTTTTAATGTATCGATAGCTTCTTTTACTTCTAAAGCGTTTCCGATTGCTTCGCCGAGTGGTTGGGACATATCGGAAATGACTGCCATTGTGTTTCTGCCAACGTTATTTCCGATGCGAACCATAGCATTTGCTAGGTTTTCTGCATCTTCATCGGTTTTCATAAATGCGCCCGCGCCGGTTTTTACATCCAACACAATTGCATCTGCGCCTGCTGCAATTTTTTTACTCATGATAGAGCTTGCGATAAGCGGAATGGAGTTGACAGTTCCTGTTACATCTCGAAGCGCGTACATTTTTTTATCGGCTGGAGTAAGGTTACCTGATTGGCCAATAACCGCTACTTTATCGCGATTGACTAAATTGATAAAATCTTTTTTATCTAGTTCGATATGGAATCCTTCGATGGATTCTAGTTTATCGATTGTGCCTCCTGTATGACCTAAGCCACGTCCGGACATTTTTGCAACTGGAACGCCTACTGCGGCTACAAGCGGAGCAAGTACAAGTGTCGTCGTATCGCCAACACCGCCAGTACTATGTTTGTCGACTTTGATTCCTTCAATTGCGGATAGGTCAATCGTGTCGCCAGAACCTACCATTGCCATTGTTAAATCCGCGCGTTCTTGATCGTTCATATCTTGGAAAAAGATTGCCATGGCTAGAGCACTTGCTTGATAATCTGGAATTTCCCCATTTGTATACCCATCAATGAAAAACTGAATTTCTTCTGTTGATAAAGCTTTGCCGTCCCTCTTTTTGGAAATAATATCCACCATTCTCATTTCTCTTCACCCTTTCTTTTTGTCCACTTTAGCATTTTATGTATCTTTATTGAGAACGGTTACACTTTTCAAGTAAACCGTTTTACTAAACAAGAACATGTGCTTAACATGCTCACTATATCGTACTCGCTCACTTGTTGTCAATAGTTTTTGTGCTGCTACGATTGATTAGAGAAATGTCGAGTAAACGGTTCTCTAGTTTCTCGGTTGGATTTTGCAGATTTTTCAGCAAAAGTTCTGCAGCAATTTCGCCGATACCGTAGATTGGTTGGCGAACTGTTGTAAGTGGCGGGGTCATATATTCGGCCAGTTCAATATCATCAAAGCCGATGACGCTAAGATCATGAGGGATGCGCATATTTTTTTCTAGCGCCGCACGATACGTTCCCATCGCCATTAAATCATTGGTTGCAAAAATGGCACTCAGCTTTTCTTGAAGTAATTTTTGCGTGGCGATATAACCGCCATTCATCGTTTGGTCCCCGCTGACAATCCAGCTATCTTTTACCGGAAGTTGATAATCTTTCATACACGCCAAGTAACCTTCGTAGCGCTCATGTACGTTGTAAAATGATGTATCTGAAATAATGATTCCGATATTCGTATGGCCTAATTCAATTAAATGCTCCGTCGCCATATAGCCACCTTTGAAATCATCAATCGCGATATTACCTTCTTGCCTTGGATTCCGCTGTCGGTCGAGCAAAATATACGGCGAACGCTTCTCTTCCATACGTTTGATGACACCTGAGAGCAGAATATTAGGGCTGGCGATAATTAAGCCATCGACAGCCCGGTGCAATAATTCTTCAACATATAAATCTTCTCGTTCTTTATCATTAGAAGAGTTACAGAGCATAATCATGTAACCTTCTTTATTTAAGTAATCCTCGGCCCCTTTAACCATTTGCGAGAAAAAAGGATCGGTTACTTCCGGAACAATCATCCCAATCGTGTTCGTGTGGCTAACAATCATGTTTTTGGCGAAAAAGTTTGGTTTGTAAGACATCTCTTTTGCTGTTTTCAGGACTTTTTCACGAGTTAAGTCGCTAAATCGTTCCCCTTTACCATTCAAAATTTGAGAAATCGTCGTAATTGAAACGCCTGTCTTTTCAGCTATTTCGCGGATGGTTGCAGCCATTTAAACTCCCCCAGTCAGATTATCTATTCTCCTTATTTTGCCACATTTGAGAATAATAATAAAGGGGTTTCATTCAAAATTAGTAATTATCAGGTTTAGCTGGTTTTTCGCCGGAAACAATTGCAACGCCTGCACTTGCGCCAATACGAGTTGCGCCTGCTTCGATCATTTTTTCTACGTCTTCTTTCGTACGAACTCCACCAGATGCTTTTACGCCGATGTTTGGTCCAACTGTTTTACGCATTAAGGCGATATCTTCGGCAGTTGCGCCACCTGTGGAGAATCCAGTAGATGTTTTAACGAAGTCTGTTCCCGCTTTTACAGCGATTTCGCATGCGCGAACTTTTTCTTCATCCGTTAGTAGGCAAGTTTCGATAATTACTTTTACTAAGGCTTTTCCTTTGGCAGCATCGACAACAGCGCGAATATCGCGTTCTACTAATTCGTCGTCCTTGTCTTTAAGTGCACCGATATTGATAACCATATCGACTTCTTTCGCACCATTTTGGATGGCATCTTTCACTTCGAATGCTTTCACTTCTGGCGTATTTGCTCCAAGTGGGAAACCGATAACAGTACAGACAACGGATTCAGCTCCAGCAAGTTGTTCAGCGGATAGTTTTACCCAAGTTGGGTTCACACATACGGATGCAAAGCCGTATTCTCTTGCTTCTTTTGTTAGGGTTAAAATTTGTTCTTTCGTTGTGTCTGGTTTTAAAGCAGTATGGTCGATCATTTTAGCAATTGTCATTTTAAAAACTCCTTTAAATTGTATTTGGTTTCATCATATCGCACCGCAGAACATTTGTAAACTAATTGATGAAATTTTGTTCAAGTAGTTGTTTTGCGGTAAATTGGTCGGTAATAAAATGATTGGCATAACCGCCACGAAGCGCGCCGTGAATCGCTTTTATTTTTCGTTCGCCGCCTGCGACAAGGATTGCTGTTTCTTTTTGTTTTAAATCTTGCAAATTTATGCCGATGGTTCGTTCGTCCATTTTTTCGTCAGCAATTTCACCGTCGATTGTAAAAAAGCGTGAACAAATATCGCCGACTGCTTTTTCTTTTAAGCGAGCCTTTTCTTCATCAGAAAAATAGCCTAGGCGGAAAAGCAAGGCTTCATCACGCACGGTTCCTACTGTAAAAATAGCGATATTGGCTTTTTTACCGAGTTCGATGATGTTTTTTATATGGCGATCTGCTTCTACCATTTGTTTTGTCAGCGGGTTGTCAAGCACAACAGGAAGCGGCAGTGATACCGGGGCCGTGTCATAGGCTGCACCGAATAATGCTAACGTTTCAGCAGCATACGTATTGACATCAGAATGACTCACGCCGCCTTTAAGTTGGACGATTTTTATTTCTGCTTTTAACGGGGTTAGTTTTTGGGCGATTTTGTACATCGTTGTTCCCCAACTCACACCAAGAATATCGCCATCATGGATAATTTCTTCTAAATATTCAGCGGCACTTTGGCTGATTTGCTTGGTTATTTCGCTGTAATCATTTGTTTGGCTGAACGCAACTGTGACGTTTTTTAGTTGGTACTTTTCTTTTAAAGCGACGGCCAGTTCTGTGAGGTTAGAAAATGGATCTTGGACTTCAATTTTGACGTATCCTTTTGTTTTCGCGTTTTGGAGCAATCTGGAAACGGTCGGTCTGGAAACACCAAGACGCGTGGCGATTTCTTGCTGGCCGAGATCCGATTGATAGTACAGTCTCGCCACCTCAACGCTGAGCTGTTCTTTTTGTTTATCCATTTCATCCCTCCATCGTTTTCTTTTTAGTATAACGTAAGAACGGGGATAGTTCGAGAGGGAAGATAAAAAAAGACAGCCGCAGCTGTCTTTTTCCTATTAAAAATCTTCTTCTATTTCCTCAAGCGGCGCGGAATATTCATAAATACCTAACCGCCCAGTTTCGGCAACTTGATTCGCAAGTTGTTTTAAGGATAGCGTTTCACGACTGAGGAATGCTTCTAATAAAAGCGGAATATTCACGCCTGCGACAAGTTCTACTGCATCAAAATTTCCGAGCAAGCGAACGAGCACATTAAACGGAGTGCCACCTTTTAAATCGGTTAGAAATAATACGCCTTCTGTTAAATCGAGTTTAGCTACTTCACTGGCAATTTTCGCCTGTAAGTTTTCCGCAGATTCATTCACTTCAAAAGGAACAAAACTTGTATTTTCTTGTTTACCGCAAATCATTTCCGCAGATTGAATGAGTTCTTTTGCGGCGTTTCCATGAGTACAAACAAAAATTGCTTTCATTTTCTAAACCGCCTTTTTAATAGTCTAACTGACGATAGTATCTTCTGATTTCCATTGGATGACAGTTAATTTTTTCCACGTGTACATCAATACGATTATTAACTGCGTGGATAATAAATGGTGACAACGCCCCTCTGAATTTAGCGGAAATACCCGGCATATCGTAATCTTTTGCATCAATGACTGTATAATTAGCGCAAATTTGCGGAATAAAATTAACTACCCGTTCACTTAATGAGCGCTGGCTGTCTTCTGTAACGTAAATAGTAACTGGTGTATCTCGTTCCACAATTTCAAACATACCGTGGAAAAACTCATGTGACTCAATCGATTTCGTTTTAATCCAGTGCTGTTCTTCCCAGTAACACATTGCGTATGAATAGGTCGCACCCCACTGATTCCCAGCACCAACGAAATAATGAATGTCGTCTTGATGATGTTTTAGCGCAAATTCTTGACCAAATTTATCTGCTGCTTTTTCTACTTCTACAATCCCTTTAGCAAAATGTTGATCCATTTCTTGATAAAACGCATCATAATCTTCAAATTCACCTGCTAAATACATAAAACGATCTGCCACCATAAAGAATTTTAATTGTTCATTTAACGGATAGGAGATTAAGTGATCTACTAAATTAGCAAGTTCGGTTTCCGCTTTATCAATAAACCCAAATACAGTCGCACCAATTTCATTACATTTTTTCACAGCATCTACTACTTCTTGCGTACTTCCGGTCACCGATGAAATAACTACAAGTGTATCTTTGGTGACACGTTTATTGCCTGTAGTTAGAAACACAGCCGCATTTTCATAAAAAGTTTCTAGCGCCGTTTTTTCTTTCATATGCACCACAGCTTGCATGGCGGATGCGTATGTCCCGCCAATTCCTAGCCAGCAAATATTACTAAAACCACGGTGGTGTATTTGGTCTACTACTTCATTAATTTGTGGGCGTAACTTTAGCGCCCCTTCCATGTTTTCTCTCACTTTTTGTTCATCAAATTTTAGCACTCTTCATTCCTACTTTCTTTGATTAAATTTTGGATTTTGTTATTTTATCAAATTCCGGAAAAGCGGATACTTCTAAATTAATTCCTTTTTTCTTGGAAATTTCAAAGGATAATAAATGAACCGGGATAGTCATAAATAGCGGCGTCAGAAGTTCTGCTGTCCGCATACCGAGTAATAAATCATCCGCGTTTTCCCCGCCTGCATCCGCATAAATTGTCCGGATTTTCTTTACATGGCCTTGTAAAAATTGTTTTAATTTTTCCGCGCGATCTTCTAGTAATCCTTGAGGTTCAAGGAAGATAATATAGTCTCGTTCGGATAAACCTATATATGGTCCATGCATATATTCTTCTAGCTCTTTACCAAATGACGTAATCCGGATGGTTTCTGTTACTTTTGTTTCTCCTTCGCGCGCTACACCATAAGCAGCGCCGTATCCTATGAAGAAAACTCGTTCCGCTTCCATCAATTCCTGTGTATGCTCGTTCACCCAAGTAGCTGATTTCTCTATCACTTGTGGTAAATGAGCGGTGATTTTTTTCAATTCTGCAATTTCCGCCTGATACTCTTCTTCCAACATTTTCTCTTGTAAAAGGGCTAACTCAAGCGCCATTAAATTCAACATAAGAATCGTTGCGCTATAGCCAAGCGTGACATATGGCATCTCTTCTATGCCCATTCCGAGATCAATTGCCCGCGTACTTTCTTTAGCAATCGGGCTAGTTAAATCGCTCGTTAAAGTGAAAACAATGCCACCTTGACGCTCAATTTCTTTTACGAGATGAATAGTGGAGTAACTGTGCCCACCTTGTGATATAGCGATGTATAAAGTGCTTTTGTTTAAATGAAGCATGTAATTTCCTGCAGTAGATGGTTCTTCCACATATACCGGAATAGCGAGTTTATCCGACATATATAACTGCGCTGCGAATGCCGCATTAGAACTAGAACCTGTTGCAAAAATAACAATTGCTTGATAGTCCACTTTCTCCATTTGAATAACCTTTTGTAAAAGGTCTTTTCGACTTCGGATGATATTTTCATAAACGCTTTGTTCCGACCGGATATAATAATCCATGTTTTTCATTTTTTCACCTACTTATTTTAATAAACCTGTGAATGCCCCTAAAATCCCAATTCCTGCGATTAATAGAAGAATCCAATGTGCTTTTAGTCCTTTTTTATCTAACCAGAAAATAAAGAAGGTAAAGCCTAGTGCTAGAATTCCTGGGACGATACCGTCAAAAACACTTTGAATCGTTACTGCATCATCACCAGAACCAAATTTCATTGGCATATTAATGTTTACCATCGTGGCGACCATCGCACCAACAACAGCCAGACCGATAACCGAAGCCCCATAAGACAGTTTATCCATTAATCCAGTTTTTTGAATTTTTTCGATAAAGTTAGCTCCAATGTTATAACCAATGAATAACCCATAATAACGAGTCAGAATAGCTGGAATATTGAAAATAAGGAGGAATAAAATCGGCCCTAACATATTTCCTTGTAGCGCTAAGGAAGTTCCAATACCTGTAGCGATAACGCGTAAAGTTCCCCAGAAGAACGAATCTCCAATCCCACTTAGAGGACCCATCAATGCTACTTTTATATTATTGATAGAATCTGTGTCAAAATCTTTATCTTTCGCAGATTGCTCTTCCATCGCAATGGATATCCCGAGCGGAAAAGTGGAAAGCCACGGTGTTACGTTATAAAATTCTAAATGTCTTTGATAAGAAGAAATTCGTTTGTCTTTATCATTTTTAAAAATTTTGTTTAGAGCTGGTAACATGGAAAATCCATAACCGAGATTGGATTGTCGTTCGTAGTTCCATGACCATTCCATCGTGAACGAGCGCCAAAAAACTTTCATTAAGTCTTTTTTCGTTAATACGTCAGAACTCTTCATCTTCATAATTTATACCTCCATCATTCGCAAGTGCTGGCTCTGTATTCGTATTTTTCGGACCATTGTCATTTTTAAGTGTTGCATAACCTGTTAAAATTAGCGCTAAACATGCAGCGAAAATCGCTACACCTGTTACAGGAACTTTTAAGTAAACAGCTAACGCGAAGCCAAATACGAAAAATACCGCATTCTTCTTGTTGACCATCAATTTGAGAAGCAAAGCAAAACCATATGCTGGCAGTAAACCAGTCGCGATTCCAAGTCCCGTTATAACGAAAGCTGGGATGGCATCAAGTACGTTTTGAATAACCGGGCTTCCTACTAAATAGGATGTCGCAACAATAATACCAATTGGCAAGTTGATCGATAAAAACCCACCTAGTAACTGCATTCGACTAATCCCTCGTGAATTTCCCTCGAGTGCGTATTTATCTGCTTTATGAACAAAGTAAGGTAATACGAAAATAAAGCATAGATTTTTAACAACAAGTACAAGGGAGGCAATTGGAATCCCAAGCGCTAACGCTACGGCTGTGCTTTCGCCAGTCGAAATCGCAAAGGCAGTTCCTAATATACTTCCTGAAATAATTTCTGGAGGAATAGATGCTCCAATAGAAAATGATCCCACAAAAGCTAATTCTAAAGTTGCCCCCATAATAATCCCCATTTGTACATCCCCCATGATAAGCCCGGCGAGTGTACATGTTACAAGTGGTCTTGATAGCATCGATGAACCAAATAAATACTCTCCATTTGCAAGCATTGCTGCAAGTGCAAGCAAAATCGCTGTTCCAAACTGTTCCATAATTTATCCCTTCTTTCGTCTTTTATGCTTCAAAGGTTACTTTTTTCTCGTTAGGCACTTGCTGCATAAACACATCTACTTTCTCTTTTTGAAGCTCTTTTAATTTCGCTACTTCTTCAGGCGTTAAATTAACTGCTTTGGAAAAATTGGCTGTTCCTTCTCTTTGCTTCGTTCCGCCTAGATTTAACATCGGGATTTTGCCATTCGTACCATGGATTAATTTGTAAGCGTCTTCAACTGATTCGACAACAATAAGCATGTTGTATTTATCAGTGACACCTGAATTAATCGCTTCGATACTTTCATCGATACTTTTCATGACTAGTTTTGCTGCCTCTGGTTTTGCAAGCCGTATTGCCGACTTACGAAAATCGTCCGCTGCTACCCCATCATTTGCCACTAAAATTGTATTTACATCTAAAGCATTAAACCAAGATACAGCTACTTGTCCATGTAGTAAACGATGGTCTACTCTTAGAAATTGAATCATTTTTTCTTCCTCCTTAGTATTAGTTAAAATCAACTACATATTTGGTCGACTCAGCATCTTCATAATGATATTGGATGGCAATCGGCATTTCATTTTCTGCATAAAAGACACTGCTCAATTTAAAAACAGGATCATTTTCGTTTATATGCATATTTTTGATTTGCTCATTCCCAGCTAAAATAAGTTGAAGTTCCTGCTCAAGCTCAAATAATTTATATTTACCTGAATTAACAAGCTCAATAATATTAATAATTTGAAAATCCTTCGCTTGTAAATCAGGGTATAAACTCAACGGTAAAATTAAACGATCTAACGTGACACCGTTCTCACTTTTTTGGACAAACTTGATAGAATACACAAGTTCATTCTCTTTTATACCAAACTTCTCTGCGTAAAACTTGCCAGCTTTGCGGATGTAAAAGTCTTTAATGTCTTTTTTCAAATTTTCATTGGTATCAGTTTTCATAACACCTGTCATTTCTAGAATATTCTGGGATGTAAGTTTTGGTTGGACGTATAGCCCAACACCGTTTTTACGAACAACTAAACCCTCTTCGACTAATAAATCTACTGCGCGGCGAATAGTTGTCCGACTGCTAGAAAAAATTTCTTGTAAGGCTGTTTCGTTTGGCATAAGCATTCCCGTCTTATACTCATCGCGATTAATACTATCTTTTATTTCTGAAGCAATTACTTCAAAAAGTGGTTTTTTAGCTCCCATTTCACTCATCCTCCAAGTAATCAAATATGTTTTTCGCATTGATTTTGTATTTGATTTGATTACCAATTAGATATTGTTTGCTGTACTCAAACGGTTCATCATTTTGATCAAATGCTTTACTAACTACTTCAAAAAGTGGCGTGTTTAGTGGTACCTTTAATGCTTCTGCTAACTTTTCATTCGCTGATACAAAGCGCAATTCTTCGCGCCCGTAGGTAGGTTTAATAGCAAACTGCTTTTCTAACACATTGTATAGCGAGGAATTATTTAAATCGATTTTCTCAATACCAGCAAATCTCGTGCTATCAATAAAAGATATTTCATAAGAAAACGGCTGATTATCAACTATTCTTCGCCGAATTAATTTAAACACCGGCTTATCTTCACTTAAGTTTAAAAAGTGGTTCACCTCGTCTTTGCCAGCTACTATTTCTTGTGATATTACTTCTACCTTTTGTTCTCCTGGCAATTGGCTGCTCATGGAATTCATTTGCAATATATTGATTGTTTGCTTTTGATTGATTTCGATTCCTTTTCGGTTTCTTTTTTGGATGACAGCTTCTTTTTCAAGTGTATCAAGTGACCGTCTGAGCGTGGTCCGGCTGACACCTAGTTCGTTTTCAAGCGCACGTTCTGATGGGAAACTTGTTTCTCCGGCTGCTACTTTTTCTTGGATAAGCTGTCTTAGTTGTTCTTCACTTTGCACTGCTGGCGACAAGTCTTTATATTCCATATTTCCACCTCTTTTTTCAAATCATTTATCTATTTCACTTTTTCAAAAGATACAGCTTTAAACATTTTTAATACCACTTCATTGTAAACGGTTGCATTTTATTTGTCAATAGTCTTTTTACATAAAAAAGCATAAGGTAGATTTTCCAATCCAACTCATGCTCTGTTTGATTATTTAGTTGTAGGCAGTGCTCCAACTACTGGGTGCGGGATGTATAGTTCTTCTAGATAGTTAACTTCCGAAGTGGTTAGTTTAATATTTAGCGCCTCTACCGCGCTTTCTAGGTGACTTTCTTTTTGCGCTCCGATGATTGGCGAAGTGATTTCATCTTTATTTAATAGCCACGCTAGAGCAATTTTATCTCGAGATACTTGGTGTGTTTCCGCAAGTTCAGCAACACGTTCAATAATACCTCTATCCGCATTCATCATGTCATCGTATTTAGATTTTTGAACTGGGTCCGTTTCGGAACGATTCGTCGTTTCATTCAAATCACGTGTTAACCGCCCTGATGCTAGTGGACTATATGGTGTAATCGCAATTTTTTCATCGCGACAAAACGGAATCATTTCTCGTTCTTCTTCCCGGTAAATCATATTGTAATGATTTTGCATGGAAACGAATTTTGTCCAGCCATTTCTTTCTGCGACGCGTTGTGCTTTTTGGAATTGCCAGGCATACATCGCACTCGCACCAATGTAGCGCGCTTTCCCCGACTTAACGACGTCATGCAACGCTTCCATTGTTTCTTCGATTGGCGTATTTTCATCAAAACGGTGAATGATATATAAGTCCACATAATCTGTTTCTAATCGTTTTAAACTATGGTCAATTTCGCTCAAAATTGTTTTTCTAGATAAACCGCCACTATTCGGACGATCTGGGCGCATGGTTTGATGTACTTTGGTTGCTAACACAATATCATCGCGGTTAGCGTAGTCTTTTAGCGCACGCCCGACAATTTTTTCGCTTTCACCATAGGAATAAATATTAGCGGTATCAAAGAAATTAATGCCTAAATCGAGTGCTTTTTTAATAATTAGGCGGCTGTTCGCTTCGTCTAAAACCCATTTATGAATCCATTTATCTTTATCACCGAAGCCCATTGTTCCTAAACAAATTTTCGAAACATCCATCCCAGTGTTACCAAATTTAACATATTCCATTCAAAACCCTCCTAGTCAATTTCTAGTACTACTACAGCATAAACCTTGAAGTACACTCCAAGTCAACCTTTTACTATTAAAAAAATCTCCCGGAATATCCGAGAGATTTTTAATTTTTTAATAAAATTGGTCAGGTAGTAAAGTTTCGCCGAGTTTGATATTATCACGGTAATCAATTGGAATATCAACCACGACCGGCCCTTCTGTTTCAAGCGCTTCTTTTAAAACGTCCGCAAGCTCTGCCGGATTTGTCACGCGAAGCCCTTTTGCTCCGAAACTTTCTGCGAATTTAACGATATCGACATCACCAAAACGAACCGCCGCTTCTTTACCGTATTTCATTTTTTGTTGGAAAGCGACCATGTCATAGCTACCGTCATTCCATACAAGGTGAACAAGTGGCGCACGTAAGCGGACAGCTGTTTCTAATTCCATCGCGGAAAATAAGAAGCCACCGTCTCCAGAAATCGAAACAACTTTTTCACCGGGGTGTACGAGTGTAGCAGCAATTCCCCAAGGAAGCGCAACACCAAGCGTTTGCATACCATTACTGAAAAGCAGACGGCGTGGTTCATAGGAGCGGAAATGACGCGCCATCCAAATGTAGTGAGAACCAACATCGACAGTTACAGTGACATTATCATCAATCGCTGAACGAAGCGTTTGAATGACAGACAACGGATGCACACGGTTTGTTTCGTCACTTTCTGGCGGAACATCTCGTTCTTCTAATTGGGCGTGAAGCTCTTTTAATGTTTCAAGTTCTTTTTCCGCTAATTCTAAACCGCTAAATTTTGCATTGACACGGTCTAAAGTAAGCGCGATGTTGCCGACTAATTCCGTCACTGGTTGGTAATAATGATCAATGTCAGCGCGAATATCATCTAGATGAACAATCGTTCTGTCGCCGGAAGCATTCCAAGCTTTCGGATCGTATTCAATTGGATCATAACCAACCGTAATAACTAAATCGGCTTTATTGAGCAAAATATCGCCAGGTTGATTACGGAATAAGCCAACACGTCCAAAGAAATTATCTTCTAGGTCGCGCGAAATCACACCAGCTGCTTGGAAAGTTTCTACTACTGGAATGCTTGTTTTTTGGAGTAAACGACGAATCGCACCTGTTACTTCTGGGCTTGAAGCACGCATACCTAGTAGCAATACAGGTAATTTCGCTTTTTTCAAACGGGTAACTAGTTTCGCAACTTGTTCTTTGGATGCTGGGCCGTTTTCGGGTTTAGCAAGTGGGCGAATTGCCTTTACCGGCACGTTCGGTTCATTAACAATATCTTGTGGCAAACTGATAAAAGCGGCACCTTGATTTGGCTCAGCGGCTGAACGAAAGGCGTTGGTGATAGCTTCTGGGATACTTTCGGCGTGCACTACTTCTTCGCTATATTTAGTAATCGGACGGAACAACGCTGCATTGTCCATAGATTGATGGGTTCTTTTTAGACGGTCTTGTCGAGTTACATTTCCGGCAATTGCAACGACTGGATCCCCTTCTGCTGTGGCGGTTACAAGACCTGTTGCAAGATTGGATGCGCCCGGCCCACTAGTTACAAGCACAACGCCTGGTTTCCCTGTTAGACGACCGATAGCCGCAGCCATAAATGCAGCATTTTGTTCGTGTCGGCTGACGATTAATTCTGGTCCGCGTTCTTCCATCACATCAAAAACTTTATCGATTTTTGCTCCGGGAATCCCAAAAACGTGGGTAACTCCTTGATTAATTAAGCTGTCTACAACTAAGTCTGCACCTGATTTTCCTTTTGCAACTACTTTTTCTTGTTCTTTTTCAAGCTTTGCCATTTCTATCATCCTTTTGTTATATAATTTATTTATATTTTAATAGTACAGATTATAATGAAATCTCATTTACAAGACTTATTATACTACTCAAAAGAATTATTGCAAGATTACTGACTCAAAAACTGTTATACAACTAAATAAAAACTGTTATATAAATATCGCAAATAAAAAAACACACAGCATTCCTTCTCCCTAAGAAGTTCGCTGTGTGTTTTTATTAGTTTAACGTGAACAGATTAAAGTTTAGTAACTTTTTCTGCTTGTGGGCCACGTTGGCCTTCAACGATTTCAAATTCAACGCTTTGACCTTCGTCTAAAGTTTTGAATCCGTCACCTTCGATAGCGCTGAAGTGTACGAATACATCATCTCCGCCTTCTACTTCGATGAAACCGAAGCCTTTTTCACTGTTAAACCATTTTACTGTACCTGTTTGCATATTTCACAAACCTCCAAAAATTTTCTTAATATGTTTCTTTTACTAACGAAAAAGATGTTAACAACAAGCTAAGCATTTTTTCAATTACAAAATTCACATATTAGTAAAGATACGCATCTATATCCATATCCTTACTAATACATAAATTTACTTCCTTCAACACTTATATATTAACGCCATCGCACAAATAAATCAAGCGAAAAAGCTGTACGGTTACAAAATAGATTATTCAGTTTACTATCAAAAAAACCTGCTATAAGCTAATTCTTATAACAGGGTTTTCTTATTAATCAATAATACTTTTATCTTTAATACGCCATTTCACGAGTAAGTTATGTAACGGTTTACGAACTAAGAAATAAACGCCTAGAGAGATTAGAACAGAAGCGGTACCAAGGAAAAAGCCGCCAAGTACATCTGTCGGGAAATGCACACCAAGATAAACACGTGTATACATTACGAACAAGATGAAACCATAACCAATGATTCCGATAACGATTTTTTGCCACATTTTCGGCACGGTGAAGATTAAGAACATTGCTGCAAGGCCGTAGAAAACAGCTGTAGCAGTCGCATGTCCACTTGGGAAACTATAGCCAGACTCACTTACTAACCAATTGATACTAGCTGGGCGCGTACGGCCAACCAAGCTTTTCAAAACAAGATTTAGGACAACTCCACAAACGAGCATCGTGCCGCCGAACCAAAGTCCAACAACAAATTTACGTAAAAAGAATAAAATTAGGACGACTACAACAGTTAAAATAATCGTTGTTTCTGCGCTTCCCAGGTTAGTCACTAATTTGACGATAGACGTTTTATCCGGTTGAATTCCGCCGCGGATTTTTTCAATCCAGCTTAGATCAAAACGCGCTACCCAATTGCTTTCTGTTGCGATTGCTGAGGCGATGGTAATAAATAAAATAAGGCAAAATCCGCCGATAACGAATAGCGGTGTTGCTTTTTTTCGATTTGTATTCATGGTTAACTCCTTTTCATTCAGTTGTTTTTAGAAATTCTTTTACTTCTTTAACGAGCGCTTGATACTTCGCTTGTTCTGATGTCGCTTCATTCGTAAGCTCGGTAACTATGTCATTATCATAATGAACAGAACCATTGCTAACAAATGTGGCATTGCCGATTAGTTGTAATGAAATTTCGCCAGTTTCGTCTTTTTTCGCGGTTACTTGCACGCGGCCGCCATCATTATAAACGTTTAATGGTGTTTCGAAAGTATCATTATCCAACATTTTTTTAATTAAGCTACATGCCGACATCGCTGTCCCGCAAGCGTTCGTAAACCCAACACCGCGTTCAAAAGTCCGCACATAAATAGCATCATCGCGCAAACGTTTCACAAAGCTCACATTGACGCCATCTGGGAAATACGGGTTTTCGCTATTTAAGTAGCTCGCTAATTTTTCTTGTTTATCCGAATCTAACACCGCTTGATCCACAAAGGTAATCAAATGCGGATTTGGAACAGAAACGGCTGAAAAAGCTAGTTCTGCGTCAAGTTCAGGCACAATTTGATTAAATAATTTTTCCACGCCTACATCCATTGGTAAACTTTCTGGGTTAAATTTAACCGGCGAAATTTCAACTTGGTAGGTTGGAATATCAAAACCAAGAGAAGTTGCTTTTTTAACATCCAGTGTCGCTTTCATTGTTTCAACTTCCGCTTCAGATAATCCATTTTTTTCAAGTAAATAGCGGGCTACCGTTCTTAGGCCATTCCCACACATGGAAGCAACCGAACCATCGGAATTAACAACTTGCATTCGGCCGATTGGGCCTGCTTGCTTACTTTTTGTGACATATAAAATGCCGTCTGCTCCGCCAAGCGAATGGTTTCTATCACACAATTTAATTGCAAAATCAGCACGTTCCGCATCAGACCAAGCAGTAATTTGATTTTCTTCTTCATCTACTATGAAAAAGTCATTTTGCGAACCATGTACTTTTGTAAAGTGAATTGTTGCCATGACTTCAAGCAACCTCCTTTAATTGGAATTACGTCTATAATACCACATCTTAAAATAAAAAAGCTTGGGGAACCTCCTTTTTAACTTACTAGGATTTTCCCCAAGCGCGCATTATGCTTCGTAGTGGTTTACAACAATATCAGCACAGCGGCCACATAAAGTTGGATGTTTCGGATCTACGCCAACATCTTTTTTCACAACGCGGCAACGTTCGCAAGTTTCGCCTTCTGCAACAGTAATTTGAACAGCCACTTGATTAGACTTGAATGCAGATTCTGGTGCATTTTCTAAGCCTTCAACTAGTTCAAAATCAGATACGATGAATAGTTGCGCGAAATCACCTTCTAATGAATCAAACAATGTTTTCGCTTCGCCGTCCACGTATAACGTTACTTTTGCAAGCATTGATTTACCGATTAGTTTTTCGTTACGAGCGAATTCTAATGCTTTTTGGACGTTATCGCGAATTTGCATGAACGCGTCCCATTTCGCTGTAATTTCTTCGCTATCAGCTAATACTTTCACGTCTGGCAAGTCTTGTAAATGAATGCTTTCAACGCCTTCACCAATCAAGTTATTCCAAACTTCTTCTGTCGTATGAGGTAAAATTGGCGCAAGTAATTTTGTCAGCGTAACAACTGCTTCATAGAAAACAGTTTGCATCGCGCGACGATCATGGCTATCTGCTGCTTCAATGTAGACAACATCTTTGGCAAAGTCCATATAAAATTGGCTTAATTCTACTGTACAGAAATTGTTGATTTGGTGATAAATAGTAGAGAATTCGAAAGCTTCGTAGCTATCTTTCACATTTTTCACTAAATCGTTTAATTTGATTAGCATGTATTTGTCTACTTCGCGTAAGTTTTCATAAGAAACTGCATTTACAGTTGGTTGGAAGTCATTGATATTTCCTAGTAAGAAACGCATTGTGTTACGGATTTTACGATATACCTCGGATACTTGTTTTAAGATTTCATCACTAACGCGAACGTCGGCTTGATAATCCACAGAAGCAACCCAAAGGCGAACAATATCCGCACCAAGTTGTTTAATTACTTTGCCTGGAAGAAGTGTATTTCCAAGCGATTTACTCATTTTGCGACCTTCGCCATCAAGAGCGAAACCATGACTTAAAACGTTACGATAAGGCGCTTCGCCAGTGATCGCTACAGCAGTTGTTAACGACGAGTTAAACCAACCACGATATTGGTCAGAGCCTTCCATATATAAATCAGCTGGACGAGTTAATTCAGGACGAGCATTCAGAACCGCTTGATGACTTGAGCCTGAATCAAACCAAACATCCATAATATCCGTTTCTTTTGTAAATTCGCCATTCGGGCTACCCGGATGCGTAAAGCCAGCAGGTAATAAATCTTTGACATCACGTTCAAACCAAACGTTCGAACCATGCTCACGGAATAGTTCAGAGATATGGCTGATTGTTTCGTCCGTGATAATTGCTTCCCCATTTTCCGCATAGAAAATCGGAAGTGGAACGCCCCATGCACGTTGACGAGAGATAACCCAGTCGCCGCGGTCGCGAACCATGTTGAATAGACGTGTTTCGCCCCATGCTGGAGTCCAGTTAACACCTTTAACAGCCGCGAGTAAATCATCGCGGAATGCGTCAATCGAAGCAAACCACTGCGCTGTTGCACGGAAAATAACTGGTTTTTTCGTACGCCAATCATGTGGATAAGAGTGAGTGATGAATTCCATTTTTAGTAATGCGCCCACTTCTTCTAATTTTTCTGTTACCATTTTGTTCGCTGTATCGTAAAATACGCCTTCAAATCCTGGTGCTTCCTCTGTAAATACACCACGATCATCTAAAGGAGCAAGTACTTCTAAATCATATTTTTTCCCGATTAAAAAGTCATCTTCCCCGTGTCCAGGAGCCGTATGAACCGCACCCGTACCAGCTTCAGCAGTGGCATGTTCCCCGTTCATTACTAAGGAATCACGGTCATAGAGTGGGTGTTTTGTTACAACGCGGTCAAGTTCAGAACCACGAACCGTTTTAACAACAGTCGCATCTTCAAAACCTAATTTTTCACGTAAGCTTGGTAAAAGTGCTTCAGCTACAACATATTTTTCACCAGCAGATTCAATTACTACATAATCCAAATCAGGATTAACAGTAATACCCATGTTGGCAGGGATTGTCCAAGGTGTAGTAGTCCAGATAACGATATTTGTTCCTTCGTCTAGTACGCCTTTTCCGTCCGTTACTTTGAAAGCTACGAAAATCGAAGCAGATGTTTTATCTTGGTATTCGATTTCTGCTTCTGCAAGCGCGGATTCACTTGAAGGAGACCAATAAACTGGTTTTTTCCCTTTGTAGATGTAGCCTTTTTTCGCCATTTCACCGAAGACTTTGATTTGTTCTGCTTCGTATTCTGGTAAAAGCGTGATATATGGGTTTTCCCAGTCGCCATTAATACCAAGACGTTTGAAGCCTGTGCGTTGACCTTCTACTTGCGTCATCGCGTATTCAGCACAAAGTTTACGGAATTCAGCGATAGACATTTCTTTCCGTTTTACGCCTTTTTTCGCGATAGCTGTTTCGATTGGAAGTCCGTGTGTGTCCCAACCCGGAACATACGGGGAACTGAAGCCAGCCATTGATTTATAACGAACGATAATATCTTTAATTGTTTTGTTTAGCGCGTGCCCCATGTGAAGCTCGCCGTTTGCATAAGGAGGTCCGTCATGCAAAATGTACGTCGGGCATCCAGCATTTTTTTCTTGGATTTTCTCATATAGCTTTTCTTCTTCCCATTTTGCTTGCCATTCCGGTTCTTTGTTTGGTAAATTCCCACGCATTGGAAAGTCTGTCTTCGGCATTAATAACGTATCTTTATATTCCATGTTTTATTCTCCTTTAAAACTTTATTTTTAAACGCAAAAAAATCTCTCCCAAAAAGGGACGAGATTCGCGGTACCACCCTTGTTGACATGCATTCTAACTGCTTGCCCACTTCATTAGTGCCATAACGCTGGCTCGCGCTAACACTTACTCAAGCGGCTGCTTTTTCGGGTTAGAACTAAAGAGTGATTTCGATTTTCTAGAGGATAGCTGGCCTCGCACCATTTACCAACTCGCTTCGTATCCTTTATCTAAAAAATGTACTTGTCTCTAATAATTGTTTTTAGCGTTCTTCTGATTGAGATTCAACTTCTTTGATAGATGCAAGTTCTGTCGCATCCACATCGTAAGCCATCATTTGTTGCCAATCTTCGCTTTTAATTAAATCCATTTGCGCTTCTACCAACATACGTAGACGCTCGCGGAATACTTTGGATTGGCGTTTTAAGTCTTCAATTTCAATCGCGATTTTGCGTGCTTTAGAAAGAGAATCGCTTAAAATACGGTCAGCATTTTTTTCTGCTTCACGGACAATAAGTTTTGCTTCTTTTTCAGCGGAAGCTTTCACTTCTTCGGCAGCTGTTTGTGCCACGATTAATGATTTGTTTAATGTTTCTTCAATGTTAGTAAAATGAGCTAAACGTTCTTCACTATTATCTAAAGTGTCCTCAATACGCTTTTTCTCTTTAATAACTTGTTCATAATCTTTAATGATTTGATCGAGGAAGTCATTTACTTCGTCTTCGTCATAACCTCTAAAACCACGGGTAAACTCTTTGTTATGTATATCCAGCGGCGATAATGGCATATCTAGCACCTCCATACGACTATTGTTTATAAATACCTAACATACATTTTACCATAGTTACTTGCTTTTTCCTAGAATTTATATTGAAAAATGATCAGATTAAAAATCCAGCTTTATCTAAGGCGGCAATAGCAAGTTCTAATTGTTCTTTTGTATCTGCTTCAATCGTGTGCAAATGTGTTCCGTCCGTTAGCCCTGACAGCATAGTTGCTCCGGTTGTTTGCACTTTTTTGACAAATTTCTCAACATCAAAACGACTTTTCAAATGTAGCGATGCGGTAATTTCGCCGTAAATCGGATGGTCGACAATTACGTCAATAATCGATACGCCGTGATCCACCAAAATATTTAGTTCTTCGGCGGCCTGTTCTTTCGTATGCTTGACCGCGATAACGCGCCTTTCTCCTGTATAGCCTGTTTCTTTCGCGTAAATGTAACCTTGCGGCGTAGCCATGATTGGCTCATTACCAGCTTTTAAGAGCGAAATATCTTGTACAATAACTTGACGGCTAACATTCGTTTTGCTCGCAAGTTGATTGCCTGATATCGGCGCTTCGGCTTCTTTTAACCATTTTAAAATGAGTTGCCGACGCGTATCACCTAAAATTTTCTTCATTTTCTCACCTTTTTCGTAGTAATTTGTCGATTTCTTCTTTAAAAATAATACTATCGCTTAATTCATTTTCGTTTCCAAAGGACAAGCGAATAAATCGGCTTGCTTCTTCTTCTGTTTTCCCGGTAGCAATTAATGTCTTGGATGGCGCTGGGTCCCGCAAACTACAGGCGCTCGTTGTCGAAATTTGAATATCCGCTTCGTTTAATGCCAGTAATGCTTCTTGCCCTTGCATATTGGGTAAAGTCAATCCTAGAATAAACGGAGATGTATTTCGTCCCCCTTCGACCTCGACTCGCGCTGTTAACGTCTCACAAATCGCCATTTTAAGTTCCGCAATCCGCCTCGCTTCTTTTTCTCTAGTTTCCATTATATCATAGGCTGCAGTCGTAAAGGCAGCAATTGCTGGAACATTTACAGTACCCGCTCGAAAGCCAAATTCATGGTGAACATCTGGCAAAGCAGCTTGCAGGGGAATATCTGGATTTATAAAAAGAAGACCCGCCCCTTTTGGACCATAAATTTTATGTGCCGAAATACTAAAACTAGTTACGTCACCTAATTCCAAAGCTAGTTTTCCGAATGATTGAACGATATCTGTATGAAAATAAGCGCCTGCTTGTTTGGCAATATGCGCTAATTCTGCAATGGGTTGGATGGTTCCAATTTCCGAATTCACATGTTGAATGATGATAAGCCCGGTATCCGCAGAAATCATTTTGCTCAGAACTGCTGGACTTACTTGACCAAAAGCATCGACTGGCAAAATTTCCACCCGACATTCCCCTGCTTGCTCTAAAGCACCTAGCTGTTGCCAAATAGAAGCATGCTCTAACGGACTCACTAACACTTCTTTCTTCTCACTTGTATGTAGCAATGTTTGTATCGCGATTTGGTTGCTTTCCGTGCCACCACTTGTAAAAATAATTCCCCTCACAGGAACATTCAAAATATCTGCAATACTGCCACGACACTTTTCTAAAAGAGCGGCCGCTTTCGTCCCGGCATCGTGTAAACTTTCCGAATTAGCGAAGAACTCTCTTGAGGCATTCATAAAAACTTGTAGTGCCGCCTCGCTCATTTTCGTTGTTGCTGCATGGTCAAAGTAAATCATTCCTTATCTCTCCCCTAGAATTTTATACTTGAAATTAGTTTTGTTTTGTGTGATTATAGATGACAAGACAACTGTATATTCATTAAGAAGTATACAATTAATTGAACCTACTATGCAAGAGGTGGAAATGATGATAAAAGAACGAGTTATTATTGTTGGGAGCGGCATCTCTGGTTGTATGGCTGCCCTCAGATTAATGCAGGACTATGATGTGACAATAATCACAAAAGGTATGAAAGAAGAAAGTAACTCCATGCTCGCTCAAGGCGGAGTAGCTGCCGCAGTGTCAAAAAGCGATACTCCGAAAAAACATTTTAGCGATACATTCCAAGCGGGTTGTTTTCATAATAAAGTCCGCGCGGTAAGTCAACTCGTTACTTGCGGCCCAGTTGTACTCCAAAAATTGATAGATGAAGGCCTGACATTTGATAAAAAAGATGGTGAATTTTCGCTTGGTTTAGAAGGTGCGCACAGGCTGCCGCGGATTTTACATACTGGCGGGGATCAAACTGGTAAATATCTTACTACTTTTTTGCAAGAAAAGTTGACGAATATTGACTGGCAAGAGGAGCAAATGGTCATCGAGATTATCAAGCATAACGAAGTAGCCATTGGCGTTCATTGTTTAGATAAAGAAAATCAGCTACATACGTATTACGGCGAACATATTATTTTAGCAAGCGGTGGGCTTGGACAGCTATTTCCGGTTACGACAAATGCGGCGACGATTTCTGGAGACGGGCTGGCGCTAGCTTACCGAGCAGGTGCCAAACTGACCGATATGGAATTTATTCAGTTTCATCCAACTTTGCTTTTTTTAAATGGGCGTTGTCGTGGGCTTATTTCTGAGGCGGTTCGCGGGGAGGGAGCTGAACTTGTACGAGCTGATGGTTCAGCTGTCATGATGGGCGTTCACCCACTGGCAGATCTTGCGCCACGTGATATTGTTGCGGCGACATTGTTTGAAGAAATCGAACGTGGAAATGCTATTTTTCTTGATATAACGGCGGTAAGTCATTTTGAAGAACGCTTCCCAGCGATTACCGCCAGTTTAGATGCGCATCAAGTACCGTTTCGCGAAACAAAGCGTATCCCAGTTCACCCCGGTGCACATTTTTTGATGGGTGGCATTCGAACCGACCTTCACGGAAAAACCAATATTCCCGGTCTGTACGCTATTGGTGAGGTGGCGAATGCTGGCGTGCACGGGGCTAATCGACTCGCGAGCAATTCACTTCTTGAAACTCTTGTTTTTGGCGAAAAAGTAGCTGAATACATTCACACACAGAAACCTAATCCAAAAAAATATCCACTAATCCCGTGCGCCAGCTCAACCAAAACAGTTCATTTACCAGAGAAACAAGTTCTTCAAGAGAAAATTTGGGAATCGCTGGGAATTACTCGAAAACCAGAAAAAATAACGGAATTTCTTCGCTGGTTAGCTGCATTTGATTACGCTAATCACACCCGCGAAGCCGCTGAAATCAGCCATATGCTTATTACTGCAAAATTAATCGCCGAAAGTGCACTTAAACGAACCGAAAGCCTCGGCGCACATCGAATTTTAAAAGGAGTAATGAAATGAACTCAATACTTATGAATCAGGCTATTCACGCATTTTTATTAGAAGATATTGGTCAATATGATTTAAGCGCAGACACGATTTTCGCCAGTGATACAATTGGAAATGGAGTGTTTCTAGCAAAGGAAACTGGTATTCTTTGTGGTATTTCTATCCCGCCAAAAGTGTACGAGATTCTTGGTGGTGATGTGCAGTTTGAAGCTTATAAAAAAGATGGGGATCAAGTAACAAAAGGAGATATCATTGCGACCGTATCAGCTCCCGTGCGCACACTACTTTCCGGCGAGCGCGTCATTTTAAATTTAATGCAACGGATGAGCGGGATTGCGAGCCAAACGAATGTAGCCATCAAACAGCTGGATGATCCGGCAATTCGCATTTGCGATACACGAAAAACAGCACCCGGTCTTCGCGCCTTCGATAAATATGCCGTACAGACCGGTGGCGGCTTTAATCATCGTAACGGTCTATACGATGGCGTTATGCTAAAAGATAACCACATCGCCTTCTCTGGAGGTATTACCGAAGCTGTAGCTACTGTCCGCGGAAAACTAGGACACATGGTGAAAATTGAAGTCGAAACGGAAACACCCGAACAAGTGAAAGAGGCCGTCCAAGCTGGCGCAGATATCATCATGTTTGATAATCGTACCCCAGAAGAAATCGCCCAACTTGTTAAACTGGTACCGGGACACATTACTACCGAGATTTCCGGGAATATCACTTTGGACAATATTAATAGCTATAAAGGGTCTGGCGCGAATTATATTTCTTTAGGCTCGCTAACGCATTCTGCCCGCGCGCTCGACATCAGCTTTAATAGTAAAGGAGGAATAAAGGCATGAACTTACTGGAAACCGTGGAACAAGATACGATGCCGGCTCGTTATAAAAGTATGACGCAAACAGAAATGATTGCTCGTGTCACAGAAATTAAAGCCCAGCTTGGCGACGATCTTTTTATCCCCTGTCACCATTATCAAAAAGATGAGGTTGTTCCTTTTGCAGATGCGATTGGTGATTCGTTACAATTAGCGCAAATTGCTGCAAAGAATAAAAAAGCGAAACATATCGTTTTTTGCGGGGTTCATTTTATGGCGGAAACGGCGGATATGCTTACGACCAATGAGCAAATTGTTACGTTACCAGATATGCGCGCCGGTTGTTCGATGGCGGATATGGCAGACATTCACCAATTAACAAACGCTTGGCCTAAATTGCAAACTCTTTTTGGCGATACGATTTTGCCTGTGACTTATATTAATTCGACTGCCGCAATTAAATCTTTCGTTGGCGAACACGGTGGTACGACTGTTACCTCCAGTAATGCAACCAAGATCGTCTCATGGGCACTTGAACAAAAAGAGCGGATTTTCTTTCTTCCCGACCAGCATCTAGGTCGAAACACCGCCTTTGAACTAGGCATCCCACTTGAGCATATGGCGATTTGGAATCCGATAAAAAATGAACTGGAATACGATGGCAATTTGGCCGATTGTAAAGTCATTCTTTGGAAAGGCTACTGCTCCGTTCATCAACATTTTACCGTTAAAAATATCGAAAATATCCGTAAAAATCATCCGAACATGCGAATTATCGTCCATCCGGAATGCACGCATGAAGTTGTTTCTTTAGCAGATGATTCGGGTTCAACGAAAAAAATCGTGACAGAAATAAGTAATGCTGCGCCAGGGACGGAATGGGCTGTCGGTACAGAAGCTAATCTAGTCGGCCGCATTATCCAAGAAAATCCGGATAAAAAAATCGTTTCGCTCAACCCATTTATGTGCCCGTGTATGACCATGAACCGTATCGATCTATCACATTTACTCTGGACACTCGAAGCCATCCAAAACGGCGAACAACGTAATCAAATCAAAGTTGATGAACAGACAACGACATTCGCTTTAAAAGCATTGGAAAGAATGCTCCAATTAAGCTAACAAAAAAACGAAAGCAGCGAATGCTTTCGTTTTTTATTTTAAATAACCAATTTCGATACGAATTTTATCTTTTTTCGTTCTGCCGCCTGTCGATAGTACTTTCACACGACCATACCCACGCGCAGATAATACATCTTCTTCCTCACATTCAAAATCCGGATTCTCGACTGTTTTCCAGTTTACTTTCACTAGTCCAGCAGTAACCAATTGTTTCGCCTTCTGTCTAGAAATATGATGCGCATTACTAATGATTACGTCGAGTCGCATACTAGAAACAGTTAAGCCCATTTCTTCCCAAACGACCGGGGCATAAACAGCATTAGCCAATTCCGTCTCTTCTAACATCACATTCACTTTACCAATTTTCTCAAGCTGTAATGTCAAATAATCCTTCATCGAGCTTTCTACTAACAGTTGCCACTCGGTATCCTTATTTAAAATGTCACCAAAAATATCGCGCTTCATGCCTAGCGACATCAGCGTTCCAAGGATTTTTTGATGCGTGAGTGTCGTAAATTTCACCGGGTAGCGAATATGGAACAGGGCAATCTCAAAATCTGCTTCTGTTGGCGTATAATAATCCGGGTAAATCAGTGCGCGGCGACGTTCCGCGTGCTCTACTCCGCCAAAAAACTGCACATTAATTTGCTCATAGCCACCAATAACGGTTTCGGTAATAAAACGCTGCCTCGGGTCTAAGAAATCCGTCAACTGCGGCGTATATTCATTTTCTACTTGCATCGTAATCCCTAAAACCTTATCAATAAATGCGTATTCTTCCGCGCGAAAATGCTGATAAATTCCATCCATCATAATTTCTCCCTTTCAATCCGTGTCAAGTCTTTAGTGCTATTATACCACGAAAACAGCTGCTACTAGGCTAATCTTGCTTGATTATGAAAAAAAGGCACCCATTTGAAAACGGGTGCGCTTTTTAAAATAACATTGGAATAATGTACACTTGAATTAAACCAGTTAAAACTCTCATCGCATATTGGAAAATGAAATAAGCCACAAGGGACGAAATATCAAACATACCAATCGGCGGAATAATCCTTCTAAAAGGTTCTAAAATCGGTTCAAAAATGCGTGCTAGCAATTGGCCAATTTTCGACTCTCTTGCACCTGGGAACCAGCTCATCAAGAAATAAATAAACATGAGTGTTGGCAACCATCTAACAATAAATAAGATGACCTCCACCACTTGATATAAAATACTTTGCAATCTAGTTCACACCTCTATTTCATCACATAAAGTTTTGTTCATCAAGCATTTCGGAAATAGAGCCATCCACTTCCACATTGTCTGGAGTACATAAGAAAATATTATTGCCAACGCGTTGAATATCTCCACCTAACGCATAAACTGTACCGCTCAAGAAATCGACAATACGCGTCGCTTGATCATGGCTAATACGTTGCAAGTTTACAACAACAGATTTATATTCTTTTAAGTAATCCGCAAGTTCTTGTGCTTCTGCATATACACGCGGTTCCGCAAGTACCATACGACTAGAAAACTGAGCTCCCTGCATACTAACCACCTTCGCATCATCTTCTTCTACAGCATAAAAACGGTTTTTATTAGGTCTTTCTTTCTTCGTTTTCTTTTGCATAGGTTCAGGTTCCCTCGCTACTTCTTCTTCATAATATTCTTCCTCTTCATCTAAGAAAAAGAATGACTTAAATTTATTCGATAGTCCCATTTGTTACACCTCCATATTATCGTCACTCACCAAAGCTCTTCCTACTCGTATAAATGTTGCACCTTCTGTAATCGCAATTCCGTAGTCATTTGTCATCCCCATAGATAACTCTGTACATGGAATGTTTTTTAACTGAAGCGCATGAATTTCTTGCTGCAATTGCTTTAACTCATGAAATACGTGATGCAGCTCTATGTCACTATTAGTAATTGGTGCCATTGTCATTAAACCAACAATCTCAATGAACGTAAAATCCGCTTCTTGTAAAAAAGATAGCGCCTCTTCTTTCGAAAAACCATGCTTGCTTTCTTCACCAGAAATATTTACTTGCAGAAAACATTTAACTGGTTTAGTAGCGCGCTTTTCGATTTCCTTTGCAAGCGATGATCGGTCAAGCGAGTGCAAATAATCGATTTTTGGTAATACATCTTTTACTTTACGCGTTTGCAAAGAGCCAATGTAATGCCAACAAATGTCGTCTTTATCTGCAAGTGCTACTGTTTTTTCTAGGAAAACATCGGCACGATTTTCACCAAAGTGGCGAATACCTAAATCATAAAGCTCCGTGATTCCAGCAACATCGATCGTTTTTGTAACAGCTACTAACGTTACATCTTTCGGCTCGCGATTACTTTCTTCACAGGCGTGCTCGATTTGTGCCGTTACTTTTTCTAAATTAGCTTGTTTTGTCATTTTTAATCACCTTATATAATTCCCGAAGCGCTTTATTTAAAACACTTCTTGTTATAATCAGATACCCGGTCACTTGGCAAAGCTTCAAAAGTGGCCGGGTGAATTTGTGTTATAAGTATTATCCGCGACGATTACGGTTACGGATGAATGCTGGTACATCAACATCTGAACTATTTTGTTGTGGTTCAGCTTGTTGTTCATGAACAGGTGCATTTGCTTGTTGTGGCGCGTTTTGCGCATAATCATTTTGTTGTTCGTCTTGTACAGCATAGTTAGGACGATTTACTTGAATGGATTGATTTGGACGACGATTAGCTTGTGCTTGTTGCGCTTGCTTTTCTTCGTCAAAACCTGTTGCGATAACAGTAACAATTAATTCGTCTTGTAATTCGTCGTTAATAACAGAACCGAAAATCATGTTTACATCTTCGTCAGATGCGCTAGATACGATTTCTGCAGCTTCTTGTACTTCATAAAGGCTAAGGTTAGATCCACCAGTGATATTCATTAGGACCCCTTTTGCTCCATCAACGGAAGTTTCAAGAAGTGGAGAAGAAATGGCTTTTTTCGCAGCTTCGGCAGCACGGTTTTCACCAGTTGCGATACCGATTCCCATAAGGGCAGAACCACGATTAGTCATAATAGTTTTTACATCGGCAAAGTCTAAGTTAATTAAACCAGGAACGGCAATCAAATCAGAAATCCCTTGTACACCTTGACGTAAAACATTATCTGCTTCACGGAAAGCTTCAAGCATTGGTGTATTTTTATCAACAATTTGAAGTAAACGGTCGTTAGGAATCACGATTAGCGTGTCTACTGCTTCTTTCATTGCTTCTGACCCAGCTAGGGCTTGTTTTGTACGTTTTGGTCCTTCAAAACCGAATGGTCGTGTGACAACACCAACAGTTAGCGCGCCCATTTCTTTTGCGATTTGAGCGATAACAGGTGCAGCACCAGTTCCAGTTCCGCCGCCCATTCCAGCAGTTACGAATACCATATCAGAGCCTTTTAAAGCTTCTTCAATTTGTTCGCGGCTTTCTTCTGCTGCTTTTTTACCAATTTCAGGTACAGCACCCGCGCCTAGACCACGCGTTAATTTTGTACCGATTTGTAGTTTTGTTTCTGCTTTTGCTAAGTTAAGTGCTTGAGCGTCTGTATTAACGGAGATAAATTCTACTCCTTGAACACCATGCTCAATCATACGGTTTACAGCGTTATTACCGCCGCCGCCAACACCGATTACTTTAATTGTTGCCAAACTTTCTGAACTAGTGTCAAATTCTAACATATTATTGCCTCCTATTTGCCGATTTATACGATACGATTTTCTTGCTGATATACCAGCTATTCGCTTTTATTCAAAAAATGCGCCGAAAAAATTCTTCATTTTTGTAGATACTTTTTCGTCATCTGATTTCTTTTGTTTTGGTTTAGCTTGTTTTTGTTTTGGTGCTTCGTCGTCGTAGCGAGGTTCGCTTGCAGTCGAGCTTACATCGCGTCCTTCTAACTCAGCCATTTGGTAAGCGTATTTAATTAAGCCTACTGCGGTTGTAAAGGATGGTTCACGAACACCAATATAATCAGGAATCGCTAGTCTAACGTGTGCTGCTAATGTTTTTCCAGCCAAATCAATTGCGCCCGGAATAGCCATCGAGCCACCAGTTAGTACATAACCTCCTGGAAGATGCGTTTTGCCAACTCGTGTTAGTTCTTCTACTACTAATTGGAAAATTTCTTCCATACGCGCTTCGATAATATCTGCTACTTCCACTTGTGTAAAATGTTGTTTTTGGTCGCTGCCGATAACATCAATAGCAAAAACTTCATCTGGAGAAGCATCATCATAAAATGCGTAACCGTGCTCTAATTTAACGCGGTCTGCATTGGCAGTTGATGTGTTAAGTCCAAGTGATAAGTCTTTCGTGATATTGTCTCCACCAACTGGAATAACACCAGTATACGTTAGTCGTCCTTGTTCAAACACGCTAACCGTTGTCGTTCCTGCGCCAACATTCACGAGTGCCGTTCCAAATTCTTTATCATCTTCTGATAAAGAAATCGATGCTTCGGCAAGTGGTTGTAAAGCAATATCAGAAATTTCAAGTCCTGCACGTTCCACACAACGTAATGTATTATGTAAAATTGTTTTTGAACCAGTAATTAATGTGCCTTCCATTTCTAAACGTACGCCAATCATTCCGCGCGGATCTGTAATCCCAGTTAGCCCATCCACAACAAATTGATCTGGAATGGTATTAATAATTTCTCTTTCAGGAGATAGAGGAACAACCTGAGCGGCATCCAATACATTCCAGACATCTTCATCTGCAATTTCACGGTTTTCGCTACCTACTGCCACAATTCCTCGGCAAGCCTCTAAATGTACCTGATTGGATACTACC
Organism: Listeria marthii; assembly: GCF_014227425.1. NCBI lineage: Bacteria > Bacillati > Bacillota > Bacilli > Caryophanales > Listeriaceae > Listeria > Listeria marthii. The sequence goes on from NZ_JAASWB010000001.1 coordinate 236,631, forward strand.
CCAACGATTACTTGAGAGATTTCTACGCCAACCATTCTTTCTGCTTGTTCAATTGCCTTTTTGATGGATTCTACAGTCTTGTCTATGTCGATAATGATCCCTTTTTTGATTCCGGAAGATTCGACATTCCCAACACCGATAATATTGAGTCTATCGTCAGCCATTTCTGCGATGATTACTTTCACAGAAGCTGTTCCAATGTCTAAACTTACATAAATTTCGCTATCACCCATTTATCGGCACCTCCTTTTATTCTAGTCATTTAAGATTTATTTATTTCATTTTTTATACCGAGCAAAAGCCGGTTTTTTAACTTGCTTGAAAAAGCTATAAAACTTCTTTATTTTTATGGCGTCAGTGTAGAATGATTGCCCATTCTGCCTAACATACAAAATCACTTATTTACAGTCTACACTAAGAAAGAAGGTAATAAAAGCACAAAGAACAATTTTTGGCAAATTCTTAGGATATTTTTTTCATTTTATTCAAAAAGCGAACAAGTGTTGGTATCCCTTGGTCTAAGGTCACCATTTTGTTACCTTTTTGAAACATCTGTTACCTATAAATTTGCCAAAAGTTAGCACGAAGAATGATTGTATTATTGGTTTGATTTTTTCTCTTCTTCAGCTTTTTCTTCGGCTGCTTTTTTCTCAGCATTTTGTTGATAATAACTTTGGAAATAAGAACCAACTTCGATGTCAATAACACCTTTTTGGCCATTTGCTAGTTGCGCGACGATGGCTGGATAGTGTTGCATCTTTTCTGCAAAAGTACTGATGTCTGCGGAAACCTGGTTGCCATCATTCATATATAATTCGATATGGCTTTTGTCGCTATCTGTTGGACTATAAATCACTTCCGAAATGGAGCTAACGACCTCTTTTGGTAATTTATTAATTTGTTGTACCATTTTTTCGAGGGTTTTGCCGTTTTCAAAATTTTGGAAGAGCAAATCATTACCGATAGGAAATTGTCGCGGTTGATCCGTTAGCATAATACCACTTTCAAGCACATCGTAGTATTTTCCGTCCTTTTGTTGATAGCCGATTGTTTTAAATTCGGTAATGTTGATCTGGACATCATTTAAACCCTCTTTAGAAACGGTCGCATCTTTAATGAGCGTATTTTTCTTAAGTGTATCTTCGGTTTTACCATTTCTTATACCGATAACAAACTCACCCATTCTAAGTCCACTTTCTTTTCGTACTTCATTTTCAGTAAGTTGTTTATTGCCACTTACAGTAATTTTATCCAACTTACTGAGCGGTGAAAGAAAATAAAGCGTAATAGCTATCAAAATCGCAAAAATTCCGATTAAAATGGCTAGATGTCGTACTAATTTTTTTTTGCGGTATTTTTTAAGTTCTGGAATACGATTTTCAATAGAAATCACTCGTTTATTCTCTGCCATTTTATTCGCTCCTTTCTGCGATTTATTTCATAATACTTAGTACAGCTTCCACTAATTTCGCGGCTGCATCAGGGCGTCCCATTTGCTTGGCGCTTAGTTTCATGCTGTTTAATTTTGCTTCGTCATTCAAAATGGAATCAACGGTCGCCATTAAATCGGTAGTTTTTAATTCTGCTTCTGTAATTACGATTGCTGCATTATTTTTTTCTAATGCACGCGCGTTGTTTTCTTGATGATTCGCTGTTACGTAAGGACTTGGTATCAAAATACTTGGTACTCCAAGCGCTGTCAGTTCTGCGAGTGTTGTCGCTCCTGCTCTTGAAACAACCAATGTCACCGCGTTTAAAATTTTCGGCATATCATAAATAAATGGTTGAACGCTAATATGATTGCCTAAATGTAGCTCGGCTAAAGCATCTTTTATTTTTTCATAATGTACTTCACCGGTTACATAAAGCAGTTGAAAATCACGATTGTTCCATTCTGGTAAAATGGCCTCGACTGCTTCGTTCACGCCGCGCGCTCCTCGACTACCTCCAAAAACAAGGACAGTTGGCTTTCCGGAAACAAGTCCATATGCCTCAAGTGCACCTTCTGAGTCAACTCCAACTACTTCTGAAGCACGTGGATTCCCAGTAAAAACGATTTTTTCTGATGCAAAAGAATCGCTTACTTCTTCAAAACAAATCGCTACTTTATCGGTGTAACGGCTTAAAAATTTATTCGTTAAGCCAGCAACACTATTTTGTTCATGGATTAAAGTAGGAATTTTTAATTTTGCCGCTGCGTAAACAACTGGGCCACAAACATATCCACCTGTACCGATAACTACATCGGGCTTAAAATCGCGTAAAATCTGTTTGCTTCTTTTAGCCCCGCTCAAAAAGCGCATGACCGTTTTAATATTTTCGACAGATAAGGAACGTTTAAAACCAGTAATTTCAATGGCTTCAAAAGGAATGCCTTCGCGTTTAACGATACCTGCTTCTAATCCTTTTTCAGTTCCAATATATAAGAACTCCGCTTCTGGATGTACTTTTTTTAATTCTCTGATGAAGGCAAGCGCTGGATAAACATGTCCACCAGTACCGCCACCACTTATTGCTACTTTCATTTTTCCACCTCTTCTATTAGCTCGCTGATCGCATCCATGTAAGCATTCCCGCGAACTTCAAATGTCCGGTATTGATCCCAACTCGCACATGCTGGTGAAAGTAAGATAATATCTCCTGGTGCAGATTCACGATACGCAACTGGAACAGCCGCCGCAACATCATCGACATAATGCACTTCAATGCCTGCAATTTTCCCAACGCGGCCAATTTTATCCGCTGTTTCACCGAAGACAATTAAAGATTTTACATTTTTGAAAAATGGTAATAATTCATCGAACGAATTACCGCGGTCTAACCCGCCAGCTAATAAAACAACTGGATTTTTAAACCCTTTTAATGCGCTTTGTGTTGCAAGAATATTGGTTGCTTTGGAGTCGTTATAGAACTTGCGACCTTGCCATTCGACAACAAATTGCGTCCGATGTTCTACGCCTTTAAATGTTTCTAAAACACGCATGATTTCTTCATTTGAAACGCCTAATGTCTTCGCTACAGCAACGGATGCAAGAACGTTTTCTAGGTTATGCTCTCCAGGAAGTAAAATATTATCGCGTGCGCCAATCACTTCATCGTTGAACATAATATTTCCATTTTGTACGTAACTGCCTTGCCCTAAACGTTGCGTTGTTGAAAATGGAATAACTTGTGCTTTTGTTTGTTTTGTTAGGTTTTTCAGCTCTTCTTGATCCCAGTTAATTACTAGGAAATCATCGGCTGTTTGATTTTTTTGGATGTGCCATTTTGCTTGCACGTATTCACTACGGTCTGTATGGTAATCTAAATGCGCTTCATAAATATTCGTGATTACCGAAATGTGCGGCTTGAATGTTTCTACGCCCATTAATTGGAACGAAGATAATTCCATCGAAATATATTGATCACTTGTCGCATTTTCAGCAACAGCGGATGCTGGAAAACCAATGTTTCCTGCTAGTAAAGAACTATTTTCTTTATGTGCATTTAACATATGGTGAATAATCGTTGTTGTCGTTGTTTTACCATTTGTTCCTGTGATTCCGACAATAGGTGCCTCAGAAATTTGGTATGCTAATTCCACTTCTGTGATGACTGGAATTTTTAGTTTTAACGCTTTTTCAATCATTGGGTTGTTGTATGGAATTCCAGGGTTTTTTATTACAAGCTCAAATCCCTCATCCAAAAGTTCAATCGGGTGCGAACCGCAAATGACTTTAATTCCTTGTTCAAGCAAGCCTTGTGCTTCTGGATTTTCGCTAAAAGGTTTTTGGTCGTTAACTGTAACAAACGCTCCCAGTTTATGCATAATTGTTGCCGCGCTAACACCACTTCTTGCAAGACCCAAGACAAGCACTTTTTTGTGATGGTACATTTCAATTTTTTTCATTTCCTTTGGTTCCCCCATTTATATCAAAATTGGCGGTCGCATTTATGAGATTCATAAAAACGACGGAAAGCGCCAACCAGATTCTGTAAAAAACAGCTAACTAGAGACGCTTTTGCCGCAAAAATCGCGGCGCATTATTTAAAAGATGACTACACAGACGGAGATAATTGCTCCGATTAGTCCGATTCCCCAGAACGTTAAAACGACACGCCATTCGGACCAGCCACCAAGTTCAAAATGATGATGAATTGGTGTCATACGGAAAATTCGTTTCCCTCCAGTTGCCTTAAAGTAAAATACTTGTAAAATAACAGACGCTGTTTCAATCACGAAAATAATTCCGATTAACAGTAACAGCCATTCTTGATGTACTAAAATAGAAACTGCTGCGATACTTCCGCCAAGTGCAAGTGAGCCGGTATCTCCCATGAAGATTTTCGCTGGATTTTTATTAAATAGTAGAAATCCAAGCATACCGCCGACAATTGCAAAACAGAAAATCGCAACATCCATTTGTTCTTGGTAAAAAGCAATCACACCAAAAGCAGAAAAAGCAATCACAGATAGACCAGATACAAGTCCGTCTAAACCATCTGTTAAATTAACTGCATTGGAGAAACCAACTAACCAGAACAAAATGAAGATAACAAAGAACCAGCCAAGATCCACTTCTATATTCGTAAATGGAATATTAAGCGTTTCGGCAAAGCTACTAAAATGATACACAAGATAAAATAAAATCGAAATCGCAACTTGACCTAAAAACTTCTGTTTCGAAGTAAGACCTAAATTACGCTTTTGAACTACTTTGATATAGTCGTCCAGAAAACCTAATGCGCCAAATAATGCCAGCGCGATAAATAGTAGCCAAGTAGCCGCACTAACTTCCCCACTGATGAACGAAAAGATCAAAAAGCTTACCAGCATGGCGATAATGAATACAACCGCACCCATCGTTGGCGTTCCTGATTTCTTTTCATGCATTTTCGGACCTTCATCTCTAATACTTTGGCCGAATTTTAATTTCACCAAAAATGGTATAAATAGTGGGACACCTATCACGGTAATGATAAAAGCCACTGCAAATGTTGATACTAACATGTATAAAGACACAATAAATTCTCCCCAATCTGTTTGTCAAAGCACTTCACTTCATATTTTATGCGAGTCCGAGTTTTTTTTCAATAGCTATTCGAGCTTCGACGCGATCATCGAAATCAATAACCTCGTCACCAATCAACTGATAATCTTCGTGACCTTTTCCAGCGATCAGAATAACATCCCCTGTTTTCGCCTCGTTTATTGCAAAACGAATGGCATCTCGGCGGTTCTCATGAACAATGTAAGAATTGCTTTCTGGAACGCCTTGAATCATATCTTCAATAATCGCATGTGGATTTTCACTGCGTGGATTATCGGATGTGAAAATAGGGTTTGTTGCATAGTCAACAGCAATTTTGGCCATTTGTGGTCGTTTTCCTTTGTCACGGTCGCCGCCGCAGCCAACAACGACAAAAACGCGTTTTTCTGCAAATTCATCAATCGTTTGTAAAACGTTTAGCAATCCGTCTGGTGTGTGGGCATAATCGACAATGACAGGGAAATCTTGCCCTGCGTGTACGAGTTCGAAACGGCCTTTGACACCTGGTATAGTTTCCACGGTCGCAATCGCTTTTTCGATTGGAATATGTAGTGCGAAACTAGTGGCAATTGCTGCTAATACGTTATAAATGCTGAAGTTCCCAATCATTTTTATTTTCAAAGCGAAATTACCAACTGGTGTCGCTAAATCAAACGTGGAACCATAGCTTGTAATTTTAATGTTACTTGCTTTAAAATCAGCTTGTTCTTTAATTCCGAAAGTAATAACGTGAGCGGCTGTTGCGGTTTGCATGCGCACGCTTTCCGTATCATCTGCATTGAGTACAGCAATTTTTGGATTACTTGTATGATAGCTATTACCTAGTTGCGCGAACAATAAACTTTTTGCGTTGGCATATTCTTCCATTGTATGGTGATAATCTAGATGATCTTGAGATAAGTTCATAAAGACAGCGACATCATAGTCGGAGCCGTAGACACGACCTTGAACAAGTGCATGCGAGGATACTTCCATCACAGCCGTACTTACTCCGCTAAGTAACATGTCTCGAAATGTTTCTTGTAAAGTTAAGCTATCTGGTGTTGTATTTTTTGTTTCTAAAATTTGGTCGCCAATTTTGCGATACATCGTACCAATTAGTCCTGTTTGCTCGCCATTTTCGCGAACGATTTGTTCTACTAAATGGCTTACGGTTGTTTTTCCATTGGTTCCAGTAATCCCAACTAATTTTAATGCTTGGGTTGGTGAACCGTAAAAATAATCGGCTAACATTGCCATGGCGCGTTTGGAATCTCTAACGTATAACACCGGAATCGCAACGTCGACAGGTTTTTCTGCGATGATTGCTACGGCGCCAAGTTCTACTGCGCGTGTTGCGAACTGATGTCCATCCACCAATTCCCCGTCTATACAAATAAAGAGTGTCCCTGGTTTTACTTTTCTACTATCTTGGGCGATTTGGCTAATTTCGATTGCTTCACTCGCCTCGCCAGTATACACCGGGATAGCTTGCATTAGTTCATTTAACTTCATTCTTGCCATCTCCTCAAACTTATTCTTTCTGTTAGTTTTGCTAAAACCAAAAAGAATCCTTTTCTATCTTAGCAAAAACAACAGCGTATAGCTACCACGACAAAAGACACAGATTGCATTTAAAGTTAGAAGTATGCCACTTTGTAAAGCTGACATACTTCTATCTTCCTATTATTAATTGAGCAAATCGCCGATACCGGCATTTTCTTGGATGTCAGTCGCTTTTTTATTTTGTTCAGCTGTATCTTGATCGTGATTTTGATTAAAATCGCCAATATCTGCTGGCGGTGCGAGGGTTAGTTTCATTTTCGTTTCGCTATTAATGATGCTACCCGCGGAGACACTTTGTTCACGCACATAACCATTCCCAGAAAACTCAAATGGAATACCAGTTATTTCAGAAACTTTCAGTGCATCGTCTTTGGACCACGTTATCATATTTGGTGCAGTCATATCGCCATCCGTCATTAAAATAACTTTTTGACCTTGCATGATGGCGCTATTTGCTTGTGGAAGTTGTTGGACAATTTTTTTGCCGTTACCGACTATGATTGGTTCCAAACCTTTATCTTCTACTGCTTTTTTAGCTTCTTCTACTGTTTTTTCTGCTACAACTGGTACTTTTTCAGAAGCTAGTTTTTCCACGTCGCCTGGTTTAATATTCATGTATTGTAGGCTGTTTTTCATAACGGGATTAAATACTTCTGACACTGCTTCGCCACCTGTTTGGCTACCAGATAATTGCGGTTGCTGCATTGTTACGTAAATAACTAATTCAGGGTTATCCGCTGGTGCCATGCCTAGGAAGGAGAATATATAATTATCCGCGCCAGTCATGTATTTGCCTGTTTTTGGATCTGGGATTTGCGATGTTCCTGTTTTACCAGCTACATCATATCCCGGAATTGCATATAATTTACCAGTACCATTTTGGCCACTAATAACGTTTTTTAATTCGTTACGTGTTTTCTTGGCAGTTTCTGCACTGATTGGTTTGCCGGCAATTTTTGTTTCTGTTTTGGTTTCTTCGCCTGTGCTTGGATCTTTTACACTGGAAACGACATACGGTTCTTTCATCGTGCCGTCACTTGCGATAGCGGATGCCGCTTGAATCATTTGCATCATCGAAACGGTTGTCCCTTGTCCGAAAACGGTTGTTACTTTTTCAATTGGGTAGTTATAGAGAATTTTACCGTTTGTTTCATTAGGTAAGGCAATTCCTGTTTTCTTCCCAAAGCCAAATTTATCTAAATAGGTTTTAAACGTATCTGTACCCATTTTATTTAGCAGTTTAGCGAAGGCAACGTTACTGGAGCGTTCTACCCCTTCACGATACGTAATGGAGCCCCAACCATTTCCGTTATTATGGTCATGGATGGCAATATCGCCTACTTTATAAGAACCCGATTGATAGTAATCATTGGCATTATAAGCATTTGTATCAATCGCCGAAGCAAGGGAGATAATCTTCATTACCGAGCCCGGCTCATAAGCATACTCGACAGGTAAATCTTGCCAAATACTAGAACTATTTCCGGTAATCGTTGAACGATCAGCTGGATTGAAAGAAGGACGTTGACTAATTGCTAAAATTTCACCAGTTTTTGGATCAGCTACAACAGCCATCATATTTTTCGGTTTATATTTTGCGTCAACGGTAGTCATCGTGTCTTCTAAAAAGGTTTGAATCTTTTTATCTAATGTTAGCGTGATGTCTTTGCCATCTTTTGCTTCGGTTACTTTATTTTTAGAATTAGGTAAAATATAACCCATTCTATCTGTACTGTAGTCAATCTTGCCGTTTTTGCCTGTTAAAATATCGTTATAACGGGATTCAATTCCCATTTTGCCTTCTAGAACAGTGGTGTTTTTTTCTTCTTCTTGTTGCGCGAAACCGATTAATTGTGTCGCAAACGTTCCATTAGGATAGAAGCGTTCGGATTGACGAGTAAATTCAATACCCGGTAATTTTTCTTTGTCGATTTCTGCTTTTGTTTCTGTGGAGATTTTTTTACCAGCCGCGCCGAATTCGACTTGATACTTGCCTTTTTCTTGGAGTTTATCTAGAATATCTGATTCATCCATTGGAATGTATTTTGCAAGTACGCGCGCTGTTTTTTCTTCGTCCACTACACGCATTGGATTTTTCGTTGTTTTGGAAAGTTTATCACTAACAACTGCCGCAATCGTGTAAGAAGCCGTATCCTCTGCTAACACTTCTCCTTTACGATCTAAAATGGAGCCGCGTTTTGCTTCGAGGACACTGCTTTTTAAATGTTGTTTAGATGCTTTTGCTGCAAGTGGAACTCCATTTGCTTCTCCCGTAATTTGCAAATAAAGAAAACGGCCAGAAACTAAGAGAAAGAGAATCGTGAAAAAGATAAAAAGTACAAGAGCTCCCCTTCTCATGTTACCTATACGCCGTTTCATTGACCATCTACCACTTTCACATTATCGCCATCAAGTTTTAGCCCTTTTTCTTTAGCGATTTTTAAAATACGTTCATATCTCCCTAGATCTTTTACTTCTACTTTTAAGTCTTCATTTGATTTTTGTTGTTCGAGAATTTTGGTTTCTTTTGTTTGAATTTCTTGGTTTACGGTGTAAATTTGAGCTTGTACACTAATGATACGAAAAGCAACAACTAAAACAATCGCAAGCGCAATCGTGATGATTAGTTTTTCCCCGAGCGTCATTTGACCACGTCTTAGGATTTGTTTTTTAGGCTGTTCCGCTTCTCTATGTACTCTATTTGGTTCGAGATTCGATTTATAGGCGACATTGCTCACATTTTTTCAACTCCTGCTATTTGATAATTTTTTCGATCACGCGTAATTTCGCTGAACGTGCTCGGTTGTTTTGTTCCAGTTCCTCTTCACTTGGTAAGATTGGTTTTCTTGTAGCAAGTTTGAAATCTGGTTTATATTCATCTGGAATGACTGGAAGACCTGGTGGTAAATCTGGTCCTTTTGTCGCTTCTTGGAATAATTGCTTGGTTATGCGGTCTTCTAATGAATGAAACGTAATTACGCTAATTCTGCCGCCTGGTTTTATTAAAGTTAAGGCTTTTTCAAGCGAATCTTCTACTGCACCTAATTCGTCATTAACGGCTATTCGGATAGCTTGAAAAGTGCGTTTCCCTGGATGTCCGCCTTTTCTTCTTGCTGGCGCCGGGATAGCTGTTTTGATAATATCTACTAGTTCGCCGGTTGTTTCAATTGGTTTTACTTCACGACGACGTTCGATTTCACGAGCAATTTGTTTCGAGAATTTTTCTTCACCATACTGAAAAAATATACGGATTAAATCTTGGTAAGACCATTCGTTGACAATAGTTTTTGCTGTCAATTCTTGTTCTTGATCCATTCGCATATCTAGCGCAGCATCTTGGTGATAACTAAAACCACGTTCTCGTTCGTCTAATTGAGGGGAAGAAACACCTAAATCATATAAAATCCCATCAACCGCTTCAATTCCGCGCTCGTTTAATGCTTCTTTCATATCGCGAAAATTGGCTTTAATAAAAGTCACTTTATCGCTATAATCTGCTAGTTTAATTTCTGCATTATCAATTGCTGTTTGATCTTGGTCAAAAGCAAATAAATGCCCTTTTTCATTAAGCTTATTTAGTAAATACTCGGAGTGGCCTGCGCCGCCAAGTGTTGCATCGACATAGATTCCGTCTGGTTTTACTTCAAGCATATCGACTGTTTCATGTAGTAGTACGGTTTCGTGCTTAAACATGCAATTCCCCTCCTTAAATATCGAAGCCAATCATATTTTCGGCTAAATCAGCAAAAGATTCTTCTGCCTCGTTAAAGACATCGTCCCACTCTGATTTACTCCAAATTTCAATACGACTTGAAACCCCAATAATTACTGTTTCTTTTTCCAAATCCGCATACTGTAGTAAGTTGGATGGAATATTAATCCGACCTTGTTTGTCTAGTTCACATTCAGACGCACCGGAAAAGAAGAAACGTGTAAAGGAACGAGCATCTTTCTTAGTAAGTGGTAAGGTTTGGAGCTTTTCTTCAAGCTTTTTCCATTCCTCTTGTGGATAAGCAAATAAACACTTATCAAGTCCTCGGGTTATAACAAAATTATCCCCCAAAAGCTCACGGAATTTAGCTGGCACAATTAATCTGCCCTTTATATCGATGTTGTGTTGATATTCTCCCATGAACATTAGACTTCACCCACTTTCATACATACCACTTTACCACATCTCCCCACTTCGCACCACCCAAAACCTAAAAAAGTGCAAAAAAAAATCATTCTAGTCAAAACATAGAATGATCAAATCCCTATTTAAAGCCATTTTCAACTATTCTTATTTGTGAAAAACAATGTGGGGCTCGGTGGAGGGATTCCCCACTTTCACCCCAAAATCATTTTGCTAGTACTTTTTGCCAGCCAGATTTTAATGCTACTGCTGAAAACACAATACTTAAAACCCCAAGAATAATCGTAAAAGTACCCATCCCATATTTGCCAATAAATGGTGCGAACACTAAACTTACAGAGCCAACCATTTTACCAACTTGGAAAACAATGCCATTCAGCGCCATATAAGCCCCACGTCTATTATCATCCACAATAGCTGCTAAAATCGTTTGACGCGTTGGTACGTAAAGTAATTCCCCAATTGAAAGTACGACTGTCGCGATAAGTAATACCGCCAAATTATTCGCAAAAGCACACACCGCAAAACCTGCCGCAAACAAAGTAAAACCTACGTACATAATAGGTTGCTGCGCCCGTTTAGTCACAAATCGCGCAATCGGCACTGTGAATAGTACAATAAACAGAGTATTTACAGCCGTTAATACACTCACTATTTGTACGCCATTCAAAGAAATGTTCCCAAGTGGTCCTAAATGCACAAGCAATCCCTGAATATCTTCCGCCAAACGAACCGAGATGTAATTACTTCGTTGAAACTCAATCGACATAATCGCAATTCCCCCAATAGTATATAGAAGAAAACGATAATCATGTAAAACTTGCCCGTAATTTTTCAGCATTCCCATTAAACCATACGTTCCTTTTTCGGGGATAACTTTTTGTTTCAATGTTTCTGATATACAAGCAATCGTTAACCACGCTGTTACAAACGACATCGCAAAAAGTGCCACAAGTAACGGAAAAAGATAGTCCACAAAAAACCACCCACCAACAATAATCCCAATCATTATCGACAAATTGTTCGCCCAGTAACTAACTGAATACATAAATGACCGATTCTCTGGTGTACTTACATCAATTAACATCGCCTCACCCGCTGGATTAATGAGCCCTTGTGCCACGCCAATAACTAATAACATCACAAAAGTCATCCACGGCGAATGGAAAAATGGTGAATTACAAAGCACCATCCCAAGAAAAGCAACCACTTTTAACAATTCTCCAGCGACCATTAATTTCTTTCGACCAATAATATCCGCCAAATGCCCGCCGTACATACCCGCAAGAAATTGCGCCAACACGTTAATCATCAAGAGAATTCCAGCAACACCACTATTGATTTCCATTGAAAAATAAATTGCCATAAAAGGAAAAATCATCGAACCGATTACTTTACTCAAAAATTGAATTAATATCCGCGCCCGAATATTCGGGTGTAACTCTCTAAACATGACATCCCCTCCATTTGCAATTTTTCTGACTTCTCTGTTAGTATAAAAGGGATACATACATATAAAAAGGGTATTCATTCTGCTAATTTGTCCCCTTTTAGAATGGAGCGGAATTATGGATAAAGATTATTTTACGATGCGGGCATATCTATACAGCATCACGACTGATTTAGACGCACCTTTTAAATTAAGTGATTTAGCCAATATTTGGTTTTGTACGACTAAAAATGCCAAGCGTAAATTACAACAATATCAAGCAAAAGACTTGCTTACTTATTTTCCAGGACTTGGCCGGGGACATGTTTCACGGATTATCTTTCCTAAACAACTGGAAGAAGAAGTACTGGCAGTTTTAGAACAAAGCCTAGCAGAAGATGCCTTTAGCGATATTTTATTTTTACTCCAATTACCTATTCCCAAAAGTTGGTTTACGGGCATCTCCACTGAAATCCAGCAAATGTTCGGCTTACAAGTAACGGATAATCAACAAGAAATACTCCGCTCAATCGTTCGCCGCAAACTCACCACTTTAGATCCGCTTAAAACCTCTGTTTCTATGGAAGCCTTTCTCATTACTCAAATTAGCGATACACTCGTCAAATATGATGAAACTAAAAAGGCTATTGTCCCTCATATCGCTCACCACTGGAACGTTTCCGATGACTTTACTGAGTGGACTTTTTATTTACGTAAAAGTGTTTTATTTCATCACGGGCGAATGCTTGATAGTGAAGATGTGAAGTTTAGCTTGCTTCGTTCCATACAAACAAAATCTGTTTCCGCTTGGCAATTACAAGATATTAAAACGATTAAGTGCCTAAACAAATTCACGCTTTCTATTCATTTGAAAAAGCCTGAACCGTTTTTAATTCGTTATTTATGTACAGCCAATATGGCGATTTTGCCGCGTGACGTTATTTTTGATGAATATAAATGGATTTCTACAGGGCCATTTCGAATAGTGGAGCGTAATGATGAGCGCTTAGTTTTAGAAGCCTTTGATGGTTATTTTTTAGAGCGACCGATTCTTGACCGAGTAGAATTTTGGACAGCGCAAACCGGGACAACGCTAAAAACTATCCCAATGCAGTTCACCTCTGTTGATTACGAGGAAAATACGGCTTACGTAGAACGGCGCAAACTTGGTGTAGGCGTTAATTTTATTTGTTTCAATACGCATCGAAATGGCGTCCCGCAACACCCAGCATTTCGCGAAGCCATTTATCAGCTGATTGATTGTCAAAAAGCAAGCGAACAAGACTTCGAAAATTATGGCACGGTGGCGTCCAACTATTTTCCCGAAAAATCTATTTCGCCGAAAAAGTACCCTGAAAAAATCGCCGCCTTATTAAAAGAAGCCAATTACCGTGGAGAAAAAGTGATATTCGGCTCAACCCAACACCCTACTGCTTTAAAAGAAGCAAAGTGGATTCGGGAACAGGCGCTACAATTTGGAATTAACTTAGAACAAAAATTTATCACGCATCATGAAGCTTCTTACTCGAAAGTTCCAGAACAAGAAACGGATTTTATGATGATGGGCGAAATTCCGGCTTCCGATAACGAAATGGCTTATTTGGACTTTCTCAACAATCCCTATCTATTACCGCAACAACTGTTCAATCCATCTATCCTTGCAGAACTCACAAAAAAACTGGAGGTGTTTAAAACAGAAAAAGACGCCTCCAAAAGAGACGCCTTGCAAACAGAGATAGATCGCTGGCTAACAGCTAATCATTATTTAATTTATTTGCATCATCCTGAAAAAAGCCAGTCACTTCATTCAATGATGAAAGGAATTGCAGAAAACCCTTATGGCTATTTTGATTTAAGCAAAGTTTGGATTGAAACGAACCCGCTTAAAAACGTAAAATCAGACTATAAATAATGCCATATAGATAAAGCACCACATAGAGCAAGGCGAAAATGAAGAAGCACAGTCGCCAGTAGCCACGCAAAATTTTACGGAATTGGATTTCGCCTTCTTTTTTCGCGGCCATCACAACGATAGCAATACCTAAGATAAATAAAAATAGTAAAATATATAGTAAAAACGAGCGATTAAATAGCACAATCATGAAAAAATGAACGGCGATAATTAAGAAAATAGTAGACAAGTCAGCGGCTAACATAATTCTCCGCTGGCTTTTCTTTATTTTAATACTGGAAAAAAACATCGTAAAAATAAATACCACCACTGGTAATATAATAATAATTGCTGTTGAATTTGTTAACCAATCAAACATTGCTTTCTCCTTCCAACCCTTTAATTAGATGATATAACGTGCGAAGTGTAGGAAGTGACTCCCCTTTTGCTAAAATTGGCAAGACGATTCCATCAATTTCTGTCATGCGATTGTTCATTCGATCAAGCGCCATCGAGGAAAAATTAGTAGCAGTCACTCGGCAAATGGTTTCCACTTTCTCTAATGCATTTTCTATTGGTAAAACCATTTGAATTTCTTTCACAATTATTTTTAACAATGCATGCCATTCTTCGTTTTCTAGGAGTTTTCCATTTTGGACTTGAAGGACGGCTGTGAGTGGATTAATCACGGCATTGATAAATAATTTTTCTTGGATAATTTCTAAGTAACTATCGTGTTTCTCAACAGGGAAAATTGGATTGGATTGTAGTATTTCAGCTACATCATCACTTACTTCGCCCTGATACACACTATACTTTGTCCTACCATGACCACGCCAAATGACCGTAGTATCATTTTCCCGACCTGCGCCATGTTCGCTAATACCGAGCAAGATAGTTCGTTTTGCGCCGAGTAGTGACAAGCTATCTAAATGCGCTGCCCCATTTTGAATAAATAACAGCGTAACTGTTTCAGGTAGTTTTTGTAATATGGGTAAAATTGCTTGTAGTGAATATTGTTTAACGGCGACAATTAATAACTGTTGTTCGGACAATTTGGCTGTGTCTGTTATTTCTGTTGCTTGTATATGTATATTTTTAAATTCAACATTATCTTTTAAAGAAAGCCCTTTTTGGTTTAATAGCTCGCTTTGTTCTTTTCTGCGGGTAAAAAGTGTGAGCTCTGCTTTTTCAGCAAAATTAGCTGCATATAAAAGACCCATCGCTCCTGCTCCAATAATCCCGACCTTTAGTTGGTTCGCCATTTTGTTCAGCTCCATATTGGTTAATGCTTTTATTTTATCAGAAGTAGCGATTGTTTGCACTTTTTGGCGCAAACAAAAACCTCGAAAGACCCATGGCGTCTTTCGAGGTTCGTTTTCAACAAGTGAAACGTCACCTGTTTTTAACAATATTAGCTGTTTGCTACATCTTTGCCATCATATTGTCCACATTCTGGACATACGTGATGGGAAAGTCTGTATTCGCCGCAATTCGAGCATTCGTTCATGCCCGGAAGTTGAAGTTTCACGTGAGTACGACGCTTACGCTTTTTGGCTTTTGAAGTTCTTCTAAAAGGTACTGCCATTTCCTTACACCTCCTTGACGATAACTAAGTACTTGTATCGTTAATCTAAGAAAAATAAATTCCTTAATATATTCCAGCTTCACGGGGAGTTTAGTCTTCTTTTTTCTCATCGAAAAAATTGGCTAGTCCCGCAAGACGAGGATCCACTTTTGGTTCTTTTGCTATTTGTTCTAGTAGATTGCCTTCTTCTGTTTTCATTTCCCATTCATTGCCTCGTGGAAGTTTACTCATTTCGAGTGCGTCTTCACTGAAAACTTGCATTGGAATTTCAACGAGTAAAAGTTCTTCTACTACAGGGGTTAAATCGACCATATCCTGTTCCATCACATGCCAAGATTCATCTAGAACTTGTTCTTTGGATTTCACAAAGGTTTCCGTCGCATGCACTTCATAAGGATAAACAACATCCTCAAGTGTACGAGCACATGGAAGTGTCCACTCGCCCTTCATTGTAAGGTTAGCGGTAACTTCTTCTGGGTGTACAATAAGCTCCCCAGTTACTTGTACGGGGCTTGCATCACGAACGTCTATATTGTTCTCTTGAAAGAACTTTTTTAGGTCAGCTTTTTCATTAATCGTGAAGTTGCTGTCACGATATTTTTTCAATTGACTGATAGACCATTTCATCCTACATCACTCCAAGCGCAACACAAAATATTATAGCTTTTTTAAAGGCTTTTGTCAATGGTTTTTCGGGGACCAAAACTACTGGCGGAAATTTATGCTAAAATAGATTATCTAAAGGAGGGAATCGAAATGAAAGCAACTGGAATTGTGGTCGAATATAATCCGTTTCATAATGGGCATAAACTACATCTAAATAAGGCATGTGAGTCCACTAATGCAGATGTGGTGATTGCGGTAATGAGCGGCTCTTTTGTGCAGCGCGGTGAACCGGCAATCTTACCTAAATGGGAACGAACAAAGATGGCACTCGCTGCTGGCGTTGATATGGTTGTTGAACTTCCGGTTTCATTTGCGACACAACATGCGACTATTTTTGCCGAAGAGTCCGTTCGGATTTTAGATGCCCTTCATGTTGATTCGCTATTTTTTGGAAGCGAACATGGGGTTGCAGAAGATTTTTCGGTCGCTGCTAAAACAGTGGTCGAAAATGAAGCAGCATTTAATCAGGCAATTCAGCTGGCGTTAGTTGATAAGAAAATTTCTTATGCGAGAGCTTATACAGAAGCTTTCACCACTTTATTCGGCGCTGACTTGCTGGACGTCACTAAACCAAACAACATTCTCGGTTTCCATTACGCACTGGCTGTTCAAAAACAAAATCCTACTATCTCCTTGCAAACAATCCCGCGCGCGCATGCCGAATACCATGCTGCGGAAGCAACTCATGATCAAATTGCTAGCGCGACTGCGATTCGAAAATTAATACTTGCTGGAAAATCAGAAGAAGCTAGCCGCTATCTCCCTGTATCTTCCATCGAAGTTTTAAAAAATTATACAGGGCCATTTTTATCATGGGAAGATTATTGGCCGTTGCTTAAGTATCGCTTAATTCAAGCTAGTTCGGAGGAGCTTGAAGAGATTCGTGGTGTTAGTGAAGGCATTCAAAACCGAATGCAACACGCGGCAACCAAAGCGCAGAGTTTTTCCAATTTTATTGAACGATTAAAAACAAAACGATATAGCAATGCCAGATTGCAGCGAACAGCTTTGCAAATTTTATTAAATGCGAAAGAACAGCCTACCTCGCCTTACATCCGCATACTCGGCATGAATAAAACTGGCCAAAAATACTTATCATTTCATAAAAAAAATATTTCTCTTCCTATAGTCACAACTGTTTCCAAAGCAGCACCCGGACTTTTAGAAGAAGATTTACGAGCAACTTCTATTTATACGCTAGCAAATGGACTTGAAAATTATCAAGCAGGCGACTTTCATATTCCACCAATTTTGACCTTGTAAATATTTACAAGGTTTTTGGTTGACTTTTGTGGAGCAATTTTGCTAAGATATTTGTCCGACTCAAAAAACAGGAGGTATGTGTATGGTACAAGAATATATTCGCTTAAGAGGAGCACGTGAAAACAATCTCCAAAATATTTCTCTAGATATTCCAAAACGAAAAATCACTATTTTTACTGGTGTATCTGGTTCCGGGAAATCTTCTATTGTATTTGAAACTATTGCCACGGAATCGCAAAGACAGTTAAATGAAACGTACAGCGCTTATCTTCGTAATTTCCTTCCGAAGTATTCGCAACCGGATGCGGATTCAATTGAAAACCTCTCCACCTCTGTTATTATTGATCAAAAACGACTTGGCGGTAACTCTCGCTCCACCCTTGGTACCATCACGGATATTAATTCGATTTTGCGATTACTTTTCTCGCGGGTCGGCAAACCTAGCATCGGCACAGCAAATCTATTTTCTTTTAATGATCCTGCTGGTATGTGTCCCGACTGCCACGGTGTTGGTCAAAAAGTTTCGGTTGATTTAGTCAAATTACTCGATCCAAATAAATCGCTCAAAGAAGGCGCCATCTTATTTCCGACGTTTTCTGTCGATTCATGGTACTGGAATTCCTATGCTTATTCCGGCTTTTTTGATGTGAATAAAAAAATAAAAGATTATACCGAAGAAGAATACGACATGCTTTTACATGGAAAAGATATTAAAGTCTTTCTGGAAACTCCGATGGGTAGCATGAACGCCACGTACGAAGGTTTAATTCCGAAATTCAATCGTTTGTACATTCAAAAAGAAGGCGAAATGTCTGCTTCTACGAAAAAACGTGTCGATAAATTTACACATATCGCACCTTGTACCACTTGCGAAGGAACACGACTTTCTGCGCAAGCTTTATCTTGCAAAATAAACGGCGCGAATATTGCCGACTTCACAGCAATGCAATTAGATGAACTAACAGACACAGTTGCGAACATTACTGATTCGACTGCTATTCCGATGGTCAAAAGTATCACAGATCGATTGCAACATTTAATTGATATCGGACTTGGTTATATGACACTTGATCGCCAAACAGCTTCTCTTTCAGGAGGAGAATCACAGCGTGTCAAAATGATTCGTCATTTGGATAGTAGCCTAACTGATTTACTTTATATTTTCGATGAACCAAGTATTGGTCTTCATCCACGTGATGTCCATCGTTTAAATGAATTACTCGTGAAATTACGTGATAAAGGCAATACAATTCTCGTCGTCGAACATGATCCTGATGTGATTAAAATTGCCGACCATATTGTCGATGTTGGCCCGCACGCTGGGAAACATGGTGGTGAAATTCAGTTTGTCGGGAGTTACGCAGATTTACTTAAGTCTGATACCCTGACTGGTCGTTTCCTCAATCGCCATTTACCAATTAACGATAAACCACGTACACCAAAAGGCTTTTTAACAACGGAAAAAAGTAGCCGCTTTAATTTAAAAAATATTCAAGCAAACATTCCGAAAGAAGTGCTTACGGTGATAACAGGTGTGGCTGGTTCTGGGAAAAGCACGTTAATTCATTCCGTGTTTCTAAAAGAATATCCAGATGCGATTGTTATCGACCAATCAGCAGCTCATGCGAATATCCGCTCCAATCCAGCGACCTATACGGGCATCATGGATCCAATTCGAAAAGCATTTGGAAAAGAAAATGATGTCAGCCCTTCCCTGTTTAGTTACAACTCCAAAGGGGCTTGCGAAAACTGTAAAGGACTCGGTTTCACAACGATGGATTTAGCTTTCATGGATTCGATTCGTACACCTTGCGAAGTCTGTCACGGCAAACGATTCCAAGATTCTGTTTTGCAATATAAACTAGACGGGAAAACAATTAGTGATGTATTAGAATTAACCGTCTCCGAAGCACTCCAATTTTTCACGGATAAAAAAATCTTGAAGAAAATCGCGGCAATGGAAGAAGTCGGAATTGGTTATGTCACGCTTGGTCAACCACTTAGTACGCTTTCAGGCGGGGAATGTCAGCGTCTAAAACTCGCTAACGAGCTGCATAAAAAAGGTTCGATTTATATTATGGATGAGCCAACAACTGGGCTGCATATGTCAGATATCGAACATATTCTGGCAATTATTCACTCACTCGTCAATAAAGGCAATACCGTTATTGTGATTGAACATAATGTCGATATTATTCGAAATGCTGACTGGATTATCGACCTTGGCCCAGAAGGTGGTAGTTCAGGCGGGCAAATTATTTTTGAAGGTACACCACTTGATTTACTTGAAAACAAACAATCATTAACTGCAAAATATCTTTAATAGAAAAAAGCCGCGTTGTCTAAATTTAGACAACGCGGCTTTTTTTATTGTAGTTTTTCTAAATAGTTAACAGCGTCTTGGAAAGTTTTTACTGGAACGATTTTCATTTTAGAGTCGATATCTTTCGCTGTTTTTACAGCAGTGTCGTAGTTGCTTTCGATACTCGGGTCGCTTTTTTTCATTTCTTCGGTAATAGGATCATTTGGTGCAAAGAAGATTTTCGCGCCACTTTTATCTGCCGCAACGACTTTTTGATCAATTCCACCGATTCTGCCAACGGTACCATCAGGGTCAATCGTGCCAGTTCCAGCGATTTTTTTACCATCTGTAAGGTCATTTTTTTGGAAACGGCTGTAAATTTCTAGGCTGAACATTAGACCGGCAGATGGTCCACCAATTTTTTCGGAGTCGATTTTCACGGTTGGGTCTGCGGTGATTTTTTCATCGTCTACTAGTGTGATACCAATTCCCGGTGTGCCTTTTTTGTCAATGGCGGTTAATTCGATGTTGGCTACTTCATTTTTATCGCCGTGTTTGTAGTTGATTTTGACGGTGTCGCCTACTTTTTTACTGTGGATGTAATCAATGAATTCTTGGCTAGATTTGAAAGCATGTCCATCGATTTCTGTAATTAAATCCCCAGCGTGAAGGACATCGGCTGCTGGGACGTCATCTTTTACGCTTAATACATATACGCCATCATAAGTGACTTTGACTTCTTGGCCAGCTGCTTTATAGGCAACTTGGATGGCATTGTTTTTGGATTCGTTCATCATTTGCATTTGACGAACGTTATATTCTTCATCGCTTTCATTTTCGTATTTGATATCGCTATCTTTCTCTAATTCATGATAAGGCAAAAATTTGGCGGTCATATATGTATAAATATTCGCCTTTCCCATCGCGATCGTCACTAGACTTAGTGAGCCATCTTTCTTATTTGGATGGTCATCAACTGTAACGAGTGGCGCAAGTTCTTCGGTTCCGCCAGGTTTTGAAATATAATACGGAACTGGAATAAAAAAGCCCGCTATAATAATGATTAACAGCACTATCGCCGTTATTTTTTTCCACTCTTTACGCATTATTTGTCCATCTCCTACTTATTTAAATTTTGCTTGTACTGCTTCGTTCACAATTTCGGGTACAAGTTCGCGGATATCGCCTTGATACTGCGCCACTTCTTTTACCATGCTCGAACTTAAAAAGGAATATTTCGTGTTAGTCATCACAAAAAAAGTCTCGATTTCGGCATTAAGTGTTCGGTTCATCGAAGCAATTTGCATCTCGTATTCAAAATCACTTACTGCCCGAAGCCCTCTAACAATCGCAGTAGCTCCTCGTTTAGCCGCATAATCAACTGTTAATCCGCTCGCGCTTTCTACTTGAACATTCGGCAAATGGGCGGTTACTTGTTTGATCATTTCCATTCGTTCTTCCACGGTGAAAAGTGGTTTTTTGGACGAATTATTTAAAACGGATACGTAAAGCACATCAAAAATTTTCGCTGCACGTTCGATAATATCCAAGTGTCCATTTGTAATTGGATCAAATGTCCCGGGAATAACGGCAATTTTTTCTCCCATTTCTACGCCTCCTGAAATTCAAATATCGATAAAACAGTAATTCCGTATGAAACTGATCTGATTTTCTCGAATTTGCCAATGGTGTCTGGCATAATGGCTTCTTTGTCATGCTCGCAAATGATTCTTGCCTGATCGCTCACTAGTTCTAGTTTTTCCAAAGCAATCATTAATTTTTCTAATTGTTGCTTTTTATATGGTGGATCTAAGAAAACAAGGTCGAATTTCCACTCGTTTTTGTGGAGTAGTTTGAGTGCTCGTTCGGCGTCATTTCGGTAGACTTCCGCTCGCTCAGTAAAATGGCAGCCCTCAAGGTTTTGACGGATTGTTTTAATCGCCAGTGTCGCTTGGTCAATAAATACTGCTCGCTCGGCACCCCGGCTTAGTGCTTCGATTCCAAGCCCGCCGCTCCCAGCAAATAAATCCAGAACGATATCCCCATCAAAAAATGGACCGATAATCGAAAATAATGATTCTTTTACTTTATCTGTTGTTGGTCTTGTATTATTTCCTGGAACTGCTTTTAAAGCGTGTCCTTTACGTTCTCCTGCAATGACTCTCATGTTTTTGCACAACCTTTACTTCAATGTCTTTTTTACTTTATCATAAATAGGTGCAAAAAAACAGCAAGACTAGTTGAAATAGTCTCGCCGTTTTGATTAAATACTGATTTGCACATCTTCGTTTTTATGTTCGTACATCAATTCTTTTTTGGATTCGTATTCTGTTTTTAAGAACGGACGGAAAGACATTTCCACGCGTTTCACATAATGAAAACGAGAAACTTTGTTAGAGATATCTTCTACTTCGGCCATATCACAATATAATACCGCATATTTTAATTTGCGCGATACATAATGAACATTTCCAAATCGCTTCAAAGATCTAACTTGTTTGAGATGATTCATCCAAACGACGATAGCTTGTCTATCATTTTCCATTGTTTAAGCTCCTTCTTTTTAGGATAAGCTTTACGCTGAACAACCGCAGCCTCCCCCGCTGCCACATCCACCTGTTGAACAAGCAGATTTTGTTTCAAAAAACGGATTACCGGTTGGTACTTTGATATTCTCTGAAACTGCACTTGCGAGGAGCAGACTGATTTCATCCAAGAGAGATTGTAAGTCCATCTCTGCACGGCGAAAAGCTGCTACATTTTGGTCCATGTCGACTTCGCGTTTATAAGCACGAGTCTTTCTGGTTACTTCTTTATAGTCAGGATGATACCGGCCGAACCGCTGTACTTCCTCGTATTGTTCTTTTATTCGTATAAATTGACGAATATTTTTTTGTGAATTAGCGTCATTTAGTAACGCTTCTTTGGCACGTTTGTAATTTTGCGCTTCCTCGGAGTTTAGAATCATGCTAGCAAGCTCATCTGATAAATCGAGTAGCGCCATATTTTCCATTGTAGCGAGCAATCTAGCCACCTCCATATAACTTACTTTTTTATTATACCATAGAACTATTATTTAATTATAAAATTTTGCGTATAGTACTTCTGATATGTTCCCGCACCCATGTAGGTATACGAACCATCGAGTAGATTCTCTCTGTGACCTTTAGAGTTGAGCCAACCTTCAACAGCCGCCGCACTATCGACATAATTATAAGCGATATTTTCTCCAGCTTTTGTATATTTAACATTACCAGCGCTCAAACGTTTGCTTAAATCGCCTTGTGTTGGTGAAGTATGATCAAAATAATTATTTTTCTTCATATCTACACTATGCCCATAAGCAACTTTCGCAACCGATTCGTCCCAAGCTACTTCTTCTACCCCATAGCGATCACGAAGGACGTTCGTAATTTCTAACACTTGTTTGCTAGAAGCATCATCAATCGCATTCCAATCTTCTGGCGATAACTTCTCTTCATAAATTTCTCCTTGATAGGATAATTCATAAGGACGCATTTTGATGAAAGATAATTTATTGAGGTAACGCACACTAATCAGTTTGGACTTAAATTTATCGAAATTCAGTTGCGCATAAACGCCGCTTCCAATGTTGACAATCGGGCGAGCATTTAAGTCTTCTTCAGAAAGTTCGAATTTATAATAGCTGTCTTTATAGTTGAAGGATATTTCCGATTGCAAATTAGCATCGGTAAATACTTTTTCGGTAGACATACCAATTGTATATGGCATGACATTTAAATCTTGTCCTAGCGCGTAAACGGTTTGAATGATGTTATTTGTGACGCCGACTTGCATGTAGCTTGTTCCTGGTTGACTATAAATGTAATTGTCGTAACCGTACGCTGTTTTGTCCACTCGCACCGGGTCGCCAAATTCTTTCTTTAACTCGCTTACGTTTTTATTAATAAATCTTGCCAAGCTGGAACTATCTTGCACTTGTTTCGGATTTTCATTTGTTGTTTTTTTATCATCAGGAAAATTGGATTTTGTTGCGGTATCCTCGGCAGTATTTTGCTCTACTGATTTACTGAAAAATAGATCTGTGTTGTATCCAATGAACAGGCAAATGATTAATAGCACAGCTACTCGCATTATAAACTTCACATTTTGCCCTCCTCGGCAGTATTTTGTTTTCTTGATGTAACTTTCATTTTACCAATACTATTATCATTTGAAAAGCTTTAAAAGCCATAAAAAAACAATTACGAGAAAACGGCATAATGCGCGCTTTGTCATAATTGTTTTTTATTTTTATAAGAAAATCGAAATAACAACCATTGCTACGAATAAAATTGTCATATAGTTTAACGAGTATATGAACATCCATTTTGCCCACTTGATACTGTCTTCCATTTTGAAACCATAAATGCTGAGTGCTAGCCAGCCTATATTAAGTAACGTTGCTAAAATAACATAGACGATGCCTAGTTCAAACATAAAGAATGGTAGGATGGTTAATAAAATCACCCAAAAAAACATGCTTTTCTTCGTGCGTTCAATGCCTTTGACTACTGGCAACATTGGAATTCCAGCAGCGGCGTATTCATCTTTCCGTTTAATGGCGATCGCATAAAAATGCGGTGGTTGCCAACAAAACATCACGAGAAACAGCATGATTGGCACGATGCTAAACGATGGCTCAACAGCAAACCAACCAATTAGCGGTGGCACAGCGCCCGAAAAACTACCAATTACGGTGTTACTAACTAATTTTCTTTTTGCATAAAGCGAATAAACGACTACATACAAAAAGACCCCAATAACGCCAAGAACTCCTGCTTGCCAAGTCGTCATAAATAACATAATCGTACCGACAACGCCTAGCACAAGCGCGACCATTAACGCACGCTTACCAGAAATTTTCCCGGTCATTGTTGGTCTGTTTTTTGTTCTTTCCATAATTCCGTCAATATCACGGTCAATGACATTATTAAAAGCGCCCGAAGCAGCTACGATAAGTGCTGAACCGACGATAGTAAAAAATATCACGTCTACATTTTGAATAAAAGAAATTCCATTTAACTGAAAGGCTAACCACATACCTGTAAAAGCAGTAATCGTATTGGAATTCACGATACCAATTTTCACAAGCTCGGTAAAATCACGGACAGTAAACCTACTAGCCGATAACTCCCCAGTCTTTTCTATCTGATTCACTTTTTCTCCCCCTAACACTTGCTGATATAAACCAGTGATTGCGAACTGATAGATATCTTATACCCTTATTATGTGAAAAATACGCCCCTTTTGTCAATAAATCGGCTTTAGTCTTGTACGCTTTACTTCTTTAAATAAACACGCTACAATTAGTTTGATGTGTACTCATGAACTTATACATATAAACAAATTTTAGTAAAATCTCACACGCATCTAAAGGAGAGATTGGTAGATAATGAAAAAATTCTTGAAAGTTTGGTCTGTACTAACGATTATTTGTATGACGGTCGTTGTGTTTGGTGGAGCGCTCGTGACGAAAACTGGTTCAGCTGACGGTTGTGGTAATAGTTGGCCGCTTTGTAATGGGCAGTTGGTTCGTTTAACAGATGTTACTCCGGAAAAACTAATTGAATTCATGCACCGAATGACGACGGGAATCAGCTCGATTTTTGTTATCGTTTTAGCGATTTGTGCTTGGATTTATATGAAAAATCGTCGGGAAACAAAACCACTTGCGATTATCGCTGTATCGTTTCTAATTATTCAAGCGTTAATGGGAATGGCGGCTGTTGTTTGGGGACAAAATCCGTACATCATGGCGTTACACTTTGGTATTTCGATCATCTGTTATGCTTCTATTGTATTGCTTGCGTTGATGATTTTCGAGGTAGACCGGAAGTTTGATGCTAGAAACCTCGTGATGGGAACAAAATTGCGTATTAATATTTATGCGCTCACGATTTATACGTACTTAGCGGTTTATACTGGTGCGCTTGTACGACATGAAAAAGCAAGTATGGCAGTTCCGGTTTGGCCGTTTGAAAATGGTCACTTTATTATGCCTACTTCCGTACAAGATTATGTGCAGTATTTCCACCGATTAGCGGCCTTTATTTTAATTGTATGGTTGCTGTATGTAACGTGGCTTGTGTTCCGGAATTATAGAAGATATCGCGTGCTTACTTTTAGCATGGTGTTGTCACTTGTATTTATTGCTCTTCAAGCCGTTACTGGTGCGCTTTCTGTTTATACAGGAGTGAACTTATATATCGCGCTTGCTCATAGCTTGATTATTACGATGTTGTTCGCGCTACTTTGCTACTTATGTTTACTAGCATCGAGAAGTAAAAGTAATCGACTACGAATAAAATAACGAAAACTGCTGGTAACTTTATGTTGCCAGCTTTTTTTGATTTATCTACGGTTTTTGCGTCGTTTTATGCTAAAATAAATGAGAGTATAAGTCAAACGAGGTGGATAACTTGGATAAAACAAAGAGAAAAATGATTTATGAGACGTTTATGCTCATTCTGATCTTACTTTCCCTTGCCCTATTACCGTACAGAAATACCTTTACTTTTATTTTAAATTGGATTATTTGGGCGATATTTACACTTGATTATCTTGTTCGGCTTTACCGGGCGGATAATAAGTGGCATTATGTGAAAACCCATCCGTTTCAACTGATTGCGATTATTCCATTCTACACTGGCTTCCGAGCGGCTCGGATTGTTAGCTTTGTGCATCTTTTAACGATTACTGCGATGGGAAGACGGTATATTGTCCCGATTTATAACTTTTTCCGTTCCAATGGTTTGAATCGATTTTTGATGATTTTCGTATTGCTCGTAATTATTATCCCTGTTCCGATGGTCTTTATTGAACCGGAGATAAATAATTATCCGGATGCGCTTTGGTGGGCAATTGTTACGGCGACAACGGTTGGTTATGGTGATATTGTTCCTGTCACACCGATTGGGCGGATTTTAGCTTCGATTATGATGCTATTTGGGATCGCGTTTATCGGGATGATTACTAGTACGCTTACCAACTTTTTCCGTGCTAAGAAAACAACTACTTCTAGTACACAAAGAGCGAGCAAAATTACCCAATTAATTGCGGACACACCAGATTTAACGAAAGAAGAAATCGCGGTGGTAGAGCAATTTCTGACATTACGAAAAAAAGAATTAGCCGATGAAAATAAAAAAAGTGATAGCGAATGATGCTATCACTTTTTTATTCGTTTTTCGACTTGATCACGGTAGCGTTCGGACAATGCTTCCACAGCCAAAATACGCTCAAAGTCTTCGTTTGTTCCTTTTTTATGAAGTACTTTTTCATGGCAAAAGGCAACGGTTACCCCGTGTGATTCTTGGTGAACTGGCTTGATTTCATCCGTTTCCGTAATTGTACCTGGCGTAATTGTTCGGCAAAGATAGCCAGTTAGTCCGGTTTCGTGGATTGCTTTGTAGAGATTCGGGATGGCATTAAATTTTTCAATTGTGCTGCACGGGTTTCGGGCTTCGGTTACTTGGATAATGGTTTCGCCAATTTGAAATTTATCACCGATTTGAACCGTGTTTTCTAGCATATTTGTGACGATTAGATTCTCGCCAAAAGCAGTTACTTGTAGGTCTTCGCCGAACATTTCTGCCCATTTTGCATAATGCTCGTATGGATAAATGCAGACGGTCCGGTCTACCCCGCCGTGATATTTCAAATTGTGTGGTGCATCATTTTCGAAGCCATTCATCGTGAGAGTTGCTTTTTTTACGCGCTGTTTTTCGATGCCAGTCATCATTTTTTTGTTATTTGAGAGAGCCAGTTCTTTCGGTTTCCCGACTGCTAAATGGATGATTTTCCGTTTCATCTGTATGCTCCTTTGATGTTATTTTTTTCGGCTTAAAATAGCAAGAATTCCGGTAATAAGTGCGATAACACTGATGGCTACTGCAGTCCACAACAGAATAGTATTGTCACTTGCGTCGCTTGTGTCTTCAGCTGTATTCTCAGCTCCCGCCACTACTTCTCCGTGTGAACCTGTTGTTGAATTAGATGATTCTTTTACAATTTTCGTTGTCGCGTGCGGGGTTTCGGAATCCTCTGCTCCTACCCATTCGACAATCGAGCCATCTTCATAATACTGGTAGGCATTCCAAGCAACTTCCCCTTCTTCACTTGGGTTTTTAGCGATAAAACTGAAACGTTGGAATTGGCCTTTTTCAATGCCGTTTCCTTCTGTTTGCCAAGTTACTGTGTCATTTTTCTTATCGACGGTTGTTGTCCAGCCTGGCACGGGTTCATACGATTCGAAGGAAACACCTTTTGGTACTTTTAAAACGATTTTCTTGGATGCCGCGTCTTTTTCGGATGGTACTTTCATCGTGTAGGTTTCCCAAGATTCAACATCTGACTCACTTGGTTGAACGGAAACGTGGGCGCTTGCTTGGAATGGAATGATAAAAACAGCTAATAAAACGACGAGCGAACTAATAATTTTTTTCATTGTTTTTCCCCTTTACTGAGTAATATTGGTCGTAAATGTTTGATTAATATCGGTAAAATCTTTTGTTAAACCATGGACGGTAATTTCCCATTTTCCGGTCTGGTTAATATAAAGTCCTTCTGCGAAATATTGCGTATCATTTGCGAGTTTTGCTTGAAAAGTGGATTTTTCGTCTGTTTTGGTGGATTTTGTTGTGACGGTTACTTGTTCAAAATCCGTTTTTGCTGCGCCGTCTGCTGAGGTGAATGTGATGATAAATTGGTTTTGACCAACTGTCGCGGGCTCCACTCGCAAATTGATTTTGGCCGGTTCACCGTCTGCTGCAATTGTTTCGTCAAATGCTTTCGGAGCAGGTGGCGGTGGTGTTTGTACATTTGTTAAAACGCTTGCGACTATAAGGATGATGGTGCCAATAATGAGTTCGACGAGAATCGTTTTAAATGGTATTTTTTGGTTTTTGATTTTGAGATAGATGTAATGCCCTAGGCCAAGTAGCGCCATTAGTAAAAATAAACCAATTTTGAAAAGAAGTAGTTTGCCGTAATTGGTTGTAAATAGGTTGGCCATTTGCCCGATGTTCATAACCGCCATAAGCAAGCCGCTAACCAAGATTGATGCGACTGCGATGATTGCGACGATGGCAAAGCAGCTCCAAATTTCGCGCGCTTTTCCAGTTCGCGGTAATACGAATAATAGAACCAAGATCCCGCCAACCCAAACACTCGCCGCAATCATATGAAGCATATCGGCTGTGATACTTACTATTTTATCGGCACTCGCTGCAGCATGTCCATTTTGAGCCTTCGCGAAAATTAAATAGCCAATTAATGCGGTCTCGGTCAGAAGCGCGAACCAGCTTGATTGTTTATTTTTGCGGAACATGATGATAACAAAAATGGTAAGCACGAACCAGACAACAAACTCACTAATCCAAATATAACCAGTTTTTGTTGTTAAGAAAGCCGCTAACTGGCTTGGTTGGAAGCTTTCGCTGATTGCTACACCCGTTGTGATGCTTGTTTGTACGAAAAGTTGCATGAGGAATGCTACGCCTAAAAATAGGAGCGCTGTCCACGTTACTTTTTTCAAACGAGCAGATATTTTCTCGGTCAGCGGTTCTTTCCGCGGATAAAGGCCTAAGCCGAACAATAGCATCCCAATAAACAACGAAAATCCTATGTATAGTATTGTTTTTTGAACCGAACTAATTTGTAAGTCCGCACTATTCGACGGTACTTCGGTCGCTTGGAATGTCGCTTTGGTGTCGCCTAACTTAAAAGAAATTAAGCCCGTTACCGCGTGACCATCAGCCGAAACTACACGCCATGAAACCGAATAGACATCTGCTTTTAAATCAGCTGGCAACGACGCTTCCACCATATGATTGTTCTTTTTGGAAACAGCCGTTTTCCCTGTTTCCACTCGTTTCCCACTAGAATTTTTCACTTCTATCAACGGGAAATCTGCTTCAATTTCTTCATTGAAAACAAGCGTTACTTTTTCTGGTGCGGTTTTAATATGTGATTGATCGGCTGGATTGGAATTTTCCAAATAAGCATGCGCAGAAACATGCTGAACCGGCACGATGAGTATAAATAGTAAGATGACAATAAAACTGACCCTTTTCATTAATTTCATTTCCTACTCCTTTGTGAACGAACGGTTTTACTCTTTTTAACTTATCACGTGCAAGAATTGAATGGAAATAATCGGCTCATTTCCTATTGCAAAAGGCGCGCACATTATGGCATAGTTAAAGAAAAGGAGGTTGTGCTATGCTTCGTTACATCGCATTATTTTTTTTATTTGCATTTGTTATACTCATCACGATGCGGCTTCCAGCACTTCTGGCAAAATGGAAACCAACCATTCTTAGCTCTTTCTGGCTTCGAACGCTGACATTCATCATTATCGGCTACGTTTTAGTATTGCCCGCGCTTTACATAGGCCGTTTGTTACTAAAATAAGTTCAGTTGCTTTCACATCGCAGTTAGATGTTTTATACTGAGTAGTGGGAGGTGAATTATATGAAAAAAATGTTAGTAGAATTTAGAGATTTCGCGTTAAAAGGGAACGTACTTGACCTCGCTGTAGCGGTAGTTATCGGGGCTGCATTCGGGAAAATTGTTTCATCTTTAGTAGATAATATTATTATGCCACTTGTTGGCGTGCTTCTAGGTGGGCTTGATTTTACAGATTTAAGTTTCAAAGTCGGTAAATCAGTTATCCAGTACGGTGCTTTCATTCAATCCATCGTTGACTTTGTCATCATCGCTTTTGCCATTTTTATTTTCGTCAAAATACTTACTAGCTTTATTAAGAAAAAAGAGCAACCCGTGGAAGAAACACCAGTGCCTCCTACTGAGGAATACTTAAAAGAAATTCGCGATTTATTGAAAGAACAACAGAAATAACCGAAAAAAATCCTTCTTTTGTAGAAGGATTTTTTTATTTGTGTTAAACCACTAATTTGCCTATATGCACTTCCGTTAAACATTGATACTCCCACGTTTAACTTGTTCCAATAAGCTTTTCATGTTGTTACTAGTTTGTACAGCTAACTTATCTAAAGCAGAAATTGCGGCTGATTTATTCAGCAACATGACATCTATATCTGATGTTTTTAACTTTGTTGTCATTTAATTACGCTCCTATTTATTTAATAATATCTTTGGCATCTATACTTTCTCCATCAGGCAAACCTGCTCGATTTACAATAAGATTTTTATACACTGTCGTTTCATAGTTTCCTTTAGGTAATCCCGATTCATTTTGTATCTCCGTTGCTAAATTGTTAGCTATCTCTTCTTTAGGCAAACTATCTTTTTTAGAAAAGAAATTCATTGCAATTGCCATTTTCTTATTTTGAGGATCATCTTTTAAGAATAAAACTTTCAAATCGTCTACTGAAATTTCTTGGTTTTCTAAATATGCACTATAGACACTAGGAAAATACAAAGCAGCTGTGGCAATAAAATAGTATTCTTTTTCATAACCTACTGATGCAGTTTTATTAATCGCTTCATTTCTTCTCCCTAACAAATTATATTTTTTGCTATTCTTTCGGCAAATATATCTAAGTGCTCAAATTCTGTTTGATAAGCCTTTGCATATAAACCACTTACAATCGCTTTCTCAACTTCCCCCGCCTCACTTCGGGCATTCCCAACCTCATCTTTATTTAAAATTAAACCTACAATTACAGATGTATGAAACTAAATAGACTCCTCACTCTCTACCATGACAACAGCAGCATTCCGAGCAGGTACCACATTATTTACTTTCACATTTGTTTTATATTTTGTTTTCATATAGTCTATCGCTACTTGTTTAATCTCTTCCTCGTGTTTCTTCACTCGTTCTGCGGACTTCTCCCCATCTACAAACGAAAACCCTTGTCCTACATAATCCTGCACGGGCGTAGTGCCTTCTTGCGCTTTCTCTTGCTCTGTTTTTTCATTCATATTGAAACAGCCACCTAATAATAATAAACTTGCTAATAAAATCATTATTTTTTTCTTCATCTGTTCTCCTATCAGCTTCTGTATTTCATGCTCATCTTATATATTCTAGTATTCTTTTTATTTAGTAATGCCTTCTACATCTACATTTTCTCCATCGGGTAATCCTACTCGGTTTACAATGAAATTCTTAAATAAATTAATCGGGTACTCTCCTTTTGGTAAGTCTAGTTCTTCTTTAAATTCTTCAGCTAAGCTATCTACTACATTTTGCTTAGGAAGTTTATCTTCGTTTGAAAAGAAGTTCATTACAATTGTCATGTTCTTACTTGTTGCATCATCTTTTTTAAATAAGGCACGTAGCTCCTCTGCTGAAACTTGATTATTGTCTAAATATGCATTATATGCACTTAGATAATCATCATATCCTACAGTTATAAAATAATATTTCCCTTGATACCCTTTAGGTGAAGCTTTGATTAACGCTTCCTCTGTGTAACCTTCTAAATTGTATTTTCCCGCTAACTCTTCTGCAAATTCATCTAGATGATGGAACTCTACTTCATACGCTTTTGCATAAAGTCCCCCTACAATTGCTTGTTCAACTGCTCCTTCGCTACTAGACCCACTTCCTATTTCATCTTTTTTATTAAGCATAAATTTTACAACAACCGAAGTAGTAAACTGAATTGGCGCCTCACTTTCCACAATAACAACCGCACCATTTCGCGCCGGGACCACATTATTCACTTTCACATCGGTTTTATATTTTGTTTTCATATAATTTATCGCTGCTTGTTTTATCTCTTCCTCATGTTTCTTCACTCGTTCTGCTGATTTATTCCCGTCCACAAATGAATACCCCTGTCCAACATAATCCTGCACGGGAGTAGTGCCTTCTTGCGCTTTTTCCTGCTCTGTTTTCCCATTTATATTGAAACAGCCTCCTAAAAACAATAAACCTGTTAACAAAACAATTACTTTTTTCTTCATCTCTTCTCCTACCTACTTCTGTATTTTATCCCTTTCAAATCTTAATTTTTTCCAATTATTCGAACACTTAAATTGCTATAAATTTAAATCATCCAATTAACAATCATTTTTAGATTGTTACTCTCAAATAAAAATATAGTTAGATATCATCCTAAAATTATATCATAAATTCACAAAGTGCAATGTGACAGAACAACGAACAACGCTTCAATAAAATGCTGATATGATCCATTTTCAAGTAATCCCTTTTATACAAAAAGATGATTTTTTCACAATATATTCTTTTATTGATAATTTCTTCAAGTTTAATTGCCCAAACCTCCAATTGGCCAAAAAAATTAGGCTATCCACCCCCTATCAATTTCAAGAGGGAAAATAGCCTAATTAAATAAATTACAGTATTATTCTTGTTGCTTTTTCAATTGTATCGCTAAGAACATTTCGACTGCTGCGACAACTAAAAAGATAATTTGTAGAATAAATACATAACCAATAATCAGTAATTGCACCACCATCCATACTGCCAAAACAGCGGCGGCTGCAAACATGACTTCTTTTGTTCGTGGTAATTTTTTTAGTAAGTAAATTAGTGCTGCTAGGTGGAATAACCCAACAAAGACGAATAAAAATATGCCGGGTACTAAATAATCGACAAACGGTGAACCATCAAGTAAGCCAGTTGAAAGAGATAGTAGACCACCGCTTGGCATGAAAACCATTGATAATCCTCCATAAATTGCCCCAACTGCTGTAAAACCAACTATTAAAATACTACTGATACGTGTCCAGTTCATGGCGTTCTCCTAGTCGTTTTTCTAGTAGTATACCACGAAAACTTTTATTCTGCCGCTTTTCTTCGTTTTATTTTTTTGATTAAATCAATCAATACATAAACGGCAATTCCGCATGCGACAACTGTTGTAAGATACCAAGCCGGGCCAGATTCCGCGCGCACCCCGAGCCAATAAGTCACGGTTTTCGGATTGAAAAATGCAAAGCAAATCGCACAAAATGCAATCACTCGACCAATAATGGAATTCTCTCTCATAACAAGTGCATCTCCTTTTCTTTTATTATAACAATGGTTAGGGGATTGCTTCTTGCTTTTTCGGTCCCAAAATTGTTTAACGCATGACAAATTTTGGTTTTCCTCACAAAAAAACTACGACAAGGGGCTTCCCTGCCATAGTCCTATAAATTATTTATTAACGATGTTCACTTGCTGCTCATTTACGAGTGGATAAATTGCTAGTTCTTTACTCTCTAAATCCTCTTGATGCATATCCACGCCAGTAATTTGGCTATTTTCGTAAGTTCTATAATAATAGATGCCTTTATCAATATTGCAGCATGAGGAATAAATGGTATGCTCATATTTTTCCCCACCAACATCACAAAGCCCTTTTTGCTGTTCTACCGAGCCTAAAATATGGAAAAATTGGCTAATACTTTCAGATTCAGAATCACCTGAAATGGAATTCAACTTGGTAAACGTTGCCTTCACAAAACGAGACATGGAGGATAAATCACCAGGTAAACCAATCCCACCCATTCCGCGACTATAAGCATCCAAGTCAATTTCGCTAGAGAAAGTATTTTCTGGCGTTTTACTGGAAAGCGCACGATAATTATTTAAATTAAATAGTTGATAATCAAATGTTGGATTATTTGTTAATACCCCTACTGGATTATCATAGATGCGAAGACCATCTTTCACAGACTCAATCACGATGGATTCAGTTTGATCCGCCATCAACCAATGAAGCGGAGAAAGTGGCAGTTGCTCACTAAAACTAATATTAACAAGATTGATTTTATCAAGTAGTACTCTTGCTTCTTTTACAGTAGCGCATTGACTAAGAATCCATGGAATAAATTCAAATGGTGTCACATTATCTTTTCCTTCCGCAAATTCCTTATAATCAGCATTCCCTGAGAAATTGAGTCCCGCCATACTAAGCCCTTTTTCATTGGTGGCGTCGTAGTACAAAGGATAGTTTTCCATCACAGCAGCAATACCAATTAACGCATAATGTTGATTAATATCCTCTACCTTGCGAAAACGAAACGGATAATTTTTTGGCGTAACAACCACAACCTCTTGGTAAGAAAGTTCATAGTCAAAATTCCTTCCAAAATAGTGATCTTTTGTTGTATAAGTTATTGACGTACACATCAAAAATCCCTCCTCGAATTTTTCAGCTTACATGTATATAAGTACCCTAGGCATTTTGGGTAAAACATAATTTGTTGTTTTTTTCACAA
Source organism: Listeria marthii (assembly GCF_014227425.1). Taxonomy (NCBI): domain Bacteria; kingdom Bacillati; phylum Bacillota; class Bacilli; order Caryophanales; family Listeriaceae; genus Listeria; species Listeria marthii. Next base: position 271,669 of record NZ_JAASWB010000001.1, read on the forward strand.
TAAAACGGAATAGCTGCTAATCGCTAACTCCCTCTCAGGGCGTGCAACCTAAATCATTAAAAAAATTTACTTTATCATAAGTTTGTTTTCATTTTTCCACTACAAAAAAAGATCCCTGAAAAAATTCAGAGACCTTTTTAAAATTGTTCGGTTGATACGATGCTTACATCATACCGCCCATGCCGCCCATTCCCATGTCAGGAACAGCTGATGGACCGTTTTCGTCTGGTTTGTCTGCTACAACTGCTTCTGTAGTTAATAGAAGTGCTGCAACGGATGATGCGTTTTGTAGTGCGGAACGTGTTACTTTAGTTGGATCGACAATACCAGCATCAATCATGTTTACCCATTCGCCGTTTGCTGCGTTGAAACCAACGCCAACTGCTTCGTGTTTCAAGCGTTCTACGATAACGGAACCTTCTAGGCCAGCGTTATGTGCGATTTGGCGAACTGGTTCTTCTAGAGAACGAAGCACGATGTTGATACCTGTTTCTACGTCGCCTTCTGCTTCAAGTGCTGCTACTTTGTTGTAAATACTTACAAGGGCAGTACCACCACCGGCTACGATACCTTCTTCTACAGCTGCACGAGTAGAGTTAAGGGCATCTTCAATACGTAATTTACGTTCTTTTAGCTCTGTTTCAGTTGCAGCGCCGACTTTAACGACAGCTACTCCACCTGCAAGTTTTGCTAAACGCTCTTGTAATTTTTCTTTATCAAATTCAGAAGTAGTTTCTTCCATTTGCGCACGAAGTTGATTTACACGAGCGCTAATTTGAGTGGAATCGCCTGCTCCTTCTACGATAGTTGTATCATCTTTTGTTACGACTACTTTGTTAGCAGTTCCAAGTTGATCAATGGTAGCTGTTTTCAGTTCTAAGCCTAAATCTTCTGTGATTACTTGTCCACCAGTTAAAATAGCTACGTCTTCTAGCATTGCTTTACGACGATCGCCGAAACCAGGAGCTTTTACTGCTACTACGTTAAATGTTCCACGAAGTTTGTTTAGCACAAGAGTTGCTTGAGCTTCTCCTTCAACATCTTCCGCGATAATTAACATTGGACGACCTTGTTGAACTACTTGCTCTAAAACTGGTAAGATTTCTTGAATGTTGTTGATTTTTTTATCTGTAATTAAGATATATGGTTTTTCAAGAACAGCTTCCATTTTATCGGAATCGGTTACCATGTAAGGGCTAGTGTAGCCGCGGTCGAATTGCATACCTTCTACTACGTCTAATTCTGTTGCAAAACCTTTGGATTCTTCAATAGTGATAACGCCGTCGTTACCAACACGTTCCATTGCTTCTGCGATTAATTTACCAACTTCTTCATCACCAGAAGAAATAGCTGCAACTTGAGCGATAGACTCTTTGCTTTCAATTGGTTTAGAGATAGCTTTTAATTCTTCGATAGCTGTTGCTACGGCTTTTTCGATACCGCGGCGAACGCCTACTGGGTTTGCTCCAGCTGTTACGTTTTTTAAGCCTTCTTGAATCATTGCTTGCGCTAAAACGGTAGCTGTTGTAGTTCCGTCCCCAGCAACATCATTGGTTTTAGAAGCAACTTCAGATACAAGTTTTGCTCCCATGTTTTCAAATGGGTCTTCTAATTCGATTTCTTTTGCAATCGTTACACCATCATTTGTAATTAACGGAGAACCGAATTTCTTTTCTAAAACAACATTACGACCTTTTGGGCCAAGCGTTACTTTTACTGCGTTTGCTAATTGGTCGACACCACGTAACATGGCACGACGAGCATCTTCACTAAATTTAATATCTTTTGCCATTTTATATTTCCCTCCGATTATTTCTTTTTTTAAAATTATTTAGTAATTGCTAAAATGTCACTTTCACGTAAAATCAGATAGTCAGTTCCTTCATACGTTACTTCTGTTCCAGAGTATTTTGCGAAAATTACTGTGTCACCTTCTGCAACTTCAAGTGTTTCTCTTGTTCCGTTTTCTAGAACACGACCTGAACCGACTGCAACAATTTTCCCTGATTGCGGTTTTTCTTTGGCAGAGTCTGGTAATACAATCCCACTCGCTGTTTTTTCCTCTGCTTCAAGTACTTCAATTACAACACGATCTCCTAATGGTTTTAACAATGTAAATGACCTCCTCTGATATAATTACATTTTTCATTTTAGCACTCGACACATCAGAGTGCTAATACAGTTATTATGATACCAAACTGAATAAAAATTGCAAGCAAAAACGTTTAAAAAATGGAAGAATTCTTATTTGCGGTAAAGCTTGATAACGAGTACAATAAGGAGAGCTATTTCCGCTTGTTTGAAGCAATTTAGCATGATTTTTGTTTTTAGAGAGGATGCGTCTTTTTTGGCTAAACGTTATATTACGATTGTGTTAGTTTATTTGTTATTACTGTTCTCTGCATCTATTGGAATTCCAATTGTTCAACATATTTTATTAAGTGTCACTTCCCTTTCGGCGGAAGATGCTGCGGCTTATGGAATGGTTATTTGGTCGATATTTTCTAATCTTTTATCGCTGGCTATTATCATTCCGATGCTTTATAGAAAACCAAAAGAAAATAAAATTGAACTCGGTGAAAAAACGAAACCACTATTTAGTATCGTTTGGATTATCGGTGGTGTCATTGGATTATATGTAGCGCAAATTATTTGTAGCATTATTATTACGATGATTTCTGGGGACATGAGCACGTCTGCAAATACGGAATTACTAGTTGATTTGACAAAAGCTGCACCGATTTTCTTGATTTTCATTTCCATTCTAGGCCCAATTTTAGAAGAGCTTGTATTTAGAAAAGTGGTTTTTGGTGGGCTGAGCAATGTCATGAATATTCATGTGGCTGCGGTTATTAGTTCGCTTTTCTTTGGACTGCTTCATGGGGATATTTCCTTTTTACTGACTTATTTTGTCATCGGACTGATTCTTTGTTTTCTTTATACGAAAACGAAACGGATTGTGGTTTCGATGGGCGCTCATATTTTGATGAACACGATTGTTTTGCTTTTGAGTCTCGGAATAATTGGAGGATAATATGAAAAATTCATTAATTAAGCAAAGTTTTCTTTATTTTGCGCTTGGTCTTGTATTTGTATATTTTGTTATTGTTCGTGTAGCTGAATATGGTTATGATATCCTTGCTTATATACTTATTATAATGACATTAATGGATTTTGGGATTGGTATCGGCTTGATTATTACCGGACTGAGAAGACGTAAAAAAAACCTGTAGAAAGTAAGTTTTAGCTTACCTTCTACAGGTTTTTTTATTCTGTTTTCGCTGGATAATTTTCCAGGAAATAGATTAACGTTTGTAATTCCGTTGTAAGATCGATATGGTGCACACGAACTTGTTTTGGAACACTGATACGAGCTGGTGTAAAGTTTAGGATACCTTTAACATCTGCTTCGATTAAACGATCTACCGTTACTTGTGCTTCGTCAGCTGGAACTGTCAGAATAACTACTTCCACACCGTTTTCACGAACAATTTCTTCCATATCATTTAAATGATAAATCGGAATATCTTGTTGAACACTACCTACTTTCGCTGGATCCACATCAAATGCAGCAACGATTTTGATATTATTGTTTTTCATGAAATTATAATGTAATAATGCTGTCCCTAGGTTACCAACACCGATAAGTGCAACATTTGTCTGTTTGTCCTGACTGAGTGTTTTGCTGAAAAAGTCGAGTATGTATGAAACGTTATACCCGTATCCTTTCTTACCTAATGCGCCAAAGTACGAAAAATCACGTCGAATAGTCGCTGAATCAACTTTCACCGCTTCACTTAATTCCGCTGATGATACTCGTTCCTTACCTGACTCATCTAGGTATTTCAAGTAACGATGATATAATGGTAAGCGTTTTGCTGTCGCTTGTGGAATTTTAGTTGTTTCCTCCATCATGCCTTCTGTCCCTTCTTCTTTTAAATTTTTTCTGAAGTTGAAGCTTTTGTGAACTGTACTTCCTTTCACATGCTTGCTTATATACTATAAACATTTCACAAGGAATGCACAAACTTTTTGCTCATAACTTTCAAGTAAGGTTTTGTCCCGCAAAATATCCGGTGCAGTCCTTCTTTTCTATTCTACGCTAAAATCACAAATAATGCGAGTGTTTTCACAAACTAACTGATTCGTGAACAATTGGCTATCTCATTGCGATTACTTGGCTTTTAAGATAAACTAGTAGGGAGAACGTTCGAGGAGAGAGATTATGATATTATTACAAGTTCAGCAAATTTCTAAATTCTTCGGTGCAGAAGTAATTTTAGATAATATTAAATTAGAAGTAAAAACTGGTGACCGAATTGCTTTAGTTGGCAGAAATGGCGCAGGAAAATCTACTTTACTTAAAATCATCGCAGGCAAAATGAGCTATGACGGCGGAACCATTTCCAAACCTAAAAGTGTCGAAATTGGCTATTTGGCGCAAAACACTGGGCTAGAGTCTTCCAAAACTATTTGGGATGAAATGCTTAGCGTGTTTGACTCACTTCGAAAAATGGAAGCTGATTTGCGCAAAATGGAGCTTCGTCTCGGCGAACCAGAACTATATAATGACCCGGAAAAATATCAAGCATTGATGACGGATTACGATACATTGCAGCATACCTTTAAAGAAATTGGCGGGTATACGTATGAAGCTGAAATCCGCTCTGTTTTAAATGGTTTGCGCTTTTATCCTGATGATTATGAAGTGGAGATTGCTTCTTTAAGTGGTGGGCAAAAGACACGGCTCGCACTGGCCAAATTGTTGCTTGCTAAACAAGACATTCTTGTTCTCGATGAACCGACCAACCATTTAGATATCGAAACGTTAGCATGGCTAGAAACGTATTTACAAAACTACCACGGCTCCTTACTTATCGTATCCCATGATCGCTACTTCCTTGATAAAGTCGTTAACCAAGTATACGAAATCAGCCGCACCAAAATCGATCACTACAAAGGCAATTACAGTTCGTTTGTCAGTCAAAAACAAGCCAAACTGGAACAAATGTGGAAAGAATTCGATAAACAACAAAAACAAATTGCAAAACTAGAAGATTTTGTCGCAAGAAATATCGTTCGCGCATCCACAACTAAACGCGCGCAAAGTCGAAGAAAACAATTAGAAAAAATGGATGTGCTCGGTCGACCTCAAGGGGATGAAAAAGCCGCTCACTTTGGTTTCCAATTTGAAAAGCAAACCGGTAAGGATGTTTTAATGGTAGATCAGCTAAGCATTGGTTATGCAAAAGACAAGCGCATTGCTTCCAATCTAACCTTCGAAATGAAACGCCAAGATAGCCTTGCACTCGTTGGCCCAAATGGAATCGGCAAGTCTACCCTACTTAAAACACTTATTCGCGATATTCCAGCTCTAAGCGGCGAATTTCACTTTGGCGCTGGCGTGAAAATTGGCTACTACGACCAAGAACAAGCCAAACTAACTTCCAACAAAACCGTTTTAATGGAACTTTGGGATGATTATCCTGAATTAAATGAAGTTAATGTCCGAACAACACTTGGTAATTTCCTATTTTCAGATGACGATGTGCTAAAAAATGTCCAATCACTCAGCGGTGGCGAAAAAGCGAGACTCGCGCTTGCTAAACTCACTTTACTTGAAGCCAATGTCCTCATTCTCGATGAACCAACCAACCATTTAGACATTGAAAGTAAAGAAGTGTTAGAAGCAGCTTTAATCGATTTTGAAGGGACGATTTTGTTCGTTTCCCATGACCGTTATTTCATTAACCGGATAGCTTCGAAAATCGTCGAATTGGCCCCGGAAAAAGCGACTGTTTTCCTAGGAGATTACGATTATTACCAAGAAAAATTAGCGGAAGCAAAAGAACTAGCACGACTTGATGCTGAAGACCGCCGCAAAAAAGGCGAACAAGTCGAAACAACCGCCTCCGTCAGGAAATTAAACTACCAAGAAGAAAAAGAACAGCAAAAACTACTTCGACAACGAAAAAGAAAACTTGAAGAAGTAGAGCAAGCCATGGAACAGACCGATGAAAAAATCGCCGAACTTGAGCTCCAATTAACCAAACCCGAAGTTTTCCAAGACCATGAAAAAGCCCTTGAAATCACACAAGAGCTGGACGCGGTGAAAGCGGACGGCGAAAAACTCATGGAAGAATGGGAAACCATAAGCGAAGAACTGGAATCCATGTAATCTGCATAAAAAAAGGAGCAAATAATGAAAAAGATTTTAATTATTTCTGGTTCAATTATCGTTAGCTTACTTGTCATTATTACCATTTGTGCGAGTTTTTACTTATATAGTTATGCTTTAGCGCGTGACAATTCCAGCATGGACGATACAGCAACAACAGACGAAACAACGGAAACGGCCAAACTGGCGAAGAAAAATCGCGAGGCAAATGTCGCTTGGATGGAAAAGCAAAATCTCACGCAATGGACTGAAACCTCAGCCGACGATTTGAAACTTGTTGCTAATTATTTAGCAGCCGATAAACCATCTAATACGACAATCATTTTAGCCCACGGTTATCGTGGCAAAAGTGGTAAAGTTGAGATGGCTGGCCTAGCACGGATGTATCACGAAAAATTTGGTTACAATGTTTTAATGCCTGATGCCAGAGCACACGGCGAAAGTGAAGGTGAAAATATTGGTTTCGGCTGGCCCGAACGCAAAGATTATGTACAATGGATTGATCAAGTAATCGATAAAAATGGAACCAACACAGAAATCGCACTCCACGGCGTTTCCATGGGCAGCTCCACCGTCCTTATGACAAGCGGCGAAAAACTACCAAAACAAGTAAAAAGTGTTATCGCGGATTGCGGCTATACTTCGATGGATGCTGAACTTTCCTATCAATTAAAAGCCATGTTCCATTTGCCGAATTTCCCAATTATCCCAACAGCTAGTCTAATAAACAAAGTGAAAGAAGGTTTCTTTTTCAGCGAAGCAAGTGCCGTTGATGCAGTCGCTAAAACAGACTTACCGATTTTCTACATTCATGGTGATTCAGATGCTTTCGTTCCTACTTATATGGTGGACGAACTTTATGACGCTACGAATAGCTATAAAGAAAAATGGATTGTCAAAGGCGCCGAACACGGCCAAGCATTCACGGTAGATCCAAAAACATACGAAGAAAAAGTACGCCAATTTTTAAATAAAACGATGTGAAAACTAGCGATTTTCTAAGAACTATATGCTATCAGTTATACAGAGGAAAAACTTGGCAAATAATAACTAAATGTGTTACCATATAAATGAAAAGAGAGCCATGCGTCAACATGACTCCCTCGCGAACACCATTTAAGATGGTGACAGCCTTTTATATGATTTATTTAAAAACCACTAGCTGTCAGGCTTATGAGTGGTTTTTATTTTTTGTCATTTTTGCTGTTCATGATCGTTACGATTAAGACTGCAAAAGCAATCATCAGCGTAAGACTCTCGAAAACAGTCACACGTTTATCCTTTCCAGGTAACGCCTAAAAACAACATAAGCACCACCTACTTTCCGGATGAAAAAGGCTGGTGCACCACCATAAACTTGCTTGCTTCACAATTATAACATGCCAGTATCTTTAGAAAAAGAGTTGGTGCGAAAGTTGTATTTTAGAGGCATAATCGGAAAATTAACCTTGAATAAATCTAATAAAAATAAACTGCAGCGAAAGTAATTGTTCACTTTCACTGCAGTCCGAAGCGTGCGGAACGAAAAATCCCGCGCGCTTTTTCATATATCTTCCAGCAATAATCCTGGATTTGCATTCATATCAAAATTACTACGTTTTCCTTGCAAGAAACTCACTGTCCCAGCAGCTGCAATCATCGCTGCATTATCACCACATAACGATAACGGTGGAATAATCAGTTCTGTGTCTGGAAGTTCTAGTTTTACTTCTTGAATAAGTCGTTCTCTTAAACCTTGATTCGCTGCAACGCCTCCCGCAAGAAGCAGTTGTTTGACATCGTACTCTTTAGCTGCCCGAATCGTTTTGCTTACTAAAACATCCACGACACTTGCTTGGAAACTCGCCGCCATATCATTTGGATTCGGCTCCTCGCCGCGCTGTCTTAAATTGTGGAGTGTATTGATAAAGGAAGACTTCAAGCCGCTAAAACTAAAATCAAATGAGCCATCATCCATCATCGCACGCGGAAAATGAAAAGTATCTTCGCCATCTTTGGCAAGTTTATCAATTTGCACGCCGCCAGGATATGCAAGGCCAAGTGTGCGCGCCACTTTATCATAAGCTTCACCAGCCGCATCGTCCCTTGTTTCACCGATAATCTCAAATTCATTATCTGCTTTCATTAAAACAAGTTCGGTATGCCCGCCGCTGACAACTAACGACAATAATGGGAATTTAAATTCTGTTTCAAAACGATTTGCATAAATGTGGCCAGCGATATGATGCACGCCAACTAAAGGTAAATTGTGCATAAAAGCTAGCGTTTTGGCTGCGTTCACGCCGATAAGCAGTGCGCCAACTAGACCTGGCCCTTCTGTCACAGCGACCCCGTCCAAATCATCCATCGTCACATTCGCCTGTTTTAAGGCTTCTTCAATCACAAGCGTAATTTGCTCTACGTGATGTCTTGATGCAATTTCTGGGACGACCCCGCCAAATCGTTTATGACTTTCAATTTGCGAAGCCACCACACTCGATATAATTTCATTACCATTTTTCACAACAGAAGCAGCTGTTTCGTCACAGCTAGATTCTATCCCAAGAATTAATGTATTTTTTTTCATAAGTCCACCCACATCACTAGCGCATCTTCTTTCGTATCCGGATAATAGTTTTTCCGAATGGCGCCATCTTGAAATCCTAATTTTTTGTAAAGTCCTTGTGCTACATCATTGGATACGCGAACTTCGAGCGTCATCCGAACAACTCCACGCTCTTTTGCAACTCGAATCATTTCCCGCAAAAGTGCCTCGCCGTAATGATTGCCTTGATAATCTGGATGAATCGCAATATTCGTAATGTGCCCTTCATCTAAAACAAGCCAAACGCCCGCATAGCCTACTACCTGCTCCTCATAAACCGCAAGTAAATAATAGGCGTATTGATTAATAATAAATTCATTCCGAAAAGCCGCTTCTGTCCAAGGTACCGTGAATGCAGCATTTTCCACATTCATAATACTTTTTAAGTCAGCAACCGTTGCTTCTCGAAATATTAAGGCTTCTTCCAAACTCACTCGGAACCCCTCGATTCCAACCATTTGCTTTCCGCTTCTGCCAATTTTAAATAGTCTGGGACGAAATTGTCCGCTGGTTCGCCGTCCAAGTTCGCCGCTAATTTTACAAGCGAACTAGCCCGCGAATACGTATAATCCGCCAGAGCAAAAATCGCCCGTTTACCAAGAATTTCGGTCACTGCTAGCTGAATTTGTTCCGTCAACGTTCCCACGAATAAAATTGTATCGTCACTTTGAGTAAATTGCTCTACTAATTCGGTAAGCGCAATATGACCGTCCGCAGCGACATTCTCCATTTTACCTTGGATTGCTTGATAAACCCCCGCGTAGACATTGCCACGGCGCGCATCCATTAATGCAACCACTTTTCCAGGAAAGTACAAGCCATTTTCTGCTAAAAGTGCCAAAGAAGAAATCCCTACAATTGGAATTCCCGCATCCCAGGCCATTGTTTTCGCGACAGTCACGCCAATTCGTAGTCCTGTATAAGAACCCGGCCCTTTTGCCACAGCAATTTTTTCTAAATCAGCAGGTTTTACGCCGCATTCTTCCATTAAAGCCGCAATCGCCGGAAGTAAGCGTACACTATGATTTTTTTTCAAATTCGTTGTATATTCGCCGATAACTAGCCCATCATTAAAAAGCGCTATCGTCATCGTATCTGAAGACGTATCCATCCCAAGTATCATTTCCCAAAAACCTCCATCGCAAGTTGCTCGTACCTTTCCCCAACTGGCTTCACAACCATTTTGCGCGTATTCTCATCTATATGAAAAAGCTTGATTTCCAAGTATTCTTCTGGCAAATCTTCGCGAACAAACTGCGCCCATTCAACCACACTAACACCCGCTCCGTAGAAATACTCCTCCAAGCCAAGTTCATCAGCCGAAGTATCTTCCAAGCGGTACACATCCATATGATAAAGCGGCAAACGCCCCTTCTTATATTCGCGAATAATAGTGAATGTCGGACTTTTAATCATTTGCGGAATCAAAAGACCTTCACCAAGTCCTTTTGTAAAAGTAGTTTTTCCAGCGCCGAGATCACCTTCAAGTAAAATCACGTCTCCAGCTGCCAGTTGTTCACCAAGTTGTTTTGCGCGAAGTCTTGTCTCTGCTTCACTCGTCATTATTAATTCGAATTCCATTAGCTCACCCGTCCATCATTTTCTCTACATATCATACCACAAAGCTGCGCCAAAATAAAAATCAAAAAAACGCAACGACCTAAGCCGCTGCGTCTTTCCAGTGAATTAGTAAACTCCACTGTTTATATATATTTGTCTTGCAAAATCGCTTATGATTAAAGTTAACTCTTCTTTAGAAAGAATTTGTTCTTTTGTTGGGAAATCAGAAATTGGAACAAATTTTTCTGCTTTTGTTTCTAGTTTAAAACTGATAGACTCTGGATTCGTATTGTTTAATGTATCTTCTACTTTTCCACTAATAGTTAATGTATCTAATGTATTATCTTTTCCTGGTTTTACAGCAATATCGAAATTAATCATTAGTTTTTTATCATCTAGTAACTTATCAGCAGCTGTTTTAAGGCCTGTTAGTAGCTCGCTATACTGTGTGTCAAAGTCTTTTACTTGATCTGAACCTTGGCTTTCTGTCATTACTTTGAAATCCGCTTTTACTGCTTCTTCATTCATTAATTCACGAAGTTCTGTTAGTAATTTTACAACATCTTCTTTTTTAAGTGAAACCGTGATTGTACCATCTTCTGCTTCTTTAAAACGATCTTTTTCCAAACCTTGGAAATAGTCTTCTGATAGTTTTGTTATTTTTTCATTGATATTTTTTCTAGCACCTTCATACGCTTTTTCATCAATCTTCACTTCAGTGCCATCTGTTAATAAACTCGTTAATTCTTCTGTACTAATATACTTATCTTTCAAACCGGGCATTTCTGTGTCAATTTTTGACCACATGCCACCTGTCGCTTGATCTAAAAAGCTAAGTAATGACGCGTCAGGTTTAACGATAGATTTAAGTGGAATATATGAATTTCCTGACTCTAAATCCGATAAAACATTTAAATCCATGGAAAATGGTAACATATTATTTGTAGATTTTATATTGGCTTTTGTTTCTGTCTTGTTAGCTTTTTTATCCGTTGAAGTCGTTACAGATAGTTTAATATCTTTTAGGATACCAATCATTTGCGAGCTAGAGTCGTCACTTGGTATTTGGATATCTGTTACACCCATCGTAGTAGTATATGTAGACTTATCCGGAGCATTTTTCCCATTTTTTAATGTTTGAATAAATTTCCCTTGTGGTGTTTTTGCTGCTTTTTCTTCTGCGCTTTCCCCACATGCACTAATTACTAATGCTAAAACTAACAGAATTGAAAGTAAAATCCCTTTTTTCATTATTCTCCTCCTACTTAGTTGATACATTAAAATTAACACATATAAAGTACTGAAAACAAGCCATTTTCCGAAGTGTTCATAAGTCTGTCACAAATCACATCAAAAAAACGTCCCTTTTGAAAAAGGCACGTTTTATTTTGGAGTTACTTTTATAGAAGTAGCATTTTCAGACACTTTTCCAGGAGCTGGTGAAGTAATATCTGTTCCTTGTGGGAATACGGCTTTGATTGTGTCATCATCTTTAATATCTGTTAGTTTCATCGTTTTGCCAGTTGTTGCGTTAGTCACGGAAGTATTGCTACTTACGGTGACGATAACTTCACTGGCATAATTATTTTTTTCACCATTCCATGTTAACGTTCCATTGACTGTTAACTGCTTATTATTCTCCAATAAACTAGTGTCAGTTACTGATCCATCAAGGACTAAAGCAGGAACCTCTTCCTTATTACAGCCCGCCAAAAATAGTACTACTAGTAAAACCGGCAACATTATTTTTCTAAAACCTGTCATCGCGCTCTCTCGTCCTCTCCGAAGCTTTTCGTTCTTTCTAGCATAGCATTTAGCGGAAATACAGGCAATCGTTTTCTTCGTTTCTTAAACAATTCTTATACACCCAGCATTATTCCGACAAAAGCCGCCGCCAAGCCAAACACATACGTACAGCCTAAATACGAAAATAATGCGCGATAATTTGTTTTCCATTTTAATTCCATACTCTCCACTTTGAATGTTGAAAATGTCGTATATCCGCCCATAAAGCCAGTGCCAAGAAACAGCTGCCAGTCAGGCCCAAGCGCAGAAGATACCAGAAAACCTAACAAAAATGAACCAGTGACGTTGATGAAAAATGTCGCGTATGGAAAGTTCGTCTTCCATTTACTTTTAACAAAAACCGAAATCCCATATCGTAGCATCGCGCCTAGTCCCGCACCAAAACCAACCAATAAAAAATTAATGAACATGGCGCGCACCTCGTTTCAACAACCTATCACTAAATAGCCTGCCAAGCTTAACCATCACAAGCCCGCCAATTAAACTAACCAAAACATAGCTAATCGCCAAAATCACATCACCATTTTGCAACAGTTGAATTGTGTCCACACTAAAAGCAGAAAACGTTGTAAAAGCACCAATAAATCCCGTTCCAATCCCATTTAAGATTACTAGTGAAATACGCGATTTCTCCGCCAAAAACTGCATGAGAAAAGCTAGCAAAAAACAACCAATCAAATTAACAGCTACAGTCGCATATGGAAAACTCCCGCCACCAAGCCATAAATTCATTGCATAACGGCACATTCCACCTAGGGCACCAAAAATTCCCACATATAAAAAATACATCCTCAAAAACCCCACTTCACAAAAAAACCACCCTGAAATATTTACATTCCGGGCAGTCGCCTTGTCCTATTTCTTCTATACTATAACGCAAAACATTCCTATTATTCAACTCACCGGAAGTCGCAGAATTGTCTTCATTTTTTCAGGATCAGCTTTCCGCGGATCACTCAAATAAATTTCATGATGCTTCCGAACAGCTCCTGTATCATTTTGAAGCCCTTCCTCTTCCATAAATTGATGCATTTCCGCCACTGTCTTCACTTCTTCACTAAACGGCCCAATATGCATCATTTGCACACATTCCCCTTCTTCAAAACGAACCAATTTCACACGGCTCGTATCGACATCAGGCTTTTTCTTCTTAGCAATCTCTTTCGCCCATGCCAACACTTCTTCCGTAACAAAGTCGGGTTGTCTAAGAATCGACGTCCAAAGCCAAGCATCCCGGTCCTGCAAGTCAAACATGCCCTCTGACCACCAAAAACCTTCCAGCGGTGGCACAACAAAATCCGTATAACCCGTCAGACGCGTCTCGCCCATTTTACTCATTTTAATCGTATAAGCAATTGCGTAAAGAGACTGCACCGCTTTTTGATATTCCTCGCCGTCTGGATCCCCTTTTCCATCCACCATCAAAAAATTCATCTCTGGCACAAAAATACGCTCAGGTTTCCGTTTTGGCGCATAAAATTTCTTTTCTTCTTTTTTAAAATCAATTTTCTTCTCAGTCATTTGAATTCCTCCTCGTTCATCCAGTATGGCATCAGCCTCTGAAAATTATCATGACTAGCTGCCGTCTTTGCTGCATAATTCATTAACTTATCTAAATTACGTGACTCGTCTCCCGCCGCCCAACTAATAGCCGCAAGAAGATGCATCGCCGAATAAAGCGCATAAAGTTCCCAAAAATCGGCAAGTTGTTCCTTTTCAATATAGCCTAAAATGTTGGCTTGTGCAAAAGGAATACTGACCTCTGTTGTAAAAAAGCCAATTTTAGCTAAATCAAATAAAGGGTCACCGAACTCTAGCCGATTAAAATCAATAAGCCCCGCAAATTTTTTATTATCCAAAATAATATTTGCCGGATGAAAATCGCCATGTTGTAAACAAATTGGTCTATTTTTTAATCTAGCTAGATTATCATGAACAAACTTTTCGGTTTCTATCAGAAATGGAGCTGAGATTTCTAATTTTTTTAGTTCCTGTGCTTTTCGTTTGAATTTGGTTGACTGAAAATCAAACCAATTCATTACTGGTATATCTAAAGGTAGTTCATGGATTTTCCGTAAAAGTTCTCCTGCCGAAAAACCAGCTTTAAACTGTTCCAAATTCGACAAATGATTCATACCACTTTCCGCATCTTCTCCGCGCAAATAATCAATAATCATGTAGCCCTCTTCACCGATAGAGCCGAAATCATACGCCTTTGGGACAAGCGGAATTTGAGAACTTAACGCGCGGATTATTTCAAATTCTTGCTTCCGTTCTTGAAGTAAATCTTTTGGAAAAACGCGAACAAGGTATTTTTCATCCATTTGATATTTCCTATCGATAGAAAAACCTTTTTTTATTTCCGAAATCACTTTCGCATTATGCAACATTTTTAATTGTGTCACATCCATAATCAGCTCTCCCTCCTGTAAACCCGCTATCCTTCATTATACAAGAATACGCTTACTTTTTCCCAATTATTCATGCAGAATTTGTTGACAAAATAAAGGCTTCAATATTATAATTAATTTTGCTACACATACGCGGTCGTGGCGGAATCGGCAGACGCGCTAGGTTGAGGGCCTAGTGGGGTAAAACCCGTGGAGGTTCAAGTCCTCTCGGCCGCATTATAAAAGACAGTCTTGGTTAATTATAACCAGGACTGTCTTTTTCATTCTCACGACAAAATATCATAAGCCATCTTATACTTCGTTGATTTCGCGAAATGCGTGCTTGCGTGTTTTTTCACCCGGTCAATCAGTACGGGATCATTGGACGCATCAATTTTTTTCAGTAGTTTTATCATTTTCGTTTCGTAACTCACTTGCTCGTTTTGGTGATATAAAAGCAATGTTTCGGTGTATTCCATGAAGTAATTCAGCTCTTGCACTCGCTCCATTACTCTGTTCATGATTCCCATTAATGAAGTTGCTTTTTCGACAGATCCTTTTTCCGCAAAAATGACCATCAATTCCGTTATGACAAGATAATCGTTATTGTTAAAGCTTGTATTAGTAGTTTCATAGGCCATCAGTTCTTCATACAAACTGGTGATTTTCTCATCAAATAGCGTTTCATTTCCTTCAATGTTTTCAATTTCTGCCATTTTTAATTGAACGACAAAATAATAGAGTTTTTTCGCTTCTGGATATTTCGAAAAGTAATGCAGTGTTTGTTCAAATCTGTTTTTTGCCTCTTTCATAAAGCCAATTTGAAAATAAATATAGCCGTAGAAATAAAGAATAGCCACAAACCGCTCTTGCTCTTCATCCTTTATTAAATCCCACGCTTGCTGAATATGCCCAAGTGCTGGTTCATAGATGCTTTGGCAAATATAATTGATACAGATACACACGTGAAAAACAGCATGAAAATCTTTATTATCCGTAATATCCACGCATTTTTCCCAGTATTCCACTGCTAATGGATAATCGCATGTTGCATGAGAATGTTTTACCGCCTGACTATAGTAATAGTAGGAAAGTAACTGACGCGGGAAAGAATCTGTTGCACGTTTTTCTGTGCTATTTAAATATTTGGCTTCTACTTCCTCTGCTTTAGCAAATTCCCAAGTTTTATAGTAAAACGCTACTTTTAAACAATAAAAACTGAGCTCGATAGCTGGTGATTCATGCAGTAAATCCACCGTTTCAGCTATTTTATTTAAGCGTTTTTCCATTTCTACTGGATTCGAAAATACCAATAGTTCAAAAATTCCATCCATTTCCCTCAGCAGATCTTTGTTCGTTTCTTCCTCACTCATTAATAATACTTCTTCTGGTATTTCTAGTCTTCTTGCTATATGCATCAACGTTTCAAACGAGGCAACTTTTATGCCATTTTCGATATTTGCTAAATAAGGAACTGAAATAATTCCTTGGGCTACTTCTTTTAAAGTTAGCTTCTTCTCTTTACGAATATTTTTAATTCGCAAACCGATTAAGTTCATGATGTCACCGCCAATTTTTCCATATTTTCCTTTTAATTATAACCATTTACCAACGGAAAACAACCGTCTTTTTCAACTATCTTCTATTTTTACTATCCTGCATTTTTTCATATTATAGCACTTTACAAAACGCTATCCCTTACATACAAAACGTTTTAGACCATAAAGGCTCGATTGCCTTTTGACCTAAAACGAATAATTATCTCTATTTAATCTTTAAAAAAATTCACTGAACTGTCATAACTAACTCTTTGGAATTTCGACTTGTTTATCAGTATAGGGAAAGCAGAAATATTCCCACGTATTCCTTATTTCACCTAATACTGACATCTTATTACTTTTTTAGTCTGCTCCCACATGCGACTAATTCCGTTAATAAACAACAAGACTTTTGGATTCTTTCCCTTATCGAATCCGAAAAAATCGCTACACATTCCCTTTTAAAACTCGTTCTACGTAAAAATGGAAACGTAGATTTTTATTTTACCATCGAAAATAAATAATTTCGCAAAAAGGAAACATGCTACTTTTTCCGCTTTTTTGAAGATGTTTTTGGTTCGTTTTATCTAAAAAGGCGAAGATAGATGATATCTTCGCCTTTTTTCATTTAAATAAAATATGTTTTTTCTTCATATAAACTACGATGGATGCCGCTACGATCATTTCTGAAATCGGAATTGCTAGCCAAACACCAGGAATACCAATGATTGGTGGTAATACTAATAAGAAAATTACCATAAAAATAATCTCACGCGAAATCGTAATCCATGTCGCCATTTTTACTTTGTCCGATGTTTGGAAGTAAGTCATCATCACAAAGTTGAATCCCATGAACAGATAAGCCGTATAGAATAACTTGATGCCGTTACTTGCTAACTCTCTAATTTCCGGGCTAAAGTTCCCGAACATCGAAACGAGTAAATTGGAGCCAAAGAAACCAACGAGTAAAAAGCCAACTCCAGTACTAAACGCAACGATAATCGCGATTTTCAACGTTTCCAGCTCTTTTTGTCTTGCTTTTGCGCCCCGGTAATAACTAATAAGCGGCTGAATCGCCGAGCCCATACCAAGGAACAGCATCAAAATCACACTATGCGTATAATTCAACACGGAGAACGCCGCGACCCCAGCAGTTCCAGCAATCGCCGCAATCGAAATATTATAACCGAGCGTGAAAACCGATACGCCAACTTCTGCTAAAAAGCTCGGCAAACCAATCGACAATGTCTTTTTGAAAAAAGCTTTATTCCAGTCCACTTTTACAAATTTCAAGCGGCTCGATTTTTTGAAGAAATGGGTAATTAGGATGAATACACCGATAATAATCGCCAGCATTGTTGCTAAAGCAGAACCGGTTACACCCCATTCGAACACAAATAAAAATAAATAGTTCAAAATAACATTACTAATCGCCGTCACAATAAGCGCAATCATCGATAAATTAGGATCGCCATCATTACGTACAAAAATACTTAAAATATTTTCCAGCGTCAGTGCAAATCCGAAAATAAGTAGTATATTCATATATTCCAGTACATAACCAATCGTATCGTCATTCGCACCTAAAAAATAAGCTAATGGTTCTTTAAAAATAAACGCGATAATTCCAATAATAATCGTAAGCGAAACAACTGCTAAAATCGCATTGGTGAAAATCGTTTGTGCTTTCGCGACATTCTTTTCCCCAATCGCAAAGGAAAACTGGGTTGCAGCACCAATACCAATCCAGATCGAAATCGCCGTAAAAATAGTAAATACTGGTACGGCAATATTTATTCCAGCAAGTGCCACCCCGCCGAGCTTATGCCCAACAAAAATCCCATCAATCACGATGTTCAAAGACATTAATAACATCCCCACTAAAGAAGGGACTAAATATCTAAAATAAATCTTTTTTACTGAATCTGTTTCTAAAATTTCAATATTTTTTGCCATGTTACACCTCTAATTCAAGGCTTTTAGCGTAATTCCTCTCCAGAAAATTTGCCATAAAGCCGTGATTTTCTTTTCCGTTCTTTCTGGGTCATTCACGTACACAATGTCAACAATGACGGCATCGAGAATCCCCATGTATGCTTCTTTCATCGTTTCTACATCTTGCATTGGAATTAACTTTTGCTCTATCCAATCGTTAAATAAAGCCGTAAAATCTTGTTCCATTTGCCCGACATTTTCGGTAATATCCGCTTGGACAATATCATATAAATGCTTCGGCGGATAGAAGCCATATCTTAACCAGAATTGGTAGGCCTCATCCGTATCGTATAATTCTTTCACACCAAAAAGTAAACTAGACAAAACAAGATCTGGTCTTGATAAGTCACTATCACGAAGTTTCGCCCGATAGTAATCTATTTCTGTCGATTTCGCGTCCTTCATAATCGATAAAAACAAATCATCTTTATCTTTAAAATGAGAATAGATGGATTGCTTCTTTAGCCCCACTACTCCTGCAATGTCAGCAAGTGACGTTCCCTCAAAACCATTATGGGCGAAAAGTGTCAATGCGGCTTGTTTGATTTCTTCTTTTCTCATCTCTTCACTCCTCTCGTAAAAACTGACGACCGTTCGTAAGTCATTCTCTCATGAAAAAAATTCTTTGTCAATAAAAAAATCCACTCTAGTAAAAGAGTGGATTCCAGGTTTTATTTTTCTTCTAAAAACTCGCTAATCAGTTCATACGTCTCATCAGTAGCTGTAGAATTCGTTGTCATAAAGCCATGAGGGACTTTTTCAAAGCGTTTCGCAAATACTTCTACGCCGGCATCTTTTAATTTCTTCGCGTATGCTTCCCCTTGATCTCTTAGTGGATCAAATTCAGCAGTCGCAAGGAATGTTTTCGGTAGGCCAACTAAGTCTTTGCTACGAATTGGTGCTACAAGTGGATCATATTTACGATCACTTGCATTTGCAATGTATAATTTAAAGAATTTGTCTAATGATTCTTTTGTAAGTACGTAGCCTTCTGCAAATTCATCCATTGACGGATAAAGAACCGATGCATCACGACTGAAAATATCCGTTGCTGGATAAAGTAAAATTTGAGCGGTGATGTTTGGTTTTCCTTTGGCTTTAGCGATTTGTGTAACAACGGTCGCTAAGTTTCCGCCTACGCTATCTCCCGCAACGATAATGTCTGAGGATTTAGCTCGTAAACTAGTACGATGATTTTGTACCCAAAGTAGCGCCGCGTAAGCATCTTCCACTGCCGCTGGGAAAGGATTTTCTGGAGCAAGTCGGTAGTCAACAGTGACTACACGAGCACCGGTTGTTTGTACAAGTTTTCTAGCAATCGCATCATGTGTTTGCAGTCCGCCTAAAACAAATCCGCCACCATGATAATAAACGATAATTTCGAAAGGTCCGTCTTCTTCTGGCGTATAAATCCGAATTGGAATTTTGCCAGCCGGGCCATCAATTTTTTTATTTTCAACATCGCCAATTTCGATATCTTTTGCAGATGGCAATGCTTTTGTCGCTAGTCTCATATATTTATATCGCGAATCTACGTCGGATAATGGTGAAGTATTTTTCACAAATTCTTGTGAAGCTTCATCTAAATTCTCAAGTACCTCAGGATTATATTCTTTTTTCCCAACCGCTTTTTTGTAAATAAAGAAAACGATTAATAATGGAAGTAGAATGATCCCAGCAAAACCAATGGCAATCCATTTTATTGTATTTTTCACATTCGCTCAACTCCTTCAATATAACTTCAATAACAAGTATAGCAGTTTTATGAACAGGAACCAATTTATTACTATTTGAAATGATTATTTTTATTTCAAAATGTATTTTTAAGCATAATTATGAATAAATAAAAATAAAAAGGTTGATATCCAAAAGCATCGATGTTAATATAAATACAAATGTTTGTATATTTATGAATAGGGGATGTTTACAATGGCGAAAGAAAAAATCGTTTTAGCTTACTCAGGTGGGTTAGATACTTCGGTTGCAATTCAGTGGTTAGTAGAATCAGGTTATGAAGTTATCGCATGTTGTTTAGATGTTGGTGAAGGGAAAAATTTGGATTTTATTAAAGAAAAAGCCATTACAGTTGGAGCAAGCGAGTCCTATACAATTGATGCAAAAGAAGAATTTGCGGAGGACTTTGCGTTAATCGCCCTTCAAGCCCATGCTTATTATGAAGGAAAGTATCCGCTCATTTCCGCGTTAAGCCGTCCGTTAATCGCGAAAAAATTAGTAGAAGTGGCTCGTCAAGAAGGCGCCTCTGCTATTGCTCATGGTTGTACTGGTAAAGGAAATGACCAAGTTCGATTTGAAGTAGCGATTCATGCACTTGCACCTGATTTAAAAGTCGTTTCCCCTGTCCGTGATTGGAAATGGTCAAGAGAAGAAGAAATCAATTACGCCAAAGAACATAACATCCCCGTTCCAATTGATTTAGATAACCCCTTCTCGATTGACCAAAACCTTTGGGGCAGAAGCAACGAATGTGGTGTACTTGAAAATCCGTGGACAACGCCGCCAGAAGCTGCCTACGACTTAACAGTTAGTTTAGAGGACGCGCCAGACACAGCCGATATTGTCGAAATTACCTTCGATGCTGGTATTCCGATTTCCCTTAATGGCGAAAATATGAGTCTAGCTAATTTAATCCTTACTTTAAACGAAATCGCCGGCAAACACGGCGTCGGCAGAATTGACCATATCGAAAATCGGTTAGTCGGTATTAAATCACGTGAAGTCTACGAGTGCCCCGCTGCAGTCACTTTAATAACTGCACATAAAGAATTAGAAGATTTAACATTTGTTCGCGAAGTGGCACACTTCAAACCAATTATCGAACAAAAAATCAGCGAAACAATTTACAATGGCTTATGGTTCTCGCCTTTGACAGAAGCATTAGTAGCATTCTTAAAATCAACCCAAAAATTCGTCAACGGCACGATTCGCGTCAAATTATTTAAAGGGCATGCTATCGTTGAAGGAAGAAAATCTCCAAATTCGCTTTACGATGAAAACTTAGCGACCTATACTTCTTCCGATACATTTGATCAAGATGCAGCGGTTGGTTTCATCAAGCTTTGGGGACTACCAACGAAAGTGAGCGCAGAAGTCAATTCAAAAGTTACGATAACGACTGAGGTGTAAAAAATGGAAAAATTATGGGGTGGCCGTTTTCAAGGGAAAAGTGAGGCATGGATAGATGAGTTTGGCGCTTCGATTTCTTTTGACCAAAAAATGGCAAAGGAAGACTTAGCGGGAAGTTTGGCACATGTCGCGATGCTTGCCAAATGCGGGATCATTCCGGATAGAGAGGCTGCAGAAATTACGGCCGGGTTGAAAATCCTCCAAGAAAAATTAGCGCTTGGTGAGCTGGAATTTAGCACGGTGAATGAAGACATCCATTTGAATATCGAGAAACTGTTACACGAGGAAATCGGACCTGTCGCTGGGAAACTTCATACGGCGCGGAGTCGAAATGACCAGGTCGCGACTGATATGCATTTATATTTAAAACAAGCCGTAGCGGAAATTATCCAATCATTAAAACATTTACGCGTGGCGCTCATTCAAAAAGCAGAGCTGCATGTTGAAACGATTATGCCTGGTTACACACATTTGCAACACGCCCAACCCATATCTTTTGCTCATCATTTACTAGCTTACTTCGGAATGTTTTCGCGGGATTTAGAGCGTTTAGAAGAGAGTGTCAAACGGATTGATATTTCGCCACTTGGTTCTGCGGCGCTTGCTGGAACGACTTTTCCAATTGACCGGGCTTATAGCGCCGAATTGCTTGGCTTTTCTGCGGTTTATGAAAATAGCTTGGACGGTGTGAGTGATCGTGATTTTATTATTGAGTTTCTTAGTAATAGTTCCCTTTTGATGATGCATTTATCGCGTTTTTGTGAGGAGCTGATACTTTGGACGAGTCATGAATTTCAATTTGTGGAGTTGACGGATGCGTTTTCGACAGGAAGTTCGATTATGCCGCAAAAGAAAAATCCAGATATGGCCGAGTTAATTCGCGGGAAAACTGGCCGGGTTTACGGGAACCTTTTTGGTATGTTGACGGTTTTAAAAGGACTGCCGCTCGCTTATAACAAAGACTTACAAGAAGATAAAGAAGGCATGTTTGATACGCTTGAAACGGTTCAGACTAGCTTAGATATATTTGCAGGGATGATTGAAACGATGAAGGTTCGCACGGATATAATGGAAGAATCTACCCAAAAAGATTTTTCCAATGCGACTGAACTAGCCGATTACTTGGCGAAAAAGGGCGTTCCTTTTAGAGAAGCGCATGAAATCGTTGGGAAATTGGTGCTGGAATGTACGCAAAATGGGATTTATTTGCAAGATGTGGCGCTTAACCACTATCAAGAAATAAATCCACTTATTGAGGAAGATATCTATGATGTGCTTTCGTCTAAAACTGCCGTCCAAAAGAGAAATTCCTACGGTGGAACTGGCTTTGATCAAATCAAAGTGGCACTCGAAAACGCGAAAAAAACATTATAAAACTGGCTGGAATACTCACGGGTGTTCCAGTTTTTTTGCATTTCTCCCCTTTTTTGGAAAGTCTGACTCGATTTGTCAAAGCACTACTTTTTTTGTTACTATTAAATAGATGTTACCTTTGTGCTAACATGGGGAAATACATACATAGAATATAAAGGGAAGTGATGTAATGAAAAAATTAACGAATGTCTTTTGGGGAGCAGGTTTTTTAGTTCTCTTAGCTGTTTTATTTGGCGCTTTTTTGCCAGAGCAATTTGAGACACTTACAACAAATATCCAAAAATTTCTAACGAGTAATTTCGGTTGGTACTATTTAATCGTTGTCGCGATTATTATTATCTTCTGCTTATTTTTAGTTTTAAGCCCGATTGGTACAATTCGGCTCGGAAAGCCTGGCGAAGAACCGGGATATAGCAATAAATCTTGGTTTGCCATGTTATTTAGCGCCGGAATGGGAATTGGCCTCGTTTTCTGGGGTGCTGCTGAACCTTTATCGCATTATGCTGTTCAAGCTCCCGGCGGTGAAGTTGGTACACAAGCTGCTATGAAAGACGCGCTTCGTTATTCTTTCTTTCATTGGGGAATTTCCGCTTGGTCGATTTATGCGATTGTCGCCCTAGCACTTGCCTACTTTAAATTCAGAAAAAATGCCCCTGGTTTAATAAGCGCCACACTATATCCACTTCTAGGGCGGCATGCAAAAGGCCCGATTGGTCAATTAATTGATATTATCGCTGTTTTCGCGACAGTTATCGGGGTTGCAACAACGCTCGGCCTTGGCGCACAGCAAATTAATGGTGGGCTTACTTACTTATTTGGTGTTCCAAACAATTTTACAATTCAGTTTACGATTATTGTCATTGTAACTATTTTATTCATGTTATCAGCCATGTCTGGACTTGATAAAGGGATTCAGCTGTTGAGTAATGTAAATATTTATGTTGCCGGAGTGTTGCTCATTCTAACGCTTATTCTTGGCCCTACCCTTTTCATCATGAATAACTTTACCAACTCGTTTGGGGATTACTTACAAAATATTATCCAAATGAGCTTCCAAACCGCACCTGATGCGCCGGATGCTCGAAAATGGATTGACTCATGGACTATTTTTTACTGGGCATGGTGGCTTTCCTGGTCGCCGTTTGTCGGGATTTTCATTGCGCGAATTTCACGTGGCAGAACGATCAGACAATTTTTACTCGGGGTTATCGTTCTTCCAGCTCTAGTCAGTGTCTTCTGGTTTGCCGTATTTGGCGGCTCAGCGATTTTTGTGGAGCAACGTACAAACTCCGCACTTTCGAGTTTAGCGACAGAACAAGTTCTCTTTGGGGTATTTAACGAGTTTCCAGCTGGAATGGTATTATCGATTGTCGCGATGATTTTAATTGCTGTCTTCTTTATAACTTCGGCAGATTCTGCCACATTTGTTCTCGGTATGCAAACGACGGGCGGTTCTTTAAACCCACCGAACTCCGTCAAAGTGACTTGGGGACTTTTACAAGCAGGAATTGCGAGCGTACTACTTTACGCGGGCGGATTGACAGCACTTCAAAATGCTTCGATTATCGCGGCCTTTCCATTTTCAATCGTGATTATTTTAATGATTATTTCCTTATTCATCTCATTAACAAGGGAACAAGAAAAACTAGGCTTATTCGTTCGACCGAAAAAATCACAACGTTCACAACTATAATAAAAAGGGCTGGAAATCTAGTTTTAGATTCCCAGCCCTTTTTTCATCCTTTTTTCTGCTTTGCCGCGATTATTTCACGATAACTACGAGTTTGTTTAGGATATTTTTTCCGAAAGAAATGTTGCGAAACGACTGCTAACACGAGTGAGATGGCGGTAATTGGAATAGAACTTCTAAAAATACCGACCATTAGTAATAAAGCACTGGCAAATAACGTTGCATTAAAAAGGAATTTTTCCATTGGTTACTCCTCCAAATTGTAGTTTAGGTCGCGATCATGAGCTAATTTTTTAATACCTAAAGCATCGAATACTAAAGCTTTTTCTGCAATATAGGCATTGTATTCGATACGTTCTAGCATATCGTACGCTTTATGGAGCGAAGTGTCTAACACAACAATTCCATGTTTATTTAATAGACTTGCACTTGGAACTGCTTTTTCACCTAGCTCGATAACATGCTTACGAACGATTTCAGCAAGTTCCGGACTAGTCGCTGGTGCAAAAGCAAGGGTTGGAATTTGACCGATTTTTTGGGTTGCTTCTGTTAAATTCGGCAGTTCCATACCAAGCGTTGCGAATAACATCGATTCTTTTGGATGGGCATGAAGAACGCAGCCGATTTTTGGATTTTCTACGTAGCAAGCGCGGTGTAAGTTGATTTCTCTTGTAACTCTTCCGTCTCCTTCTACGACTTCATTATTGTTATCCACTACAAGGATTTCATATGGGGAAAGATCGCAAAGTTTTGCTTGACTCATAAGTGTTGGTGTCATAATAATATGTTCGCTATTCATGCGCACACTTACATTTCCTCCAGCAGCATTTGTTTCAAAGCGGTCAAACATCGTCTTCACTATTTTGGCTAAATCTTCACGTTCTTTTTGGTATAACATACTATCTCTCCTCCAATTGTATAATACTTACTTGATTCTTTAATTTTCCAGCAGCTTCTAAATCAAAGCTTGAACTGTCTTGTTGCATTACTTTGCTGGCTGAGCAACCTGTCGCAACTTTTAACGTTTCGGTGATTGGCATATTCATTGCAAGTCCTGCGATAAATGCCCCGACAAACACATCGCCAGCCCCTGTATCATTGCGTTCCTGCACTTTTGGCGGAATAACTTGATACAATTTGCCATTATGTGCGCACATTGATCCTTTTGATCCAAGCGAAACGACTAGATAAGGGATTTTTTCGGCTAACTTGCGGACATTTTCTTCCAGTGAAATCGTCTTTTCATCTAAAATGGCAATGACTTCATCTTCATTTGGCTTAATAAAATCGACACCCATTTCGACTGCTACGTTTAAATAAGCACCGGAATTATCGCATCCAAGAAACGCGCCTGTTGCTTTGACAGTTCTTAGTAGTTCTTTAAAATCAGATAATGTATAATGAGGAGGCGGGGATCCAGCAATCACCACCATGTCCTCTTTTTTAACTTTTTTAGCGATTTGTTTTAAAAGGTTCACTTTGTTGGTCTGACTTACGGTAAAACCAGCTTCTGGTATCATGGTGCTGCCATTCGTGTCATCACTTAAGACGACGAAGCATTCTCTTGTCGAAGTTCCAGCTTCTACAAGGAAATCATGGTTAATATGTTTTTCTTTTAGAATGGCATATAGTTTGTCGAGATTGTCTGATCCCGCAATTCCAAGTGCTTCATTTTTAATACCAAATTTCGATAGCACTCCCGAAACATGAAGCCCCTTTCCCCCGCAATCAAATTCCGTTTTTTTGACTCGATTAGTCTTCCTTTTTTCCAACTCTCCATTAATGAAAAGCAACCGGTCAATAGCTGGATTTAATGTTATCGTGTAAATCATCTCATCACTCCTATTTCTTAAGAGCTAGCTTTTTCTAGTTCAATAGTTCGTTTTTTCATCATTTTCACGTAGAATACTAGTAATACTACCCAAATTGCGACAAAAATAAATCCTAAAATAGTGAACTGTGCTGCTTCTGCAAATACATAACGGAACACTGGATACTCAAGCGTACTCCAAGTAATTTGTTGTCCAGCTTTAAGCGAAATCGCACCTGTTGAATGTGCTAAGTCCGTAATCGATCCTGCGAAGAAAGTAGATACATATAAGAAAATTGGTGTTGTAATTGTTCCTAGGATAATCATTCGAATCAAGTTCCCACCTGTTACGATAAGCGCTGGTGCACACAAGGAAATATTTAATATTCCGGCAAACGGTAATACGCCATTTCCTGGTAAAATTAGCGCGAAGATAAGTGTAACTGGAACCATAAGAACGATAGCTACCCATACTTCACTACATCCTGCTAAAATCGGCCAATCTAGCCCAATGAACAATTCACGATTTTTAAATTTACGTTTCATGAATTCAGAAATCCCATCAGATAGTGGGGATAAAGCTTGCATAAATAGTTTCGCAACCATCGGGAATAGTGTTAATGCCGCTGCTGCTTGCATGGCTAACATTAGTGTTTTCGCTACATCATAGCCAGCTGCAATCCCTAGAAGTCCACCGATAATAAAGCCCATCACGTGGTTTTCGGCAAAAATCCCAATTTTATCTTTTAATGCATTGGCATCCATATCTTTACGAAGTGCTGGAATTTTCTTTAGTAACCAGTCAATTGGCATTAAGAAAATACAGAAAATCATCATACCATGGGAAACTGTTACACCAGGAATCCCGTTTAGTTCTTGAATTTGGCGTTGGTTGGCATCACATAGAATTAGTTCCGTAACAATTTGAATTCCGGCAACGATAAATGCCAAGTAAACATTTTGTGTTACGCCAATAATAAGTACCGCTGTTAAAATTTTTCCCCAAACATTCCATAAATCGACGTTTAAGGTCTTTGTTTTATTAATAACAAGCATAATTGCGTTAATCCCAAGCTGTAGCGGGAACATCAAAAAGGCAAATGGCCACGCCCAAGCAAGTGTTGCCATTGATGTCCATCCTCCGTCTAAGATGCTTAAATTAATCCCTGTTCTCTCTGCAAGTCCTTGTGCAGCAGGTGTTAAAGCCTCAATCATAAAGCCGATAACGATGTTCATTCCAAGGAAAGCTACCCCTAAAATAATCCCCGCACTTACTGCGTCTCTCACTTTCATTCGTACGATTAGCCCAATAATAATCATCAGTGCTGGAACAAAAACGGCAGCTCCAAGGTTTAAAATAAACTGTATAACTGATTGTAATGACTCCATTTTTTCACGCTCCCTATTTTATCTTGTTTGTTTTTATTTTAAGGCGTTCAGTAATTTTTCTGTTTCTTCGTCCATGCCCATACCAGTTAAGAAAGCAATACCATTTAATGTTGGGATATCGAATTCTTTGTTTGCTTTTGTAATCGCCACATATACATCACTTGTTTTAATATGTTGTTCAAGTGATTTAATGTCTACTGCTTCTACTGTCGCGCGAACGCCCTTTTCTTTTAAAATACGTTCTACTTTTGATGCGACTGTTTGACTTGTTGCTACACCTGATCCGCACGCTACGATAACTTTTTTCATTGTAATCACTCTCCAAATTGTTTTTTTAGGAAATCACATAAAGTATTGCTATCATTCATTTCTTTTATTTGTTCCACAAAGTCTGCTTCCATAAATTTTTCCATGATACTTGAAAGCAGTGGAACTTGATCTTGGGGATTTTTGATTCCTAACATGAAAATTACTTCGACATCAATCCACTTATCCGTCGTTCCCATTTGAACAAAAGGAATCGGTGTAGAAAGTTTATTTACGAGTACAAAAGGCCGTTTTACATAAATTGTATCTGTATGAGGAATTGCGATTTTGATGCCATTCATCTCGAGTCCAGTAGGAAAAACTACTTCTCGGCTTGTTACCGCTTCTTTAAAAGTTGGCTCTACATACTGCTCTTTCTCTAATATCTTGCTCGTGTATTCAAAAAGTTCTGCCTGACTCTCGTAACTTGAATTTATCAGGGTTAACTCTTTTTGAAACAAATCATGGTAATCCACGTGACGCTCACCCCCTTTCAAGGATTTCAACGATTTTCTTTTTGTTAGTTGAAGCAAGAAGTTCCGCTAACCTTTCTGGCTGTAAGAAAATTTCGTTCAATTTTAGTAATAGTGGTATGTGTTTGTTTTGTTCGGATGGTGCTAGGGCAATCATGATTTTGACTGTTTCGTCCACCGGCGTTTTTGTGTCCGCTTTCATTATCATCAACTGAATATCTTGCTCGATTACGCCATTCGCCGGTTTAGCATGTGGTAAATAAATATTCGGTCCAATCATCATCTGCTCATAATTTTGATAGAAGATTTCTTCGCAAGTATGAATGTAACAAGTATCCACTGTTCCTCGTTCTAACATTGGTGCAAACGCCGCCGAAACCAGCCTCTCCCACTCAAGTGGTGTTTCTAAAAAATGAACCTGTTCTTCGGTAATCCGCATTGGTTCTGGTTCTTTTTTCTCCACAGGCTGCTCTTTTTTACTGAAAAATGATTCCACTTTAGCTTGCACTAAGCGGATGTTTTCTTCAGGAATTTCATCTTTTAGCATGGCAAGTAGTTCTTTGGTTTTTTTATGACTGTCCATTTCGATGGCTTTATCGACTTGTTCTCTAAGGATTTGTCGGCTATCTTTACTTAAAATCGACGGGATCACGAAAATGGTGGCGTCGCTTTGGACTGGAACGGTCGTAAAAATAAAATCGATATCACGCGCAACGGTATTTAATTGCCGCACCGCATAAGCTCCTTGAAAATCAATATTCGGAAACATCATTTTCAAGTTTTCTAACAGTAATTTGGAAATGGATGTACCACTTTTACAAAGGACGACTGCGCGGAAAATCGGCTGTTCCGTTTCCTCGATTTGATACATCCATCCAAGAACTATCATAGAAAGATACACAATTTCCTCTTCCGACCACTTACGGCCAACCAGTTTTTCAAAAGGTTTAGAGGCTTTTTCTACAATGTTGAATGTTGGGGTGTATTCTTTGATAAATTGTTTTTTAAGCGGATTATTGATTTGAAATCCTAAAATCGTCCGGTAAATTGCTGGCCTGACATGTAAAATCACTTTTTCTTTAAACTCGTTTTTCTTCATGATTTCGGTCGCAAAATACATTTCAAGTAAGCGGATGAACTCATCAACTGCGTAGGCGATTTCTTCACTGTCTGAGAAATGAAGTGCCGACTCGACTAGGTTCGAAGCGAGTACTTGTAACGATAAGTAAAGCAAATCATTTTCACTTAAAAAGTCGTAACCCCAAAACATTTCTTTCATTATCGGGAACTCACGGGTATTTTTGATGTCGTACATTTCAATTTTAAATGTCCATTTTTTATTCGTTACGTTGGACCGTTTGATGATGCCGTGGAGGATATAGGGCAATTCTTCCATTTGTTCATCTGTAAATGTAATTTGGAGTTTACTTTCGACTTTTTCGAGCCGTTTCTTTAGCAAAAAAACTTCGCTAACTGTAATAAGCTTCTTTTCATCAAGTACGAATTTTCCGTACGGGGTCTGAACGACTTCGCGAATGAGTTCCGCTAGTAAATTACGAATCAAGAATTCTGAACCGGAAACTGCATAACCATCTTTTCGCGAGTAATCTAGTTGTATTTCGAATTCATGCAAGCTTTCCTTAATACTTTTCACATCTGTTAACATCGTATTTTTACTTACATAAACGTATTCCGCAAGCGCGCCGAGTGACATGTAATGATTGTGAAGCAGCAGTTTAATCATAATTAGTTTGCGACGAATATTTACCTCATAAAACGAAAACAGCTGTTGTTCTTCTGCTGTTAAAAGCCGGTAACAAGCTTCCCTACATACATCTGTAACAAAAATCATGTCATGGTCAATCAAAATTGGTTCTGACTTTAGTAGATGGTTTATTTGTGTAATCTGTGCGCTAATTGCTTCTTTTGATACCTTAAAATTTTTGGAAACATTTCTAAGATTCACTTGCCGATTCAAGAGCAGATAAGTAATTAATTCCTTACAATTCTGTTCCATCTACTTTCCCCTCCCTTATATTAATAGTAAATGATAACCCTTACATAAAAATGCTGATTCATCACAACTTGTCTTTTGGCAGAAAGATTTATTGTGATGAGTGACATTTTGGGGTCTCTTTCTATTATAGATTAGAAGATATTAGAGTGGAATATGAAAAAAGTGCAACTCAGCTTTAACTCACGCTTCGTCGCACTTTTTTTCTTGTAATATTTGCTTGATTATTTTTGCTACACGTCTCGATTCTTCCTTCTCTAGTCGTGCATAAGTTACGCGAATAACGGTCTCCTTTACCCCGAATAAAAATCCTGGCATTACGAGTAAATCATTCGCTAAAAAAATATCAAAATCACGAATCGCGCGGAATTCAATTGGTAATTTCACCCATAAATGAAAACCGCCTTGTGGCCGAGTAAACATCAACTCATCCGGTAAAATTTCATCAAAAGCTTCGATTAAATTATCGCGGCGTTGTTCCAAAAGGTGATGTAATTGTTTTAAATGAGCGCTATACCCGGCCGTATTTAAAACACTGTTGGCTAAAACTTGCGGGAAAATACTTAAACCAAAATCCATTTCTTGCCTTGCGAGCGCGAGTCGTTCAATAACCGCGGTTGGTCCAATTAGCCAACCAATTCGTGTAGTTGATCCCATAATTTTTGAAAGTGAGCCAATATATAACACATTATCCGTGTCCAGCTGCTTTAACGGCGCTGGAATTCGACTATCAAGCGCGGCCAATTCTGAAAATGGATCATCTTCCACAATCGGAATTTGCAAGTGAGCACAAATTTTCACGAGTTCTTTGCGTCGCTTCGTCCCCATTACAAGCCCAGTCGGATTTTGAAATGTCGGATTAACAAATACCATTTTGACACGATGCTTATGGTATAAATCGCGTAAATCGGAAATAATCACGCCATCCTCGTCCATAGGTAAAGCAAAAATTCGTAAACCCGCCGATTGAAATAATGATAGCGAATAAAAATAAGATGGCGACTCAATCGCTACAGCATCACCAGGTTTTAGTAAACATTGCGTAATCAAAAAGAGGGCTTGTTGCGCACCAGATGTAATCAAAATTTGTTCCGGTCGCGCGTCTAATCCATATGCAGCTTTCATTTGTTTTTGAATCGTTTCTCGCAAAGGCCTGTAACCCGCTTCGTCTTCCAGCTGCTCCTCGGCAATAAAAGACTGCCACGAAAGACTCGGCGTTTCCATTTTCGGCGTCATTTCCAGTGGAAGTTCCCCGGTTGCAGCATCAATCACCCGTTCCGCATCCACTCGTTCCATGACTCCCGCTTGGCGAATATAAGGAACAGCTGGTGTAAAACCGCCTTGTGTTAAATAATGGCGCCAATTCGTCGACTGCCCGGCAAAAAGCCCCCATTTTTCCGCATTAACCGTTGTTCCACTACCTTGTTTGCGAATGATAACAGCCCGCGCCGTAAGTTCATCCAGCGCCCGCACAACCGTCGAGCGATTCACGCCAAACAACTCCGCCAACTGTCTTTCCGGAGGTAATTTTTCTTCTGGCAAAAGTTCACCATTCATAATTTTCGTTTCGATTAAATCAACAATTTGTAAATAAATCGGTAAACTGGAATTTTCACTTAACTGCCACATTGACACATTCCTCCTATATAAATTGGATGGAGAAAACAACATCCAATTGGCTGTTTTTACGAAATGGCTTTTAGCTTATCATAATAGTCAGGTAATTTCAATTAACTTTGATGGAGGTTGTTAATATGGAGAAAAAAGTTGGTACAGAACGTGTAAAACGTGGCATGGCGCAAATGCAAAAAGGTGGCGTCATTATGGATGTAGTTAACGCCGAACAAGCAAAAATCGCGGAAGAAGCTGGTGCAGTTGCCGTTATGGCACTTGAACGGGTTCCTTCCGATATTCGTGCAGCCGGTGGTGTCGCTCGAATGGCTGACCCTCGCATTGTCGAAGAAGTAATGAATGCTGTCTCTATCCCTGTTATGGCAAAAGCCCGCATTGGCCACATTACAGAAGCGCGCGTCCTAGAAGCAATGGGCGTGGATTATATTGACGAAAGTGAAGTATTAACTCCCGCCGATGATGAATTCCATTTATTAAAATCAGATTTCACCGTTCCTTTCGTATGTGGTTGCCGAGATATCGGTGAAGCACTGCGCCGTATTGGTGAAGGTGCTGCCATGCTCCGTACAAAAGGTGAACCCGGAACTGGTAATATCGTCGAAGCTGTTCGTCATATGCGCCAAGTAAACGGCCAAATTCGCCAAATCGCTGGCATGACAGATGATGAATTAATGGTTGCCGCTAAAAACTTCGGTGCTCCATATGAATTAATCAAAGAAATTAAAACACTTGGCAAACTTCCGGTCGTTAATTTTGCCGCTGGTGGTGTTGCGACTCCCGCTGATGCTGCCCTAATGATGGAACTTGGAGCAGACGGTGTTTTCGTTGGATCTGGTATCTTCAAATCTGATAATCCAGCAAAATTCGCCAGCGCCATAGTCCAAGCCACTACTTACTATACTGACTATGAATTAATCGGAAAACTGTCCAAAGAGCTAGGTTCCCCGATGAAAGGAATCGAAATGTCTCGCCTTAATCCAGAAGACAGAATGCAAGATCGGAGTATTTAATATGAAAAAAATTGGTGTACTTGCACTTCAAGGTGCAGTCGATGAGCATATCCAAATGATTGAATCTGTCGGTGCTCTCCCTTTTAAAGTAAAGCGTTCAAGCGATTTAGATGGACTTGACGGGCTTGTTTTACCCGGCGGAGAAAGTACCACGATGCGCAAAATAATGAAGCGTTATGATTTAATGGAACCTATCCGCGCATTTTCTAAAGAAGGGAAAGCTATTTTTGGAACTTGTGCTGGGCTTGTCCTTTTGTCAAAAGAAATTGAAGGTGGCGAAGAGAGTCTAGGATTGATTGACGCTACCGCGATCCGTAATGGTTTTGGACGTCAGAAAGAAAGCTTCGAAGCCGCGTTAAACTTAGAAGCATTTGGCGTCACTCCTTTTGAAGCTGTGTTTATCCGCGCTCCTTATTTAATAGAACCGAGCGATGAAGTAACTGTATTAGCAACCATTGACGAAAAAATTGTCGCTGCTCAACAAGCGAATATTCTCGTAACAGCTTTCCATCCTGAATTAACTAATGACAATCGTTGGATGCGTTACTTCCTCGAAAAAATGGTATAAAAAAACACAGCGGAAATCTAAACTATGATTTCCGCTGTGTTTTTTATTTATTTTGCCATAGATTCTATATATGATTTCGCATCTTTTTCCGGAATTCCCTCATAAATATAAAATTCATACATGTATTTCTCTAAAGCTGGAAGATACTTCGATACATCTTCGCCAGCTCTTCTCATTTTATTAATATTAATCAACGAAGCATCAATATTTTTTCTTTGCGCCTTCGTCAAATCTTCATAAGGAATATTTTTTTCGTAATAAGAAACCATAACATCCTTACTAATATCCTTCCGATAAGAATCTCCAACAAACATAAGTACAATCCCCGCTACTACACAAAGGCCTAAAACAATCCCCATTGTGCTAGTAGGACGAAATCTCCCTTTTGTGGATGAGTGTAGAATGTTAATAATAAGTACGCCAATAGGATAAACTAAAACTAGCGCTCCTCCTAAATACATCATTAATTCACCATTATTTTGTATCATTAATAATCCTCCCTATAAAGTAATTCATTGGTGTCAAAACTTTCTTGAATATCTGCAACAAGAGCATTATCGGTATCAAAGCATCGTTCAATCATTCTGGCATTCGAAAATTCTGTCTCCCAGATTCCTAAAATCACTTTACCATTACGTTTTACATCATATACCCGATATACCTGAGCTTGTCTAGCATCCATAACCCCATTGTAATCGTACAATTTCGCTTCAATGGAATCGATGTTATGGAACCAGATAGTTTTCTTTTTAATTAAGTTGCCACTTACTATCGCATTTTTATATAATTTCACATAATTCGTAGCATTTAGCGTGCACCAGACAAACCAGATAGCTAAAATTGCTAGCATAATCAATTTACTATTAATAGAACCCCGATAAAAAATCCCAATAACAAGCATAATTAAGCAAATAAAAATAGGCAGGATAAAGCGCCCACTCTTACTTCTTTTCAATAGAAGAATAAGTTCGCCCAGTTCCTCCACACCCGTATTAGACTTATTAAAAAACACTTTAAACATAGAAAACTTGTTCTCAAATTCTTGTTGCAGTTTCTGTTTTCGCTGCCTATTTATCCTGTTTGCAAAAAGTATTGCTAATCCTACAAATAGAGCAACACCTAAGAGAGATAACCAGCGGACTAAATTCTCGTCCATGTTCTACAATCCTTTCTTTTATCAATTCAATTTTACATAGCAAATAGAGTGTTCTTTTTAAGTATGTATTATAAACTGTTGTCCAAAACGGGACACTAAGTTAAGGACAACATCACCCAAATCTACTACACAACGAATTATTATAGCATAAGAAAAATAGCAAATTGATAAAATCTTAGAAAAATAGTTGTGGAAATGTGACGAAAATATGAATGCTAATTAAAGAATTCCTTTTCTCCACTACTAAAACAGGAAAGAAATCAACGTTTTAAAAATCCACTTTTTCTATCTTATCAATACCTGCCCATGAAACTGCTTCAAATCAGCCAGAAAATCCTCATGCTGCTTATTAACTAATTGAGGTACCTCATCTTCTTTAAAGTATCTAAGTTCAACAGTCTCCTCATCCCCAGCAGATAATTCCCACTCACATATTCCAGTTTAAAAAAGAATGATATTGGCTGCGCTCTATCTCCGTTTGGATAACTATCTTCATATTTAGAATATATCCCGATTAATGAGGTTACTTTAACACAGAGTCCAGTCTCTTCTAAATACTCCCTGATTAGCGCTTCTTCAAAAGATTCCCCCAGTTCAATCGCTCCGTCGGGAAATCCCCACAAATTTTTATCTGCTCTTTTTTGTAGAAGCAGCTTTCCTTGTTTATCTCTAAGGCAACCACTTACAAAGTTTAGCATTATTTTCTCATGACCTACCTTTTCTCTGATCCATCTAATATAATCCATTGTCGTCTCACCTTTCGTCAAACAAGCTTTTGGCATTCCCAATTTCTGCTATTCTGATAAATGCTCTAAATCAACCAACTTTAAAATGGACTGGGTCACCTGAGCCGGTGAATCTGTGCTTTTTGTGGAAATCCAATGAAGCATTGTCCGCGTTAAACCTCCTAGTATAAAAGTTTTCTGCGTCTCATTCAAACTATTAAGGGAGGGGATTTCTTCCATTATTTTTTCTAAAAAAGAATAAAATGGTTGATCCAATAAATGAATTAAATTGTTCTTAATGAGAATTTCCATAATTTGAGCATCACGTTTCCAGTAGTTAAAGCACTCCAGCAAAGCATTGTTTATATCAATTATTCCTTCTACTTTTTGTAATTCATTAAAATATTCTTCAAAAAGATAATTAGATCTAGCAAGTAATATTTGATCTTTATTTTCAAAATTTCTATAGAAGGTTAAGCGAGCAACTCCAGCTCTTTTAGTAATTTCAGTGATTGTAATTGCGGAATATGGTTTTGTTTTTAAAAGATCTAATAAAGCTTCAATAATCCATTTTTTACTTAGCACTCTTTGTCTATTTTCTTCCAAGACTCTTCCTCCTCAAAGTGTAACAATTCAGCTTTAAGTGTATCTTGTATTATGAAATCACAAGTACTACACTATTAACTGTAACATATGTAACACCTAATAAAAATAAAGGAGGATATATAATGACATTATTTTTAACCCTATTAAGTGGTATCGCTTGGACTATTGTCTATATAGAATTAATTCGTAACGGAATAAAATATAAAACATATGCAATGCCCTTATTTGCTCTAAGTCTAAATTTTGCTTGGGAAGTTATTTATTCGGTAAATGATTTAGTAATTAATTCGAACAGCGTAGGCGTACAAGGTTTGGTCAATCTAATATGGGCATGCTTTGACTTAATTATTGTGTACACATACTTTAAATATGGGAAAAAATATTTCCCTGAAAACGCAAAAAAATATTTTATTCCTTTTAGTATCCTTGTATTTATTACAGGATTTGCCATTCAATTTGCTTTTTATTTTAGTTTTGCATCCATTCCAGCTGCGCAATATTCAGCCTTTATGCAAAATGTCGCCATGTCCATTTTATTTGTAGCAATGTTATTCCAACGCCAAAATACAAATGGTCAAACCTTACTAATGGCTTTTGCCAAATGGATTGGCACTTTGGCACCGGCTATATTAATGGGAGTTTTGCAAGAAATCAATATCTATATCATTATATGCGGCTTTATTTGTAGTATTTTTGATATTATATATATCGCTTTCTTGAAAAAACGAAAATCAGCAGAAAATAAACTAGTAAAGAATGGCGGTATTTTATGAAACGGATTTGTATAGTTTTTGACCATCCTTACACAGGTGATGCTAGCTTTAACGAACCACATAACCGGAGTTTTTCAGCCGCTTTGTTATTAACAGCTAAAGATACTTACGAACAAGCTGGTTACACTGTCGATATAATTGATCTTCACAAAGACGGATTTGACCCTGTTATGCATAAAGAAGATTTAATTGCTTGGCGAAAAAAAGAAGTCGAAAATCCACTAGTGAAAAACTATCAAGAACGAATAATGACTGCTGAGGAGCTTCTTTTTATTTTCCCCATTTGGTGGGAAGCAATGCCCGCTATGATGAAAGGCTTTTTTGATAAAGTGATTGCTAAAGGCATCATTTATGAAGAATCCCCGAAAAGCAAACTATTCAAAAGTAATTTACCAAATTTAAAAAAAGTGAAAATGATTACGGTAATGGCCACACCTCATTGGATTTATAAATGCATATTTGGTAGCCCTATTACTAAAATTGTGTTCAGAGGAACTTTTAGAAAAATGGGATTTCACAAATTAAAATGGTATAACTTTTCAAGTGTCCATAAGATGAGTATTAATGATCGAAAAAAACTACTAGATTCATTTAGTCGCAAAATAGAAAAATAAGCAGGAATCTTGTATGCGCCATTTTTACTGGCTTCGTACAAGATTCCTGCTTTTTTATAGTTTAATAGTAAATCGCGTTTTATTTATTCACTGCTTGTGCCGCAGTAATCAACGTTAAGTTATAAACGTCATCTGTATTACAACCACGAGATAAATCATTAACTGGTGCATTTAACCCTTGTAAAATTGGTCCAACTGCTTCAAAGTTGCCTAAACGTTGTGCAATTTTGTAGCCAATGTTCCCTGCTTCTAGGCTTGGGAAGATGAATACATTTGCGTCCCCTTTAATAACAGAACCTGGTGCTTTTTTCTCAGCAACCGTTGGAACAAATGCCGCATCAAATTGGAACTCGCCATCTAATGTTAATTCTGGTGCTTTTTCTTTTGCAAGTGCTGTTGCTTCTACAACTTTTTCTGTTTCATCAGATTTTGCAGAACCTTTTGTCGAGAAGCTTAACATCGCAACGCGTGGGTCAATGCCGAAAATTTCTGCTGTTTCCGCACTAACAATCGCATTTTCCGCTAAGTCTGCTGCAACTGGTGCAATATTGATAGCTACATCGCTGAATAAGTAGCGTTCTTCGCCGCGAACCATAATCATCGCACCGGCAACTTTACTTACGCCTGGTTTTGTTTTAATAATTTGTAGCGCTGGGCGAACCGTGTCACCAGTAGAATGAGCCGCACCACTTACAAGACCTTCTGCTTTTCCTGTGTATACAAGCATTGTTCCAAAATAGTTTGGATCTACTAGCATTTTACGAGCTGCTTCTTCTGTTGCTTTACCGTTACGACGTTCTACAAATGCAGCCACTAATTCATCAAAAAGTGGATCTGTCGCAGGTTCATGAATAGCGATTCCTTCAACTGAAACGCCAATTTCTTTTGCTTTTGCTTCAATCTCTGCTTTGTTTCCTAGCAAGATTGGTTGTACGATATTTTCTTTTTGCAGACGTGCAGCTGCTCCAACAATACGTTCGTCCGTTCCTTCAGGTAATACAATGCGCACGTTTTTCCCAGTAACTTGTCCTTTAATCGTAGTAAATAAATCACTCATGTGTTAATTGCCTCCATTAATATACATATTATAGTTACCATTTTACTATAAAAAAGCGCAACTTGACAGAAAAAAAGTGATTAAAAACAGCTCCAGCACTTATTCCCGTGTATCAATACAGAGGGGAAAAGGCATGCTCCTTAGGTAAAAGAGCATCGTTCTACGCAGAAGTTTTTTTGCTGTTATACCCTACTATTTTGCTATTCTACTAATAAATCCAAAAAAACACTTCATATTAAAGTCCGTTCGTGATAAAATGAACATAGTTGATAATGATTATCATGTTCAATACATAACATAGAAGGAGGCCTGCTAGCTTATGCAATTAAATGAAACTGCTGTCGGTGAAAAAGTGCGCATCTCAGAATTAAAAATAGAGAATGCCATGCTTAAACGTCGCCTACTTGCACTCGGTTGCGATGAAGGTTGTGATATTTGTATCAAACAAAAAGGACTATTTGGTGGTCCCTGTACTTTTGAAACAAAAGGGCAATATATCAGCATTAGACAATGTGATGCTTGTGCCATTATGGTGGAACGCAGATGAGTCAAAATACTTATTGTTTACTCGGA
Source organism: Listeria marthii (assembly GCF_014227425.1). Classification (NCBI taxonomy): domain Bacteria; kingdom Bacillati; phylum Bacillota; class Bacilli; order Caryophanales; family Listeriaceae; genus Listeria; species Listeria marthii. The sequence continues at coordinate 310,634 of NZ_JAASWB010000001.1, forward strand.
AACCCAAATACTGGGAAAACTTCTTTATTTAATGCATTAACAGGCTCTTATGAATATGTAGGGAACTGGAGCGGCGTAACCGTTGAAAAGAAAATCGGTACTTTGCGTTCAAAAACAGGTAAATTAATAGATTTACCTGGTATTTATGATTTAAATCCTATTTCTCGTGATGAAACAGTTGTCACTAGATTTTTATTAGAAGAAAAATTTGATTGTATGTTAAATATTGTCGACTCCTCGCAAATTGAGCGCAATTTAAATTTAACGATTCAATTACTTGAATTCGGCGCACCAGTCGTAATGGGACTGAACATGATCGATGTGGCTGCTGGTCGCGGCATCCATTTAAACATCCAAAATTTAGCGAAAAAACTGCACATTCCAATTTTGCCAGTCGTTGCTCGGTCTGGAAAAGGTACCGATGACATTTTAACCACTTTATCGGAAAAACACGTAGCACCAGCGATTCCGCTTGTTTTACCATACGGAGAACCCGCGGAAAAGGCGATTGCCGAAATCCAAGCGTTAACAAAAGATATGCTTCCCGCTAAGCAATCTCGTTGGCTAGCCGTTCAATTTCTTTCTAAAAATGAAGTCACGGAAGAATTTTTAGCCGCTTCCCCTGCTTTCGAACAATTAGAGCAAATCAGAGCGACACTCGACATAGCACTTGATGGTAAATTAGAAAATCATTTCCACCAAGTTCGTGTTAATTATATTCATGATATTTGTTTGACCTCAGTCGAATATACGCGCAATTCGGATATTCCCTTATCAGACAAACTCGATAAAATTTTCACGCATAAGTTTTTCGGGATTCCGATTTTCCTTGGTATTATGTGGTTAATTTTCCAAATAACCTTTACTTGGGTTGGCGCGCCGCTGTCCGATTTGCTCGATGGTTTTATCGGTGGGTCACTGACGGACTGGGTGACGTCCTTCCTAACAACTATTGGCGCATCTGGGTTTATCACTGATTTGGTCGCAGATGGCATCATCGCTGGGGTTGGCGGCGTACTCGTCTTCGTTCCCCAAATCTTGGTTATCTTCTTCTTTATTTCCGTCCTAGAAGATTCCGGCTATATGGCGCGGATAGCGGTTGTTATGGACCGGGTAATGGAAATTTTTGGTTTAAATGGGAAAGCTTTTATCCCAATGATTATCGGGTTTGGCTGTAACGTGCCAGGAATTATGGCGGCGCGCTCAATTGAAGAGTCCAAAGAACGGACGCTTACGATTCTTGTCTCGCCATTCATGTCCTGTTCTGCGCGTCTTCCCGTATACGCCCTTTTCGTTGGTGTATTTTTCGAGAAATATCAAGCACTTGTCGTATTGTCACTTTACATTATCGGAATTTTAATGGCACTCATTGTCACTAAAATCCTATCAAAAACACTACTTAAAAAAGATAATTCCGTATTTGTCGTCGAACTGCCACCTTACCGTTTGCCGTCACTAAAAACTTTATGGCGTAGCACGTGGGAAAAAGGAAAAGGCTTCTTGCGTAAAGCGGGAACGTTCATTTTCGCTGGTTCGGTTATCATTTGGTTGCTCAACTACGCGGGGCCATCCGGACTTAATGTACCGATGGGTGAAAGTTTCTTAGCCATCATCGGCGGCATGCTCGCACCACTACTCGTTCCGCTTGGCTTTGGAACTTGGCAAGCCGGCGCCACACTTATTCCCGGATTTCTAGCAAAAGAAGTAGTTGTTTCTACAATGGCCATTATTTATGCCGTTGGAGAAAGTGCGATGGGCAGCGTCGTTAGCTCCTTCTATACGCCACTTTCGGCTTATTGCTTTATGTTATTCATCTTGCTTTACATCCCTTGTTTAGCAACGGTTGCAGCAATTCGAAAAGAAACTAGTTCGTGGAAATGGACCGCATTTGCTGTTGCCTATCCACTTGTCACAGCCTACACGTTAGTATTTCTGGTTTATCAAATCGGCAGTCTATTCGTTTAAGAAAGGATGTTTTTCATGAGCATTATCGTTAATTTATTACTTGGCGGCGCAATTTTTGGTTACACCATTTACGCGATTATCAAATTTGTCAAACGCAGCAAACAAGGAAAATGTGGCGGTTGCGAACTTGAAAAAGCCTGCAATTGCGAATCAGACGAGCATACAAATTTAGATCATATATTTAAATAGCAAAAAGAGCCTAAGATAGGCTCTTTTTTATTTCGATTCCGGTTTAATCGTCACCGCAACAATTTCATATGGATTCCCTAAACGTGGAAATGCTTTTTGATGAAGACTTCCCGCACCAAGTCCAGCAGAAATTATCATCGTCTTGCCATCTTTCGAATGCTCACCGTAAACATACTTCGGCAAAAGTGTTCGCTGCGGCCCAGGAGCAATCGCGCCAATATTCGTATACGGAATACGTACAATCCCGCCATGCGTGTGCCCACTTAACGTCAAATCAAAACCATTTTCCACATAAAGCTTAAAATAATCCGGCATATGGGACAAAAGAATTTGATAATACTGCGCATCTTGCTGCTTTTTAATTTCAGCCAAGCCTTCCTCGTAATAAGGATAATCGTAATCTAAATTCGCACTACTCCGCAAACCAGATATCTGTAATTCCTGTCCGTTAACCTCGATAGTCGCCGTTTTATCTTCTACGTTAATAACACCCGCTTCTTCTAAAAATGGCTTATAATCCTTTTCATATGCACTTTTAACATCATATTCATGATTTCCCGGCGAATAATAAACCGGCGCAATCTTCGTTAATTTTTTAATAAGTTCTTTTGGAACGCTATCCCCTTGCCTATCAAACAAATCCCCAGTGATAGCAATTACATCTGGCTTTAAATCCGCCACTTTAGTTAACAATTTTTCATTTCCATCGCCAAATTCACTAAAATGTAAATCTGATAATTGCACTAGTTTAATTTCTTTTTCAATTTTAGGAGAACTCACTTCATATTTTTTCACCGTTAGCCTAGTCCCAAGAAACCACCCCACAACTAAAAGCACAATGATAATACTAATTGCTATAATCCACTTCATTTTTAAAGACATTTTTTCACCTCTATGTTGTTGTTTCCATTTATTATCAATTTTTGTCATCCTTTAAACGTTATCTTTATCATTATAACCTAGATTAAGTGCTGACTCAAAATGCACGAAAAAATCACCCCAGTCTGGTAAAAGTAGGAAACTGAGAAAAACATTAGGTTGACATAAACTTAATAAGATATATAATTAACTTATAAATACTTATATAAAATTACAAATAAACTTAAAATAAATTATTCAAAGCGGAGGAAATTATGAATCAAAAAGAAAGAATAGTGGAGGAACTGAAGCTGCTAGAGAATAAGAAAACTATTTCTCAGGAAGAACTCATGCAGATTTTTTCCATTTCAAAAGATACAGCAAGGCGTGATATTTTAAAATTAGTCGAAAGTGGTTTGGCTGAACGCTATCCAGGTGGGGTGTCACAACCCATTTTAAAACCGCAAATCGAAAGCTATACTAGTAGATTAGTTAAACAGAGTGAACAAAAACAAGCAATTGCTTCTGCAGCAGGTAACTTGATAAAAGACCAGATGACTATCTATTTAGATGTTTCTACCACAGTTCATTTTTTGGCTTCGGACCTTGAGCAAAATGACTTAGTAGTAGTGACTAATTCTATGGATAATGCAATAGCCGCATCTCAGAAAGAAGATAATAAAATATACTTGCTCGGTGGTTTTTTCAACTTCCAATCGCGTGTATTATCAGGCGAACCCGTTTTAGGTCAGCTTCAACAATTTAACTTTGATGTTGCTTTTATTGGAGGGGCTGGGCTAACAGAAGAAGGTATCTTTTATTCAGAACTTACAGATGTCTACATGAAGCAAGAGATTATCAGAAATTCTGAAAAAGTATACTTATTAATTGATAGTACGAAAGTGAATAAAAAGACGGCCTTCAAAATTGATTTTTCTGGAATTGATGGCATTATTACAGATATTCCCTTGCCAAAAGATTTACTGCAGCACCTTATTTCTAAAGAAGTGGAAGTTATATCTTTGAAAGGATTGTGAAAATAATGGCGATTATCAAAAACGTAAAAGTTTGCAAAGAAAATGAATTAATAAATGTAGCAGTTATTACAGAAGGGCATCTTATAAAAGAAGTTTTTCCAAGCAATAAAATTATTCCCGAACAGTATTCAGAAGAACCAATTTTTGATGGAAATGGTCAGTTGCTAATCCCAGGAATGATTGATGTTCATATTCATGGGGCAAGTAATTATGATATGATGGATGGCTCAACAGAAAGCATCCAAGCTGTTTCTATGGCTTGTGCGGAAACAGGATGTACTAGCTTCTTAGTAACATCAGTCAGTTCCTCTTTGGAAGACTTGATTCAAATGATTAGACAAACAAAAAAAGTGCTAGGAAAAGAGCAAGGCGCCAAAATTGCAGGAATTCACTTAGAAGGCCCCTACCTTAATATCGAAAAAAAGGGAATGCAAAATCCAGCCCATTTAAGACACCCAGACCTAAAAGAAATGAAAAAGATTTTCGATGAAGCAGATGGCCTAATTAAAATGGTCACGATTGCTCCAGAATTGCCCGGCGGTATAGAACTCATTGACTTCTTGAAAAAAAGAGGCGTTGTTATTGCCATTGCGCACTCCAATGCAACTTACGAAGAGGCGCAAGATGCTTTTGAAAAAGGAGCATCTCACATAACTCATTGCTTTAACGCTATGCCGGCAATCCATCACCGGGCACCAGGACTTGTTACAGCGGCTTTGGAAAATGATTCGGTTAGCGTTCAAACCATAGTAGACGGGGTCCACCTTCATCCTGGGATTGTGCGTCTCATCCATAAAATTAAAGGACCAGATAAAATGGTTCTCACGACTGATGCCCTTCAAGCTATGGGAGTTGGCGACGGCGAGTATATTTTTGGCGGTCACCAAGTAACTGTTAAGGAAGGAATAGCACGCTTAAAAGACGGGACATTAGCTTCAAGTACCGTGACAATGAATAAATCTTTAAGGTTAAGTACTGAGTTTGGTATTCACTTACAAGACTCTATGCAAATGGCAACAAGTACACCCGCAGCTATTTTAGGCTTGAAAAAATTGGGTCGAATTGAAAAAGGTTATATCGCTGACTTAGTTTTACTTGATGAAAAATTCGAGGTTCTAAGTACATGGATTAATGGTGAAAAATACTAAATTAGCTGGATCAATATCATCAAAGGAGTGGATTATAAAATATGCCATTATTCAAACACGAAGGAATTGATTTTAACTATGAAATACAAGGAGCAGGCGTCCCCTTTTTGTTTCTTCATGGATTAGGTGATAATTTAAAATTTGCTTTTGAAACATTTAATAATGATAAAAAAATCCAATTAATTTCATTAGATCAAAGAGGTCATGGAAAAAGCGGACATGATTCCAGAAAACTTAGCTACGATAGATTGGCAAGTGATGCATTAGCGTTAATGGATTATTTAGGAATACAGCATTTTTATGTCGGAGGATTGTCTATGGGGGCTGGTGTTGCAGTGAATTTGGCAGTCCATGCAGAAAATAAAGTGATGGGCCTTATATTACTTAGAAGTTCTGCGACGAATGAACCAATGAAAAAAGAAGTGATAGAATGGTTTAATACCGTGAGTATGTATTTGCCGATGAAAAATGGCTCTCAGTTGTTTGAACAGGATCCGATATTCCCATTGATAAAAGCTACTTACCCTAAAGCAATTGATACTTTTAAGCGATATTTTGAAGATGACGCCTCTGTTAATTACTATAAAAAATTTATTGATATACCTATCGATAGCCCAATAAAAAATAAAAGTGAGTTAACTAATTTAACGATTCCCACACTTATACTTGCAAATAACTATGATGTGATCCATCCAATAGAATACAGTTTATTTTATGCACGTAATATTGAAAATGCAAGTTATTATGAGCTCACGCCTAAGACCGTTGATGCAGAGAAACATAAATTGGAAATAGATACCTATATTAATACATTCATCATCCGTAGCTCAAAAAACTAGGTCGTAATTTCATAAAGAAATAAAAAAGCAGAAATCATCTATATTCCATTGTTAGAAATGGTTTTATACAATGATTTCTGCTTATTTTTTTATTTTACAGGAGGCGTAGAAACAATCGCTGTGATTTCGCCAGATATTTCCCAAGCTTTCACTTCATTTGGTAAAACGAAATGATCCCCTTTTTTAATCGCTTGCTCGTTACCATCAATCGTAAGTACCGCTTCTCCGTCTAAAATACTCACTAACGTGTACGGCGCTTTTGCTGTAAATTCAGCCTTGCCAGCCACTTCCCATTTATAAACGCTAAAGAAGTCATTGGAAACAAAAGTTGTTTCTGTCAAACCGCCACGAGTTTCTGTTTTAATATCTAACTTCGCATCCACATGTGGTGCCGTCGTAACATCAATCGCTTTATCTAAATGAAGTTCGCGCAAGTTCCCTTCTGCGTCTTTGCGGTCGTAGTCATATACACGGTAAGTCGTGTCGGAGCTTTGTTGTGTTTCCAGTACTAACGTGCCAGTACCTAACGCGTGGATTGTACCGCTTGGAACATAATAAAATTCGCCTGGTTTGATTGCCACTTTACGAAGCAATTTGTCCCATTCGCCATTTTTTGCCCAGCTAGCGAATTCTTCTTTGCTGGCTGCTTTATGACCATAAATTAATTCTGCACCAGGAGCGCAGTCGATAATATACCAGCATTCTGTTTTGCCAAGTTCGCCGTTTTCATGTACTTTCGCGTATTCGTCATTTGGATGGACTTGTACAGAAAGATCCGTATTCGCATCCAAAATTTTCGTTAATAGCGGGAAAACTGCTTCTGTTGGATTACCAAAAAGTGCTGGGTTTTCTTGCCATAATTCGGCTAACGTTTTGCCTTTATATTCGCCGTTTTTGATTACGGAAGGACCATTCGGATGAGCGGAAATCGCCCAGTCTTCTCCAGTAGTATCGGACGGGATATCATAACCAAAGTAATCATGTAATTTCGTTCCACCCCAAATTCGGTCTTGAAAAACAGGGTTTAAAAACAATGCTTCTGTCATTATAAAATTACCTCCATTCCAGCGATTTTGCTGGGTTTTATCAATTAAAAGTATATACTAACTATCGCGAAGATGCTAGTCATTTCCCGCCTAAAAAGCCTCTTTCTTTTATTTGTTCGGTTAAATTCGGATAATATGGTCTGTCATAAAATTTCGCTAAACGTTCCGTATAAGAAACAAAGCCTTCCCGCTCAGAAAACGGAATAATTTCTTGGTCATATGCTTCGAGTAAAGGCATCACATCGGTTTGGTATGTTTCTTCAAAATAAACTGCTTCTTTTGGCAAACGAGGTTTTACAGGCGCTTCGACATCTGGAACACCAATACAAAGTCCAACAACCGGCATGACGAATTCTGGTAAATTTAGAAATTCAGATGTTGCCGTAATATTTCTACGCAATCCACCAATACAAATCGTCCCGTAATCAAGCGACTCAGCTGCGGTTAAAGCATTTTGCATGCATAATCCGATATCCGTTGCCGCAACCATCAATAAATCTTCTTCCGCAGCGATTTGAAAGCTTTTGCCATGCATGTCACTCGCAACTTTTACGCGATGGAAGTCTGCTACAAAACAAAGAAATACAGAACATTCCGCTATATATGGTTGATTTCCGCAAAGTTCAGCCATTTTATTTTTACGTTCTTGGTCTTTAATCGCAATAATTGAATAGTGTTGACCATTAATCCACGACGGGGCTGCTTGAGCTGCGCGGATAATCGCATCTAGTTGTTGTTCTGGAATCTCGACCCCTTGTTTATACTTACGAAAAGAGCGATGATTTCTTAGCAAAGTTAATACGTCATTCATATTTATGCCTCCTAGATTTATCATTTAGTTAAAGTATAGCTTGTTTTTAAGCAATTGTTAATGTTTTCTCTTGTATTTCTGCCAGATATTTTCTACACTTAAAGAAAAAGAGGTGAAAAGATATGCGCCAACAACAAATAGATTTTAAATGGCTAGAAGACAACTTTCTGACCGCGAATGAAGCCGCGACTTACTTAGGCATATCTAAGCAAGCACTCCTTTCCTTAGCAAAACGCGATGTACTCCCCTTTACGAAAAAAGGAAACATGGTTCTTTTTCACCGAATCGACATTGAACTTCGGCTAGAAAACCAACAGAGCTTGCGCGAAAAATACCGTCCATTCGAAACCTGAATTTCACAAACAGCGAAACGGACGAACTACTTCCCATATGTTACACTTTAGTTAGTGATATTCTAAACAAGGAGTGATACATAATGAATGAAGCAGTAAAAACGTTAGACGGTTGGTTTTGTCTACATGATTTCCGTTCGATTGACTGGGCAGCATGGCGTGAATTAAATCCAGCTAATCAAGAACTTATGTTAAATGAGCTAAGTCATTTTTTAAGTGATATGGAAATTACTAAAAATATCGGTGAAGGCGAACATACCATTTATAGCATCCTTGGTCAGAAAGCAGATTTAGTATTCTTCACTTTACGTGATTCCTTAGAAACTTTAAATGAAGTCGAAAATCGTTTTAATAAATTAGCGATTGCTGACTACTTATTACCGACTTATTCCTATATATCTGTAGTGGAATTAAGTAACTATCTTGCGTCCCATATGGCTGGTGGCGAAGATCCTTATCAAAACAAAGGTGTTCGCGCGAGGCTTTACCCAGCGCTCCCACCTAAAAAGCATATTTGTTTCTACCCTATGAGTAAAAAACGCGATGGTGCTGATAACTGGTACATGCTTCCAATGGAAGAACGCCAACAACTGATTCGCGACCACGGCCTGATTGGCAGAAGCTATGCTGGAAAAGTACAACAAATCATTGGTGGTTCTATCGGCTTTGACGATTACGAATGGGGCGTTACGTTATTTTCAGATGATGCACTTGAGTTTAAACGCATCGTAACAGAAATGCGCTTTGATGAAGCGAGTGCTCGTTATGCAGAATTTGGCTCCTTCTTCATTGGAAACCTATTACCATCCGAAAACCTCTCCAAATTGTTTACCATCTAATAAATCCAAACCGAAATTCTAGTAAATAAATCTATTTTAAAGATTTGTTTGTATAGATTTCGGTTTTTTTACTTCATAAAACTAACATTTTTGTAAGGATATTCAATACAATTGTCATTTGATGCGATGGAACCGGCTCTTTATAGACGTTAGAATGGTAGATAGTAACGAATCTAGTTTTATAAGGAGAGAAAATAATGGAGACAGTTTTACAAGCAAAAAATGTGAGAAAAATATATGGCAGTAAAGGAAATGTCTACACAGCGCTAGAAAATATCAGTATTGATATTAAAGAAGGCGAATTCACAGGAATTATGGGTCCTTCTGGTGCTGGTAAATCTACACTTTTAAATGTCTTATCTACTATTGATAAGCCAACTTCTGGTGAGATTAGAATTTCCGGACAAGAACTTGAAAACATGAATGAACAACAAATGTCTACTTTCCGCCGTGATAAACTAGGTTTTATTTTCCAAGACTACAACTTACTAGATACACTAACGATTCGTGAAAATATTATCCTTCCACTTGCACTAGCCAAACGCCCGGTTAAAGAAATGGAAGAAAAGTTAGCAACAATTAGTACTAAATTTGGGATTACAGATATTCTGGATAAATACCCAAGTGAAATTTCAGGAGGTCAAAAGCAACGTACGGCTGCATCTCGAGCAATCATTACTTCACCAAGTTTAATTTTTGCCGATGAGCCAACTGGTGCACTTGATTCCAAATCCGCAACAAACTTACTAGAAAGCTTACGTGATTTAAATGAACAAGATAAGGCGACTATCATGATGGTAACGCACGATGCCTTTGCCGCAAGTTTTTGTAAGCGAATTTTATTTATCAAAGATGGGGAATTATATACGGAGATTTATCGTGGTAGCAAAACGCGTAAGGAGTTCTTCCAAAAAATTCTAGATGTCCTTGCAAAACTGGGGGGCGACACAGATGACGTTATTTGATTTAGCCAAGAAAAATATTCGCCATAATTTCGTCCACTACTTTCTATACTTTGCGTCAATGATTTTTAGTATCATGATTTACTTCACTTTCCTTGTACTTTCTAAAGATCCAGCAGTTGTCGCGAGAATTGACCAATCATCCAAACTATCGACCGCTTTCTCAAGTTCGTCCGTCATTTTACTTATTTTTGTAGCGATTTTTATCCTTTATTCCAACAACTTCTTCACCCGAAAACGGAAAAAGGAAATCGGACTATACTCTTTACTCGGCCTTCGTAAAAAAGAAATTGGCCGCATGTTATTTTATGAAAATTTCATTATGGGACTTGGTGCATTAATCATTGGTATTCTTGCCGGCACACTACTTTCCAAAATTTTTGTAACAATTTTACTTAACCTTATCAACATCGAAAATATTGGTGGCTTTGCCTTTTCGTGGGGTGCTGTCGTTCAAACAAGTATTGTCTTTATCATCATCACGCTCTTTACCTCTTTTTCGGGTTACCGAATTATTTACCGCACGACTTTGCTTGATTTGTTCCATTCTGAAGCAAAACGCGAAAAAAGCCCAAAACCTTCTTTTATTTTGGCGCTACTTTCCGTCGTATTAATCGGCCTTGGCTACCTGATTGCTGGACAGCCACTTGATTCCAAAGGTTCGATTTGGGCACAACTTGGTTTTTCTATCGGCGCATTGGTTATTTTAGCTTCGGTAATTATTGGTACTGCCCTTTTCATTACCTTCTTCTTGCCGTACTTGCTTAATAAACTTAGAAATAACAAACGAATTTTCTATAAAGGTAGCAATATTATTTCTACCTCACAATTAACGTTTAGAATTTCATCTAATGCGAAAACGCTCATTATTATTTCTATTCTAAGCGCAACAACGCTTTCTGCTATAGGTACGATAAGCAGTATTTACTATCAAGCAAATAACTCTGCTAATACCGCTGCTCCGTCTAGTTTTGAATATGTCGTTCCTAACAATAGTGAAACGAACAAAAAAATTCTCGAAACAGCTGAAAGTGACCCAGATCACCCAGTAGAGTTTAAACAAGAAAGTAACTACTATATCGTTAAAGCAGAAGGTAATCGTCCAGACTTTGCCGAGTATGATATAAATGAAGGTTTCCCTGTTATTTCTGAGTCAGATTACAATGGGCTAGTTAAAGGTCAAGGTGAACCAGAAAATGCAGTAAAACTAAAAGAAAATGAAGCGCAAATGGTGTTATCAATTACCTACAATGAAGAAGCGCAAAAAGAAATGATTGGTGAAAAATATACACTTGCTTCCTCAAATAAACCAACAGTTGAAATTAAATCTGTCGTCCAAAACTCACCAATCAGCACTGTGCCTGGATTGCTCGTTCTTCCAGATAGCCAAGTCAAACAAATAGCGGCAGATTCAACTATCAAGGCACATGGTGTTGAATCTATCTTGATTAAAGATCCAAAGCAAGCACAAGCCTTAGATAAGAAAATGCGTTCTGTCATTCCAAAAGATACAGATTTCACATCTTATACTAGTACCTATCAACAAATCATCACAGTGACAGGTGTACTACTCTTCATCGGTATGTTCATCGGCTTTGTTTTCTTAGCAGCAACCGGAAGTATTATTTACTTCAAACAGCTAACAGAAGCTTACAACGATATCGGCACATTCGATATCTTGAAAAAAATCGGTCTTACGCGTAAAGACATCCGAAAAATTCTTGCAAAACAATTACTAGTCGTTTTCTTAATTCCGCTAGTTATCGGTATTGCTCACAGCAGTTTCGCACTACTCGGCTTATCGCACATGTTAGAATTAAATCTCACTTTACCAGTTATTATTTCCACTGGAATTTACACACTTATGTATATCATATACTATTTCGTTACTTTAAATAGTTATACAAATATCGTATTCGGTAAAAAACAATAAAAAAAAGAACCCTCTAAATTAGAGGGTTTTTCTTATTTTTTCGCAATGTAGGCAAAGATGCTTGAGATAAAAGCAGATGCCCCCATTAGAAACTGCATACCAAACACTTGTCGTTCATTGCTACCAAAAGTAATCGCTAAATTTTCTTTGGCAAAATCAATCCAACTATTTACCGACAAATAATTGGTAAGTAAGATAAATGCCGCACCCATTAACACACCGATAAGTAGGTATGAAACTTTACGCCAAGCAAGTACAGTTACAAGTAGAAATACTACTGCCATAAAACAAGCAAAGTAGCCATCTAATGCCGTTGTAAATAAATAGCCTTCTTTAATATTATCCGAATGCAGTTGTTTAAAAATTGTTATCGCAGCATAAATCGAAGTCACTGCACCAAGAAGCGAGAAAAATCCTGCAGCATAGCGCCATTTCGTTTTCCAGGCTTGATCGGTTGTTACTTCTTTCGCTTGAAACTTAGGTCCAACAAGAAGTGCAATCAACACCAAGACGCCTGCTATACATAATAACGTCCCAGACCATTCAAACGGCTGCGCGTACTCTAATTTCGCTAAGATTCGCAGCTGATAATAATAAACCGAAAAGGCTTGGAATAAAACAAAGCAAGCCACTAAAACTATACTAATGACACGAAAGCTTTCTTTTCTCATAAAAATAAAACCAACAATAAAAAGTCCTAAACCAAATAATAATAACATCCAATAATTCCATACAAATACAAAACTATTTTCTTCTGCAGTAAAGTAACCAATAACCGCACTTGTAAAACTATATAGCTGCGTGACGCCAAGTGCCACCAGCAAACTACCACATATTCCTCTCCATTTACTAGGCAATTTGCCCACTTCCCTTCCTATTTATGTCTTACCATGTTACCCTAACAATGAGGTGATAAAAATGAACTGGACCATCTGGGATAAAAGCCAACCAGTCCCGCTACATCTATTGTTAGAGGCTGATCCTAGCGCAAAACAAATTGCGACATACTTCGACAAGTCTCACGTGTTCCAATTAGTACACGCTGATAACATCATCGGCATCGTTTGTTTATTACCACTAAATGAACAGCAACTCGAAATCATGAATATTGCTGTTTCTTCTGAATACCGCAACCAAGGCATTGGCAAACAATTACTCGAAAAAGCGGTTGATTATGCGGTTCATAACCATTTTGCAGAAATCATCGTTAAAACGGGAAATTCCAGCATTGACCAACTTGCCTTTTATCAAAAAAACGGCTTTCGGATGCAGCAGATTGTGCCAAATTATTTCGTTGAGCATTATCCTGATCAAACCATTATCGAAAATGGTATCGCTTGTCTTGATCAAATTATACTAACAAAAGAAATAAAATCCTGATGACGTTGATCATCAGGATTTTTTGTTTGTTGTTTTAATCGTTAAGTGCCATTTCTGAACGAACAACCGCTGAAATACGTTCACAATATTCGTCTGTTTCTTCTTGGGAAGCAGCCTCTACCATTACTCGTACTAGTGGTTCTGTACCAGATGGGCGAACAAGAACTCGACCATTTCCAGCCATTTCCGCTTCTACTTCACCAATTACTTTACTTACTTTTGGATTATCCGTTACATGATTTTTATCACTTACACGGATGTTTTCTAATTTTTGCGGGAAAGTTTTCATTTCAGCCGCAAGTTCAGATAATTTTTTGCCAGTTGCTTTCATTACGTTGATTAATTGGATTCCGGAAAGAAGTCCGTCACCTGTTGTATTATGATCTAAGAAAATAATATGACCGGATTGTTCGCCGCCAAGGTTATAATTACCTTCACGCATTGCTTCTACTACATAACGGTCACCAACGGCCGTTTGTACGTCTTCAATTGCAAGTTCTTTTAAGCCTTTGTAAAAGCCTAAGTTACTCATAACCGTTGATACAATAGTGTTGTTATTTAATAAACCTTGTTCACGCATGTATTTCGCGCAAATGAACATAATTTTATCGCCATCAACAATTTGGCCAAGTTCGTCAATCGCAATAACACGGTCGCCGTCGCCATCAAAAGCCAAACCAACGTCTGCTTTTTTATCTAGGACGAATGCAGCTAATGTTTCTGGGTGAGTAGAACCAACGCCGTCATTGATATTTAGACCATTAGGAGAAGCTCCCATTGAACTAATATCGGCATCTAAATCAGCAAATAAATGTGTCGCTAGGCCAGAAGTTGCTCCGTTAGCACAATCTAATGCAATATGATAACCATTAAAATCATTTTCAATTGTTTGTTTTAAGTACTGAATATATTTTTGTTTACCTTCAAAATAATCGCTCACGGTTCCTAGACCTTCACCGCTTGGACGTGGTAATGTATCTTCTGGTGTATCAAGAAGTTGTTCAATTTCTTCTTCTTGATCGTCTGATAGTTTAAAGCCATCAGAACCAAAGAATTTAATACCATTATCATCAACCGGATTATGGCTGGCAGAAATCATTACGCTGGCAGAAGCTCCTTGCGCTTTTGTTAAATAAGCTACACCTGGAGTGGAAATAACACCTAAACGCATTACTTCAATTCCTACAGAAACAAGTCCTGCGATTAAAGCGGATTCAAGCATTTCTCCGGATATACGTGTATCACGTGCAACAAGCACACGTGGATGTTCACCAACGTGACGAGTTAAAACATACCCACCCATACGACCTAATCTGAATGCAAGTTCTGGTGTTAATTCAGAGTTTGCTACACCTCTAACTCCATCCGTACCAAAATATTTACCCATTTCATTACTCTCCTTCTGAGTCATTCATTATCTAAATGATTTTTGTTTGTCGTTTCGTAGTTACTTTTCAAATGCTGGTTCTATTTTTGTTCACTCTCAACCATACATCTGTTATTATACCTTTTTTGAGAGAAAATTTCATCCCTCTACGTTAAAACGTTGCTATCACTCACTTTTATGTATTAAAAGCTTTTGTAAAAAAGGAGGAGTATGAGACATACGCCCCACACTCCTTATGTTTATGTTTTTTTGGAAGGTACTTGAATTGATGCTTCTTTGTCTGTAATGATGAAATCTGCTCTTCTAGGATTAATTACATAAGCGACATTATCTGGCAAACCATTCAACTCTAGCGGTATGCTATAATTTCCTGCTTTGCTTTTGCTTAAGTTGGCAATAACACTTAGATCTTTCGCTGCAATTCCATCGACTGTTTTCTTCTCTCCAGTGATAGTTACAGAAACTTTTCCATTCGCAGGCGTAATCATCTGGGCATCGAACGTATTTTTCAATCCGCTCATATATACTTGCATATTAGAAAACGACTTGGAAATTTTCGTGCTATTATCATCTGTATTTTCATCGCTTGTATCTGTACCTTGATTGTTCTCTGAGGTGGTATTATTTGCTTCAGACTTTTTTACGGTCTTAATCTTCACCTCAATCGTCGTCGGTTGGACTGATTTCGCGCCGGTTGGAACAGGAACAGTCACCTCTTTGACGGTATCTGCTTTTATTTTAGAAACATCAATTGGAATTTCGATTTCTTTGATTTTTTCAAGGACCGCATCGTCACCAACGACAACTACTTCTGACTTATCTGGTGTCATGCTGGAAATTTCAATATCATTTTCTGGCGTGCCTTCTTGCTTGATTTTCACTGGAACCGACTTCCCAACTTTTTCAACTGGGACGGTTACTTCTACTTCTTGTGGATTTACCTCCACGTCTAGCTTATTCAAATTACTGTCAAAAACAGAGACGGTTGCTTTATCGGTAAATTCCGATTTATGCTTACCATCATTTTCGAGTGTTGCTTTGACGTAAGCGATTTGTTCAATCGTATCTTTGGCACCAGTAATGGAGACTTTTTTAGGGTCGATTATTGGTGTTCCAGCTTGGTATCCGTCTGCAACAACAGATTTACTTAGTTCTACATCTACAGAGAATTTTTTCGTTACTTTTTCTTGTACGTTTACTGTCACTGTCGCAGGATTCACTTTTACTTTCAAGCGGTCAGATACATCTTTTACTTGTAGTTTTACTTCTTGTGTCCCAATCGATGCATTTTTCAAATCTGCGTAAACGGTAAAGTCTTGCTGCGCTTTGGCAGATTGAACAATACTACGCGGGCCAGAAAGCGTAACGGTCACGGTTTCTGGAATTCCTGAAATGTATAAATTAGTTTTATCATAATATACTTTGACAGGCACGTTCTCAATGACTTCTGAATCACTCGAAGCAGTTGTCGAAAAGGACGTGGCATTATTGTTATTAGCGTTCACCGATGTAAAAAGGATGGCTGCAAGTATTAGGGCTATAATCCGAATCGACCATTTATTATTTAAAATTCGATCCATCATTCGCTTTTGCCTCCTTTCCATTTAGAAAAGATAGAAGGTTTCTTTGCAGTTACTGTGACTAACTCTTTAAGAAGAATTTTATGTAACTCTTCTTCTGAAACATCACGGAAAAGTTCTCCACCTTTAGTAAGGGAAATTCCGCCTGTCTCTTCGGAAACTACGATGGTAATACTGTCTGTCACTTCACTAATTCCAAGTGCAGCCCGGTGACGCGTTCCAAGTTCTTTGGATAAGAACGGGCTATCTGAAAGTGGTAAATAACTTGCTGCCGATGCAATTTCGTTTCCTTTAATGATAACAGCTCCATCATGAAGCGGTGTATTAGGAATAAAGATATTAATTAATAATTGAGAAGAAATTTTTGCATTTAGCGGAATACCTGTTTCAATATAATCATCCATCCCAGTGTCGCGTGCTACTGAAATCAATGCGCCAATACGACGTTTCGCCATGTACTGGGTAGATTTTTCGATAGACTCAATTAAGTGGTGCTGTTCGCGCTCGATTCTTGATCCGTAACGAGTAAAAATATTGCCTCGTCCAAGCGTTTCTAAAGCACGGCGCAATTCCGGTTGGAAGATAATTATAATTGCAAGGAATCCCCAAGTAAGCATCTGATCCGTAATCCATTCAACTGTTTGGAGACCAAAAAATCCGCTTAATAGTTTGACTGCAATGATAATAAAAATGCCTTTTAATAATTGTACTGCTTTTGTACCTCGGATTAACATGATCACTTTATAAATTACAAACCATACGACAAGAATATCTACAATATTTGCTAGATAATGCAATATCGACATATTGGAAAAATCCATCACTTCACCTCCGTGCCTCTTGTAAACCATTTATGATCACATGGTTCACTTTCTTTATTATAGCATAAGAGTGCAGGCGGAAAAAGCAATCATCCCGCCAAAAATTAGAAAGATTTGTTAAAGAAAAAACTTGTTGAAAACGATTGTTATCGTTTCCAACAAGTTCTATTGTCGTTAAATTTCTACTGTTACAGCCGTTTCTAGCAAATATTTTTTCTTATACATTTCTAAATCAATTGGCTCTCCGTGACATAATTTTACAGTCACTTGTCCGACTTCTACTTTTACTTCTAATAAGCGATCGCGGAAGTTAATTTTGAAACGATAATTGTCCCAGCCTGTTGGTAAAAATGGCGCAAAGCTTAACTCGCCCGCTGTTACGCGCATCCCAGCAAAGCCTTGGACAATGGATAGCCAGCTTCCGGCCATGGAGGTAATGTGCAAGCCATCGTCTGTGTCATTGTTGATATTATCAAGATCCAGTCGCGCTGTCCGCTGATACAGTTCTACTGCTTTATCATATTTACCAAGTTCCGCCGCTAACACTGCATGCACAGCTGGCGATAAACTAGATTCATGTACCGTTAATGGCTCATAAAATTCGAAGTTGCGTTGTTTTGTGTCAAAGTCAAAGTCATCATAGAACAAATATAAACCTTGAAGTACATCGGCTTGTTTAATGAAGCAAGAACGTAAAATTTTATCCCACGACCAGTTTTGATTGATTGGCATATCTTCTGATTTTAGTGTATCCGTCGAACGTAACTCTTTATCTAAAAAGGTATCGTGTTGTACAAAAATCTGCCATTTTTCGTCAAAAGGATAATACATTCTATGCTCGATATCTTCCCATTTAGCAACTTCATATTCGGTCACGCCTAAACGTTTTTTCGCTTCTCCATCCAAGTTTTCTAGCGTATATCGAATTGTCCAAGCCGCGATATAGTTTGTATACCAGTTATTGCTAACGTTATTATCGTATTCATTTGGTCCAGTAACACCGTGAATCATGTATTTATCAAGGCGATCGGATAAATGCACGCGGTCAGCCCAGAAACGAGTAATTTCGGTTAATACTTCAATACCATCTGTTTTTAAATACGAGTCATCGCCAGTGTAGTTAGTATAGTTGTAAATCGCATAGGCAATCGCGCCATTACGGTGGATTTCTTCAAAAGTAATTTCCCACTCATTATGACACTCGACTCCGGTAAAAGTGACCATTGGGTAAAGTGCGCCACCTAAGCCAATTTTTTGTGCGTTGATTTTGGCACCGTCTAATTGATCATGGCGATATTTGAGCAAGTTATGGCTGACAGATTTGTCCGTTAGCGATAAATACATTGGAAGTGCGAACGCTTCGGTATCCCAGTATGTCGCGCCGCCATATTTCTCTCCAGTGAAGCCTTTCGGACCAATGTTTAATCTAGCATCTTCGCCGTAGTAAGTCGCAAATAATTGGAAAATGTTAAAACGAATACCTTGTTGCGCGGAATCGTCACCCGTTATTTCGACATCAGCTTTATCCCAGCGTTCGCGCCATCCTGCTACATGTGCGGCTAACAGCTCTTCGTAAGACATGGTTTCCAAGCTTTTTAAAATTTCTTCCCCCGCTGGTAAAATTTCCGCTTCTTCAAAATCACGAGAAGTAGTGATGACCACCCGTTTTTCGATTTGCGCTACCTCATTTGCTTGTAAATCAAATTGATAATAGTTTTCGGCGTAAAGATCCTTTGTTTGGTTTGTTTCGTTTACCGCATTGGTCTTATTTTCCATTACTGCAGAAACGGTGAAGCGTGGCGTGCCGAAGTTATTCGGAATTGTTTTCGTTACAAGTGAGCCGTGATTTTTTGATGCCGCTTTTTCGACTTCTTGCCAGAACATTTCCTCATAGTTGGCATCTTCATTTTGGACGTTACCGTTTAAAGTGGACGTTAATTCCACTTTTGCTGAGCTTAGCGCTTTCACGTGGTAGCGAATAACCGCCAGTTCTTTCGTTGCAACACTTAGGAAACGTTCCGCTGAAATCTGGAAGGTTTTATTATTTTTAACGACCGTGAATTGTCGTCTTAAAACGCCTTTTTCCATATCTAACACAAGTTCAAAATCGCTTACTTCATCTACAAATAAATCGAGCTTTTCACCGTCAAGACGTACTTCAATTCCGATAAAATTAAGGCCGTTGATGACTTTACCAAAATAATCTGGATAGCCATTTTTCCACCAACCAACGCGTGTTTTATCGGGAAACCACACGCCTGCATAATAAGTTCCAATATGGCCGTCGCCGGAGTATCCTTCTTCAAAATTCCCGCGCATCCCCATGTATCCATTACCGAGTGAAGTTAGGCTTTCTTGCAAACGTTTATTTTCTTTATCTAGTTTGGTTGTCCGTAATGTCCATGGTTCGATTTCAAATAATTGCTTCTGTGCCATACTAAAACCTCCTAATTAGCGACTAGCAGCCATACTTTTTTCACTAGTCTTATAAAATCTTGTTTTCAAAAATGTCCATGCTATCATTAACACCATTCCGAGCGACTCTACAGCCATAATAACGGTAATATCAAAGTAGATAAAGCCGATAATACAAGCTGCAACCACTGGAATTCCTAGTGCATTTAGCGTTAAATTAAATGATTCTTTAAAAGAAGCAATGCTTGAAAAACTGCTCCGTTTTGTCATCCAAATGAAAAGTGTCGTGAACACAGCTAACATTAGCGAACTAACAAAAACAATCGAGCCAATCATCAGCACCATCGATAAGAAAACAAACGCTTGGTTTTCTAAGTACCACTGCGCTGAAACCCAATTAATAAGCGATTCCCCGGACGTAATTTCGCTTAACGTCGCGTTTTTCGGATAGCTCACTTCGAAATTGTAGCCACTCGCATCTGTTAGCGTCATTTCTCGGTCTTTGATGTTAATCACATTCTTCGCTCCAGCCAGTTCTGCTTGCGTTAAATTCACGCCAGCCACACCATTTGCTGATTTTTCGACGATATGCGCATTTTTATTAGTTAGCTCGCCATTTTCAAGCGTCAGTCCGCCGACCTCAGCCGCCAATTGATCCGTACTAAGCTCTGCCATTTTCGGCATTAAACTTGGTAAATCAAAGCTCGACTGGTTAGCAAAGTGCGCCGAAACAGGTAGTAACAGCAGCGCATTTAAGAAAATAAACACGATGACCATTTGCCAGAATTTCAGTACTTTCCGACCTTCGAAAATTGCCGTTGGTCCAAGTGTACTTTTTACATATTGAATGATAAACGGAACTTTTTTCATTGATATCACAGCCTTTTTAAAAATCAATTATCCTTTTGTTCCACCAGCAGTTAGGCCGGAAACAAAATTCTTTTGTAAGAAGAAGAACAGTAAACAAATTGGTAGCGCGGCTAAGATTGCGCCCGCTGCGAATAAGGCTACTTTTTGTTGTTGAGGGTTGGCGATAAAGGTTTGAAGACCAACCGCGATTGTTAAGTTTTCTGGCGTTCTCAGTAGGAATTTTGCAAGTAAGAAGTCACCGAATGGTCCCATGAATGCCCAGAGAGCTTGAACGGCAATCATCGGTCTTACAAGTGGTAAAATGATTTGCGCAAAAATCCGGAAGTGCCCTGCGCCGTCGAGTTTGGCGGATTCATCAAGATCACGTGGCACGGTATCGAAGTAGCCCTTCATCAGCCATGTGTTCATTGGAATCCCGCCGCCGATATAAATTAATGTTAAGAACCAATATTGGTCAAGCGCGCCTAGTAGCATTGCTAACACGTAGAAAGCTGTTAGCGCGGCCATTGTTGGCACCATTTGAATAATCAAGAAGAACACTAAGCTATTTTTACGACCTTTGAAACGGTAACGGCTATATGTATAACCGGCTAGCGTCACAATCGTTACTTGCATAATCATCGTTACAACTGCGATAATTAGCGTATTTTTGTACCAATCAAGGTATAATGTTTCATTAAATAATCTTGTAAAGTTATTCAGCGTCCAGCTATCCGACCACTCAAGCGTAAATGCCGCGATGTTCCCTGGTTTGAAGGCCGAAGATGCAGTTATTAGAATCGGATACAAAATAATAATCGTAAGCACGGTTAAAAATAAATACGTGAAAAACTGTGTTAAAAACTTTGTTGTCCGCTGATCTTTCATAAAGTCTCTCATTTACATCATCTCCTCGTTCCCAAAGGCATTCGTTTTCTTAAAGGCAATCATCGAGACGGTAATCACGATAATTGAAATAAGTAACGTCACAGCAGCAGCTACAGCGTATTGTGGCGAAGTACCTGTTGTTAATTTGTAAATCCATGAAATTAAGATATCGGTTGATCCTGCGCCTGCTCCGACACTTCCGGGACCACCTTCATTGAATAAGTAAATAATTGAAAAGTTATTGAAGTTAAATGTATATTGCGTAATAAATACGGGCGCTGTTACGAATAAAATCATCGGCAGCGTAATTTTACGGAAACGTTGAATCGCGCTTGCTCCGTCAATTCTAGCTGCTTCATAAAGCTCACCAGGAATCGCTTGAAGTACCCCTGTAACCATAACGTAAATATACGGGAACCCAAGCCAACCTTGGATACCAATCAGCGCCACTTTTGTCCAGAAAGGATCTGTTTTCCAAGCAATCGCATTGATATCAACGAATGGCAAATGGTTTAGTAGCGGGATAACTTGCGAATTAATCGCTCCGATACTATCATTAAACATATTCGAAAAACTCATAATCGTAATAAAAGCTGGTACCGCCCAAGGAAGTAAGAAAACTACCCCAAAGAGACGTTTCCCTTTAATAAAGCTTTGGTTCGCAACAATCGCTGTGAATACCCCAACAACAATTTGTAAAGAAGTCGCACAGATCGTCCAAACGAGCGTCCACGAAAATACACTTAGGAATGTGTCGCGATACGAACTTAGGAAGAAAATATTAAAGAAGTTCTTAAATCCAACCCAGTCAATTAAGTTCGCTGGCGGGATATGGTAAAAATCATAGTTCGTAAATGCCATGAAAAGCGTTACAAGAACTGGGAAAATAATAACAAAAGTCATCACTAGGTAAGCGGGTAGCGTAAGTAAGTACGGGAAACCTTTGTCGAGCATATTTTTTATAATAGCAATTGCGGAACGATTGACAGTTTCACCGAGGTTCCACTGCATAGCCACGCGTCTTGCATCGAAAATATTTATAAACCAAAAGCCTATAAATAGTAATGTCACAATTAATTGTAAAGTACCCTCAATCATTAAGAATAAGGAATGGTCCACACCTGGCACAGATCCAAGTGTCACGAGGCCAATAAGTGCGTTCAGCCCAACTGCAAAAAATTCTATGATAAACAAAGCAAATAGTGCGAAAAAAACAATCCCTTTAAAATTTTGCTTATTATAAAATTGACCAAGTCCCGGAATGATTGATAACAAAGTCGCTTGACGAACATTTTTAATTTGTTTTTGTTCTAGTTTCATTTTGTTACCCTCAATTCTAGATATAGATTCACTAACTAAGTTGAAAAAAATTGGCGGAGCGCGCTATCTTTGCCCCGCCAACTCATGATTATTTAGTATATTTTTGCGTTACATTGTCTTCAATTACTTTTACTGCATCATCCGCTGATTGTTGCGGTGTTTTCGAACCAGAAGCTGCATCAAACATTAAGTTTTCAGCGCCAGTCCAAACTTCCGACATTTCAGGAATATTTGGCATTGGTTGTGCATTTTTGTATTGTTCGATAACTGCATTAGTTAATTCATCATTTTTCGATTTTGCTGTATCGCGTGCTTTTAAGTTAGCTGGTACTTCATTTGTCATATCATATAAAGTTTCTTGATTTTTTTGGTCAGTCACATAATCCAACCATTTTTGCGCTACATCTTTGTTTTTAGAATAGTTACTTACAACCCAACCTTTACCGCCTGCAAATGGAGAATACTCTTTACCGTTATCAAGTGTTGGGATTTTTGCTACGCCGTAATTAATTTTTGCTTCTTTGTAGTTTGCTGCTGACCAAGGGCCGCCTAGAATTGCTGCTGCTTTACCTTTAACAAATTGATCTTGGATAAAGTCATCTGCACTCTTATTATCTTGCATACCTTTTGGCCATACATCTTGGAACCATTTTGTTGCATAAGTAATTCCTTCAACCGAACCTTTATTGTTTAAACCGATGTCTTTTGGATTTGTACCTTCATCGCCGAATACATAACCACCGTATCCTGCAAGAAGTCCGTAAGAGAAGTAGAAATCAGTCCATTTTGCTAAGAAACCAGTATTTTTTCCTTTTTCAGAAGTGAAGGCAAAACGAGAATCTTTGGAAAGTGTTTCTAAATCTTTAAAAGTTGCTGGGGCTTTGTCGAGTAAATCTTTATTATAGTAAAGAACTAATGTTTCAATAATTGCTGGAGCACCGTAAATTTTATCATCAATGGTTACTTGTTTTTGGTCTTTTTCATCGTAATCGTCTTTATTACCAAGTTTAACTTCCGCCAAATGTCCTTGTTGACCTAGGCTTCCGATTCTATCAAATGCAGACATCATTACGTCTGGTGCAGTTCCAGCTGGACCATCAAGTGGAAGTGCTTCTAACGTTTCAAACATGTCTTTTTCGACTACTTTTACTTTCACGTCATTGTCTTTTTCAAAATCACCTTTTATTTTGTTCACGTAGTCTTTGTAACCTGCGTCAACAGAAACCGTTAATGTCTTTTCATCAGATGAGCCCGATTTGCTAGTATCTTTTCCGCCACCACATGCTGCCAAGCTTAAAGCCATTACTAAAACCGCCGAAACTATTCCCACTTTTTTGAAACGCTTCATTTACTTTTCCTCCTCTTTATGAAAAAAGTCGCTCATTACTGTCTGATTTTCCAAGTCCCCATCTTTTTTCAATTCTTTTTAAAGTTTGTGAATTAGGTTAACCTATGCATTTATTATATGCTGATTCCGAAAGCGTTTACAAGAGGATTTCACATGTTACCGATAACAACATTTTCTCAGTAAACATGTGAAAAATCCCTTTACGCTATTGATTTAGCTGTTTTCTTTAATAACAAGAAATCCTTTTGCCGGGATAGTAAGGTTATCCGATACAGCATGATTATTCCAAATATCCGTCGCTGCGTTTTTAAATGATATTGTGAAATCTTTCTCTTCATTTGCTTGATTGAAAAGGAAATGTAGTTTTTCGCCATTTAGCTCTTTTGTAAATGCAGTAATGCCTGTTTCACTGCTTGCCCCTAGCCAAGTTAATTCACCGGATGTGATAATTGCTTGATTGTCTTTTCGAAGCGCAATCAGTTGTTTCGTAAACGCTAGCATAGCTTGATTTTGTTTTGCTTCGTCCCACTCCATACATTTACGGCAACCCGGGTCATTTCCGCCGTCCATTCCGATTTCTGTGCCGTAATAAATACACGGCGAACCAGTGTGCGCGAACATGAAGGCAAGCGCCTGTTTCACTTTATCTTCATCATTATTAGCACGTGTTAAAATGCGCGCCGTATCATGGCTATCAAGCATGTTAAACATCACTTCATTCACTTGATTTGGATAGCGCATATATTGCTCATTAATACCGGAAACCATTTGTTCCGGCGTAATTTTTTCTTCAATAAAGTTCTCGATAATGGTTTGCGTAAATGGATAGTTCATCACCGCATGGAATTCATCGCCAAGCAGCCAAATCCACGAATCATGCCAAATTTCACCAAGAATGTAAATATCTTCTTTTTCCGCTTGAACCGCCTTCTTAAACTCTTTCCAAAAAGCGTGATCGACTTCATTAGCAACGTCTAATCGCCAGCCATCAATGTCAAATTCACGAATCCAGTAAGTTGCAATATCAAGAAGATACTTTTGTACTTCCGGGTTAGCTGTATTTAATTTCGGCATATGAGTCGTGAAAGCAAACGTATCATAGGAAAGCGTTGGTTCTCCTTCGATATTGCCATTTTCATTTTGACGAACAGGGAAACTATGAATATGGAACCAATCGCGATACGCTGATTTTTCTTCGTTTAGAACAACATCTTGCCACTCTGCGGAAGTATCGCCAATGTGGTTAAATACTGCATCTAACATAATCCGAATGCCACGTTTATGCGCTTCTTGAACCAATTTTCTAAAAGTCTCTTTATCACCAAAATGCGGATCAATTTTTTTATAATCAACCGTATCATATTTATGATTAGTCGGCGCTTCAAACACAGGCGTCAAATAAACCCCATTAATGCCAAGCTCCGCTAAATAATCTAAATGCTGGATAATTCCTTCAATATCTCCACCGAAAAAGTCTGTCGTGCTCGGATCTTTACTTCCCCACGGCAACGCATTCTCTGGTGAAATTTCCGGATTGCCATTCGCAAAACGTTCTGGGAAAATTTGATACCAAATTGTTTGCCCTACCCATTCAGGCGCTTCAAAAGTATCCACTGCATGTATAAAAGGAAATTTAAAATAATAATCCATCGTATCTAAATTTGCTTCAGTCGGCTCAAAAAAGCCACGTCCGCCGTAAAAGGTTGTTTCTCCCTCTGTATCCGTTAACAAAAAGCCATATTGCAGACGTCTGTGCTCTGGTGTAATTGCAAAAAACCAATAATCATGCTCTTCTGTTTCTGCGATTTTGCGCATCGTATAAGATTCACTTTGCCATTTTCCGTCGTTCCATAAGTAAGGGTCGGCCGCAATTAGAGTAACCTCGCTAATATCCAAGCGTTTCGTTCTAATCCGAATATGTAGTGTTTTCGCGTCATAACTATAAGCATAGCTACTCGCTGGTTGATGATAAATCCCTGCTTTTTCCATTTTTTCTCCTCCTATATCACCTTTCGTTCTATTTCAAATTAGCATTTCCATTAAAGCGTTTGCAACCTTTTCTCGCTCGTTAACGGTAACAAGATTTTTTAACTAGCAAAGATAACCCCGTCGATTCCCGTGCTCCAATATGACAAATTAGTAACTTTACTGATTTAAAGTAAAGAGCTATAATAACTCATGGACTACTGAAATGCTCTTAAAACTGGTCTAAAAGGAGGATAAAATGGAAAATACTTTAAGCTATAGAAAACAAGGGTATTGGTTATTTTCCAGCGCAATCATTATTGGTGTTCTTTTTCTTCTTTTGCCACACATCATTTCCAATATTGGAGTGTTAGAATTTATAGGTGCTTTTTTTAATGCCCTATGTATGGGGGTTATCGCTTTTATCATATTGAAAGCAGAATTCCTCGATTGGTTTAAACATTTTAGTTTCAAATGGATACTTATTGGTGCTCCTGCATTAATTATTATCAGCTCTATTTTCAACATTGCCTGGGCTTACTTCGCAGGTAGTACTACTGAAAATGGTATCAACAGTGTTCTTACATGGTCTTACGTTTTTACAAGTATTCCATTTATGCTACTCGGCGAAGAATTGCTATCTATTAGCTTGCTATACGCCGCTTGGAAAAAATGGAACTGGAAATTTTGGCAAGCTTCCTTGCTCTGCGCGTTACTTTTTGCAACGTGGCACTTGACTTCCTATGATTTTAATTTCCTACAATGTATCGTTACGTTGGCACCAGCAAGACTCATTTTGAACTACTTATTTAAGAAAACAAACTCGATTTGGGTTACTTTTATCGTTCACTTCATCTTTGATTTTATTGCATTTTTACCGATTTTACTCAAATAAAAAAGACGCTAGGAATAAAGATTCCTAGCGTTTTTATTACTCTTCTTTTCCAGTTGTAGAGGCTCGTATCAGTAATTCAGGAGTAAATAATAGGTTTCCTTGAGGCTTTCCATGATCATTAATTTTCGCAAGTAACATCTTCGCGAGTTCTTCTCCCATTTCAACGACCGGAGAACGAACAGTAGTAATTTTGGGCGATGAAATTCTATCTAAGAAAACACCGTCAAACCCTGTTACAGCAATATTTTCACCAAAACGGCGACCAAATGCAGCGGCAGCCCGAACGACACCAATCGCAATTCGGTCCGATGCGCAAACAATCGCAATTTTTTCTGAGTTATAACGCAATAATTCAAATGCTTTTTCTTCCGCGACACTCGAACTATTAGCAATAAAATAGCTTTCCGGCTTCAAACCGTGTTTTTTCACCACTTCTTCGTAACCTTCTAGGCGTGATTTCATAAACTGTTCATCCAATAAATCAATTCCTAAAAAGACAATTCGCGAAAACCCGATTTCTACCATATGCTCTGCTGCGAGCGCGGTTCCTTTTTTATTGTCTACATCAATCGAATCATAGCCACGTTTATTTTCACCATAAAAAATAACTGGTTTATCAATATCTAAAAGTCCTAAATCATAATCTTTGTCGCGTATTCCCGTAACAATAAGCCCGTCATAAGCTCCGATATTTCTGGATCTTTGTGTAACGAGTTGCAACGAATAATAATACTTATCTAACTCCCGACTAATGCCAGTTAGTAAGTTCATGTAATATGGTTCAACTGTATCAATTTCTTCTAAAATCAAAAACTTTATGACTTGTGTCCTATTTTGAACAAGCGCTCTGGCAGCATAATTTGGTACATACTCTAAGGCTTCCATTGCACTATAAACAAGCATTTTCAGTTCATCTGAGACTTGATCTGGATGATTAATAACCCGTGAAACTGTCATTTTGGAGACATTTGCCCGTTTCGCAACATCTGCTAAAGTCGCCATCTCCAACCTCCTCCATTCATAATCTTCCTTATTGTACCATCTTTTACAAAAAAAAAAATAAGAATTAACCCACAAAAAAAGCATTCTCTCTAAAAGTCCGAAAATGCTTGGTTTATTATGATTATGTAATGAGTCATTTTATAGTGTTTGCCACTTTTTTTGAGAGACTCTACGTTCCTTCGTTTGTTGATAAGCTTTGATAATCACTCTGCCTAATTGATGAATTCCGCCAATGATCATTCCAATGACGACAGCAACGAGCGTAGTTGTTAGAAAACTAATAAATGGAAAACTAGATGCATTCATTGCAGCAATTCCTAATATAAAAACAATAATAGTAGGTAGTACATAATACCTAACGTCCTGCTCCTGCATTCAAAGCGCCCCTTTACCAAAATAATAACTCCCATCAACTACTGAAATTATAACGCGAAAACTGGCTTTTTTCAAGGGTTTGGCGGATTTTAAAACCGTGCTGTAAAAATGGTAAATGGCTCTATGTAGCGCTTTCTAAAGAGATGATAAATCCACTCAGTATGAATTCATCAAAAAGAAAAATTTGTTACCACTTTGTAACATTAATTAAGTCCTTTTACTTATTTTTCGTTAGACTTATATTTATTCATTTTATTAGATAAGTATTACTATTTATGACCTTATGTTCTAAGCTGACCGCTTCATTATTTATAGCATATACAAATCACGGTGCTCTGATTGTACGTTATAAAATATTTTTTAATTTATGTAAAAAACTTTATTCACGCAGATTATTTGATTTTAGAGGTTTTTATCAGATTCAAAATGCGGTTTTCGCTTAGGTGAAAATCATTTTTTCTACTGAAAATTAGCTCCAAAAAAGCAAATTCGTTTTTTTACAAATAATTAAACACCAGTTATGCTTACATTGTTCCATTATAAAAACGGAAGAGCTCCCCCCTCTTCCCCCGAAGGTCTCTTCCGTTTTTTCTCTTGTTATTCTTTTAAATGATAAGGATATGTTGACACTACAACATCCCTTTTCATTAGAAGTCTTGTGCGAATCAATAGACTTGTTTGGTTATGAAGGACGTTTTGCCAACCTTTTCTAGGGATAAATTGCGGTATTAATACCGTTAGTGAGTAATTGTCTTGATCTGCTTTTTGCTTAGCTGTGTCAATAAATTTCATTAATGGATCTGAAATAGATCGATACGGAGAGAACAGATTAGCCATACGCACTTCCGGATGAACCCTATTCCATCTCTCAACAAATTCTTTTTCCTGCTTTTTATCAATAGAAATGTGAACAGCTATGACCGTATCACCAATAGACTTAGCATATTGCAATGCTCCTTCTACAACTTTGGTGGTATCAGACACACAAATAATGACGGCATTTCCCTTGAAATCAGGCAAGTCCATTGTTTCGTCAATTCTAAGTTGTGGTCCTACTTTCCGGTAATGATGTCTCGTCCGATGGAACACATAAATCATAATTGGCATAAAGATAAATACCGGCCACACAGATTCAATTCTCGTTAAAAATAACACTAGCAGAACGGTGAACGAAATCGAGGCACCAAGTAAATTAGCTGATAATGCCTTTTTCCAGCCTTTTGGACGCTGTTTCCACCATTTTACAATCATCCCTGTTTGCGAAAGAGTGAATGGTATAAACACCCCAAC
Organism: Listeria marthii; assembly: GCF_014227425.1. NCBI lineage: Bacteria > Bacillati > Bacillota > Bacilli > Caryophanales > Listeriaceae > Listeria > Listeria marthii. The sequence continues at coordinate 340,129 of NZ_JAASWB010000001.1, forward strand.
AGAATATAGCGGAATGAGTAGCTCCGTTTTCCCTTTAAATAAAATAATTAGTAAGATAGAGCCGATTGCTAACGTAATAATACCGTTAGAATAACCTAGTCTATCTCCTCTAGCTAAATACATTCTTGGCATAAATTTATCTTTCGCCAAGTTAAATGCTAACATTGGGAATGCAGAGAATCCGGTATTAGCTGCTAAAACCAAAATAAGTGCAGTCGTAGCTTGAATAAAATAAAACATGAAGTTTCTACCAAATACATTTTCAGCAATTTGAGATAATACAGTTACTTTTAATTCAGGTACCGTTCCATAAACAAAAGCAAGGACAGTTATTCCTACAAAGAAGAAACCAAGCAAGCCTGCCATTAACGTTAATGTCTTAGCTGCATTTTTTGGTCGCGGTTCTTTAAATAACGGAACTGCATTTGAAATAGCCTCAATACCAGTTAGAGAAGCCGAGCCTGATGCAAATGCTCTTAGTAAAAGAAAAATTGTAACACCTTGCACATGTGTTCCTACTGCAGCCGTTTCATGACTTGCATCCATACCAGTTAATACTTTAAATAAACCTGTAAAAATAAGAGCAATAATAGAAAAAACAAATAAATATACTGGTATTGCAAGTAGACTAGCTGATTCAGTAATCCCTCTAAGGTTGATAATGGTTACTCCGACGACAAGCACTACAGCTATAGGTACTGCGAACGGATATAACGATGGGACTGCAGAAACAATGGCATCTGTTCCAGACGATACACTTACAGCAACGGTAAGCATGTAATCTACTAGCAAGGATCCACCTGCGATTAAACCAGCATTATTCCCTAAATTCTCTCTCGAAACAATATAAGCTCCCCCACCATGTGGATAAGAGTAAATAATTTGTTTGTAAGATAGATTAAGAGCAAACAAAAGAACAAGTACACAGAGCGCAATTGGTAATGAATACCACATAGCGGCAGCACTAACAGTTACGAGTACCAATAAGATCTGTTCTGTACCATACGCAATAGAAGAAAGTGCATCTGATGACAGAACTGCTAAAGCTTTTAATTTCCCCAATTTTTGGTCTCCAGCTTCTGATGTTTTCAGAGGGCGGCCGATTAATAGTCTTTTTAGCGGCGAAGCCATTGTATTCCCTACCTTTTTTATTTGATTTTTAGCTAACTCCAAGTTGACCAGACACATTATAGCACAGCTGATTTTAGATTGTAATACTAAATTAAATTATTTTAGCTACCTAATTATTTTCCGAGTGAACAATTGTTCGTAATGCTTGCTTTCGCGTCTTTTACAACTGAAAATTTATTTCATACGCCTTTCAATATACATACCCATTAATAAGATAAATAACCCGTTTTCCTTGGTTATATTTTCAGAAAAAAAAGAATTTAATTTGGGTATTTACAAATGATAACCTTTTTTTATATAATAGTTTCTAGCGGTAAAAAACTTTTATACATATGGCCCGTTGGTCAAGCGGTTAAGACACCGCCCTTTCACGGCGGTAACACGGGTTCGAATCCCGTACGGGTCACTTTTTAATCAAAAAAATCAGCTTGAAAAATATTTTTCACTTTTTTTAAAAAAAAGCTGGTAAAATGATTCAAAATGTTATATCATGTACTAGTATCTGTTTTAAAGAATTAATTATGCATTAGATTTCGATGTGCCAGCAGTGAGAGCGATTCTTAGCCGACTTAGCTCAATCTGGTAGAGCAACTGAATCGTAATCAGTAGGTTGCGGGTTCAATTCCTGCAGTCGGCATTTTATAGCGGAGGGGTAGCGAAGTGGCTAAACGCGGCGGACTGTAAATCCGCTCCTTCGGGTTCGGTGGTTCGAATCCACTCCCCTCCACCATTTTCTATTATTGGGCTATAGCCAAGCGGTAAGGCAACGGATTTTGATTCCGTCATGCGCTGGTTCGAATCCAGCTAGCCCAGTCATATTTAGAGCCGTTAGCTCAGTTGGTAGAGCATCTGACTTTTAATCAGAGGGTCGCTGGTTCGAACCCAGCACGGCTCATCCTTAATGAACAAGCAAAGTAAATACTTTGCTTGTTTTTTTAATCCTTACTTCTCTCCTTTATAAAGCAAAAAAATAAACCATTTTACTAAATAGTTTATCTTTTTTCTAAGTATGACTAAGGAGCTGTTGCTTTTGATTTTAATCTTCCGCATGGACTTTCATATCTATTCAACAAAATAAAAGACTTCGAATTTTCTGCTAAAAAACCTGAGTCTATTAATTTTCTGCAAAGGTGTGTAACTGAACGCACGGAAAGGTTAGAATAGTTAGCAATAATTTTCCGCGTGAAACATTTCGGAATACGAAGCATCCCTTCTTTTTCAACTCCAAAAAAAATTCCCAATTGCTCTAAAGAATCTTTCAAACGACTTTCCCCATTACCACGCATTAGATTGCATTTTTCGATTAGTACATTTTCGTGATTTCGGTTATTAAGATATAAATAGAGCCACCCCTCTTGCATCCCAATAATCGAGCAAATGATATCCTCTTTATCGAATTCATATGCTGTAATTGTTTCAATGACTCTGGCGGTGTAAACGTTCGCTTCTGCCATAAAGTAATCATTTAAACCAGCGATTTGGTTGGATCCTAAAAAACTTACTACATTTTTCTTCTTTTCTAATGAAACTATACCTTTTTCAATAAAGTAAACCTTTGCATTTATTGTATCTTCAGTTAATAAAATCGTGTTGGTTGATATTTTTGTTTTTTTATACGGGATTCTGTTATTGATTAAAGTTTGTAAGAAGCATGTATACCCGAATTCTTCTTCCAAAACTTTTTTACTATACAAATCTTCAAATACCGACTGCATATATTGTCATCTCATTTCTATTTTGTGTTATTAGCAAATAGTTTTATAATGCGATGAGTGGCTTCTTACAAGTGATGATACTACCAAACACTTTTAAAAGGAACCCAACAAAAAAACCAAACTTCCTACTTTTCCCAACTATTTTTGACTTTTTTGTCACATTTCAAAATTATTCATCTTGTACATAATTTTGTAAGCATCTTTTGTTACTTCTATTATAAGTCATAGCCAGTGTTCCATATTTACTCCTAAAATTTTTTATCTAGCATTTACTTGAAAATAGTACTCTAATAACTACCTTTTTGCGGCATTATTTCCTTTTTCCATTGATTTTCGTTATATCTTGAACTATTTGTGAAAGTTTTTATTTAGTAATATTGTTCTTCTGCATGAATTATTTAGCTAAAATGTTCTACTAAAAGAATAAAGTTTTATCGTTATAGGTTGAGGGAACTTAGTGGGATAAGGGGGAATCAGTATGTATTTAAAAGACACGTTAGAGCAATTCGCTTCACTTGATAATATTCTCAAATTACTCAAAAAAGATCCTAGCTTTAACAAACACTGTCGACAAGAGCGGCTGCCAGCAAAAACGATATTAACTGTAAATAAACAGGAGAATTACGTCTATATAATAGAAGAAGGTTTTATGAAATTGATATATGCCGGAAATCCCCAACATGCTTTTTCTTATATTGTATCAAAAGGTACGTTTCTTCATTTGCCGATTTATTCAGCAGACATACTTCCGTTCAGAGCGATGACCTCGTTAACTGATATTCTATGGTGGAAAATTGATTTTCTTTATTTTAAATCCACTCTCGAACTAGAAGACCCCAAAAATTATTTAATGCTCCATCAACTAGCTGAAACAAGCAAAAGATTGTATCAGCTCGCTTTCCAACAAAAACTGACTTCCCGCGAACGTATCTTTTATTCTTTAAATACAATGATTGATTTTGGCTTGAGGATTTCAGAAAAAATAGTGGAACTTCCTCCATTTTTAACCTATCAAATACTTGCTGACCATGCGAACACTTCTAAAAGTTATGCTTCCAAGGTGCTCGGAGAATTACGCGCAAACGATATTTTGGCATCACAAAAAAAGCCCTGGCGCATTAATGATGTCCAGAAACTTCGACAATTAATTGAGGCGGATATTCGCTTATAAAGATACAAAAAAACTAAGAGCCGACTTGCGCTCTTAGTTTTTTTGTAATTAAATTAGTTCACTTCGCCAAGCCGGTGTTTTTGCTTGTTGATATTTTTCTACTTGATCAATCGATTGGAACAGCTCCATTTTATACTTCACGACTTCCTTCGCAGCATCAATACAGTCTGGATAAATCGCATTCGCATCCCAAAGCTCTGTTGTACTTAGGATTTCACGGCATTTCTTATAAAAGGCATATTTGTAATCGCTCGATATATTTACTTTTTGAATGCCAATTTCGACTGCGGCGGCAATTTCGGCATCAGGATTTGCGGAGCCACCATGAAGCACAAGCGGAATATTTACTAAAGCTTGTATTTCTTTTAAAATATCCAGGCGTAGTTTCGGCTCTTTGTCTTTTGGATAAATGCCGTGAGCCGTTCCAATCGCAACTGCTAGCGTATCTACCCCAGTGCGGCTAATATATTCTTCGGCTTCTTCAGGTTTTGTGTAAATAATCTCACTCACGCCGCCTTCAATACTATTTCCCGTTTTGCCGATAGTCCCAAGTTCGCCTTCAACTGAAACACCCAATTTATGGCAAACATCAACGACTTCTTTTGTCACTCGAATATTTTCTTCAAAAGGTAATAATGACCCGTCAATCATCACGGAACTAAAGCCACAACGCACTGCTCGCATCACATCAGCCATATTATCACCATGATCCAAGTGAAGCACAAATGGAACAGGGCTATTTTTAATTCGCGCAAGCACGTATTGGAAAAAATCATCTTTGGTAAAATCTAATTCAGTTGGATGCACGGCGATAATTGCTGGAGCATTATTTTTTTCTGCTTCTTCTACCACAACTCGTAAAAAGTTACTATCTGCAACATTAAATGCCCCTACCGCGAATTTATTTTCTTTGGCTACTTCTAATAATTGTTTCATATTTACTAACATGTTTTCATTTCTCCTTTTAAAGTGATTTTCCGGTTGAACCGGATAGTTGAATATAATACTGCACAGCTTCTTTGCCAGCCATAATCGTTTCATGGATAAGGTCGACATAATTAATCCCTGGGTTTTCTTCTAATGTAGCTTTTATTTTGTTGGCTTGTGCTTTCATAAAATCTGAACCCACATTGATTTTATTAATGCCAAGCCGAACAGATTCGCGGATATTTTCCGCCCCGCAACCAGAACCACCATGTAAAACAAGTGGCATATTCGTCGCGGCTTTAATTTCGCGCACAATATCAAACTGAAAAGCGGGCGTAAAGCCTTCTGGATAATCGCCGTGGGAAGAACCATATGAAATAGCTAATGCATCAATTCCCGTTCGCTTTGCAAAATCAATTGCGACTTTGGGATTAGTGTACATATCTTGATTTGTATAGTTATCCCCCGTCACCGCGCCAATATTACCAACTTCCGCCTCGACACTTGCATTAAAAGCTTCGGCAAACTCGACCATTTTTTTCGTGATTGCGACGTTTTCTTCATACGGATAACTGGATGCATCCATCATCACACTTGAAAAACCATCTGCTAAACATTGCTTCACTATCGCCACATCTTGCCCATGATCTAAATTAATCGCTACTTCCACGCTTGCCTCTTCTGCCATTTTGATAATCGGCTTCGTTAAAAATCGACTACCCAGATGGCTGGTTAAATGGTCTTGGAGTAAATCAATGATGATTGGCGCACGGAGTTCTTGAGCCGCATCGATTACCGCTCTTGCTGTTTCCAAGTTAAAACAATTAATCGCCATTACCGCGTAACGCTCTTTGTTCGCACGCGCTAACATTCCTTTCATCGAAACATACATTTGCCTTATCTCCTCGCCTTACGAAATTTTAATTCCAGACAAATCGACTTCCTCTTCTTCTTCCAAACCTTGATCTGCAATGCGTTCTTCTTCCTCGGTTGGCTCGCGTTTTAGGATGAGCAACATCGCTGCCGTGACACATGTGCCAATTAGTAGCGCTAAGCAGAATAAAAATGGTTCGTTCATCGCTGGGACAATAAACATTCCGCCTGATGGAACTGGGGAACCAATCCCCCACGTCATACTTAGTCCCCCACCAACCGCAGCTCCCAGCGTACAAGAAATAATAACGCGAATCGGGTCCACAGCGGCAATCGGAATAACGCCTTCTGTAATCATGCAAATTCCCATTGGAAAAGCAATTTTGATATTATCTTCTTCTGATTTTGTATATTTTTTCTTTTTAATCAGTTTGGAGACTACCCACGAAAGTGTAACTCCAAATGGCGGCACCATCGAGGCTAGAATTTTCACAGCTTCTGGTTCTTTGACACCTTCTAAAAGTAATCCATCGGCAAATAAGGAAGCGACTTTATTGACTGGTCCACCAAAGTCAAATGCAGCCATGGCCCCGAGTATAGCGCCGAAAACAAATCGCATACTGCCTTGCATACCTTGTAAGAAACTCGTCATCGCTTCTGTTGCCCAAACGATTGGAACACCGACAACGAAATACATTAGGAGTCCGATGACCAAGCTACTAATGAGCGGAATAATCATCATCGGCATTAAACCTTGCGCCCATTTTGGCACTTTTACATATTTGACAAGAATAAGGATAAAATAACCAACTAAGTACCCACCAAGCATCCCACCTAAGAAACCAGCACCGATGGAATTGGCGATGAGCCCCATGAGTAGCCCTGGCGCAATCCCGGGCCTGTCTGCTATCGAATAGGCAATCGCGCCGGCAATAACTGGTGCAAGTAATCCCATACCGAGAACCCCGAGAGAAACGAGCGCATCTGGAATAGAGTACGGCGCTTTGTAATTTTCAATAACCTGTCCACTTGTTAAATTTCCAATGGCAATAAGTAACCCCGAGGCAACAACTAACGGTAACATATACGAAATCGCTGTAAGTGCATGTTTTTTGATTTGCAGTTTTTTCATCATACCGGTTCACTCCCTAGTTATTTATTTCGTTGTCTATTTTATTGATAATTTGTTTTGGTGCTTTAATTGCTAAATCAGTCGGAATTTCAACCACACGTTTCCCTTTAAAACGATCTTTTCCACTGATTTTAATATCGGCTGCAATAATAACCACATCGGCATTTTTCACCTGCTCTGCTGAAAGTTCGTCTTCAATACCAATCGTGCCTTGCGTTTCAATATGGATGGTATGCCCGAGTGCGATGCCCGCTTTTGTTAATTTTTCCTTGGCAATATATGTATGTGCGATTCCTGATGTACAAGCTGCGATTCCAATAATATTCATCCCAAACTCCTCCTAATCTTGGTTTTTAGCTAATAATTTAATAAAATCTTCTTTTGTCTGTACGGTTTGAAATTGGCTAATCACCTCATCATCTGCGAGTAAAATCGCTACTTTTTGGAGTAACTTGATATGTGTTGTTGTCGCATCCGAATTTTTTACGGCAAAAAGGATAATAATATTAACTGGCTTTTCATCAAGTGACTCCCACTCTACCGGATTCCTCGTTCTTCCAACAGCAATCGATGTATTCGTGACGCTGGCTGATTTCCCGTGCGGAATAGCGACACCTGCACCGAGCCCTGTTTTCCCTTCTTCTTCGCGATATAATACATCCGCTATAAAAGTATCTCTATCTGCTACAGCGCCAGTTTTAACAAGTAAATCGGTTAATTCTTCAATTACTTCTAATTTCGTCGTTGCTGCTAAGTCCAAATCAACAAGTGCCGGACTTATCACTTTGCTAATATCTAATTCTTGGATATCCATGGGTTCGCCTCCTATAAAGTTTCCATCAATTTTTTCACCATCATTTTATCTTTTTCTGTAAACATCGCACTGACGAGCAGCGATGGAATTTCTTTGTTACTTTCTGCGTTGATTGTTGTTAGAATAAAATCAATATTCTGATAGTCTTGCAAACTATTTTTGTATCTAGTAGATGATAAAACGTCTACTATCTCGACATCTGGAAAAGCTTTTTGAACCTTTACTTTTAAAAGTTCGGACGTTCCGATGCCGCTTGAACACATGATAATAATTCGTTTGACAAGTGGGGATGCTTCCATGTGTTTGGCGAAATATATCGTGATATAGCCAACTTCATCATCAGATATTGTGCTTAACTTAAAGGTTTCCGCAACATCGCGGGCGGTTTCTTTGATGATATCAAACAGTTTTCCGTACTCTAATTTAATGTCGCTTAATAAGTTATTTTTTATGTTAATTTGATGATTCATTCGGTTGACCATCGGCTTCATGTGGCTGAGTAGCTCAATCTTTAATTGCTTTTTATTAATCGGCATATTGATTTTAGCCGCCACTTGATCGATATAAAAATCAGTCATTTCCTCCACGATAGGTAAAACTTTACTCGGAACTAATTCAATTTCATGATTAAAACGAGAAGAAATCAAGTATTGTAAAAAATGAAAGATTTCCCGCTTTGGTAAAGTCATTTTTAAATATTGTTCAATCGCTTCAATGGCTTCCACTGCAATCGTATGCAGTTTTTCATTGGTGACAATATAAGTGTCCTCACTTTCGTTAAAATCTTCCACTTCCCCTTGGCGAAAACGATTGATCAAAATATACAGATGCGAAAAAATATTAATATCGTATGGATACGGAATGTTAATCATCAGCTTGCTTTCAATCATTTCCATTTGCCTAACAATGAACTGAACATCGGCTTTATTGAGGTCGCTATATTCCGTTTTTAAATCATCGTAGCTCGATAAATCGATGTTATTAATTACTTCATTAATTGCAGTGCGAATATTTTCTTCCGTACCGACCACCCGAATTTCTTTTTGCCGTTTCTCAAGAGCCAATTCGTATTTCTCGATGGATTGATTTAAAAGCGCAAAGTCATTTTTGATTGAATTATAGCCAACGTAATAATCTTCATATAGTGCCGTTACATCCAAGTATTTAGGGGATTTAAATAATACTTGTAGTAAAATTTTTTCTCGTCTTTCTGTTGGTGTATAGCCGAAAATATCTCCTGTTGTTTCTAATTTCGCTTGAATATACGCCTTGTAATCTAGTTTAAAACCACGCCCTTTTTCAGATATAATGATATCTTTTGCTTCTGTCGTGGCGTTGATGTTTTTAATCTTTCGGTAAATGGTTTTAGAGGAAACGTCTAGAATTTCAGCTAGTTGCTTGGCTGTCAAAAAATCGTTTTTCGTTAAGAACAAGTTAATTAATGCACGCTCCGTTTGGGTAAGAAGCATTTCATCACCTCCCTCTACGCTCTATTATACACAAATAAAAGAAAACGGTTACACTAAGTTATGTCCACTACACTAGACAATTTTTTGGCAAAGTTTGTGAAAAGCTAATTGCTATAGCCCTTTACTTCTAGCAAGACAATCCCCCGATAAAACCGTATAATAAAAACAGGGAAGATTTTAGAAAGGGGTGCTCATGTGACGCTTGAACTACATAATGTGACGAAGAATTTTGGAACTAAAGTCGCGGTTAATGATTTATCGTTTCGCGTAGAACCAGGGAAAATACTCGGATTAATCGGGCAAAATGGCGCTGGTAAAACAACTACCTTTCGTCTTATTTTGCATTTTTTAGAAGCAACTTCTGGGAAAATTACGTGGGACGGCAAAGAAGTAAGTAAAATTGATCCAAATATTATCGGCTATTTGCCGGAAGAACGCGGTTTATACCCAAATGTCACCATTGAAGAACAGTTGATATTTTTCGCCGAATTAAAAGGGTATCCAAAACAAAAAATTAAAGCAGAAATTGATGATTGGCTTGAACGCGCCGAAATCGTCGGTAAAAAAACAGACTTAATCAAAACACTATCCAAAGGAAATCAACAGAAAATCCAGCTGTTAAGTACGATTATTCATCAACCAAAACTAGTTATTTTAGATGAACCATTTAGTGGACTTGACCCTGTCAATGCAGAGATTTTGAAGAAATTTGTATTTGATTTGCGTGCTTCTGGCGCGGCAATTATTTTCTCCAGCCACCGCATGGAAAATGTCGAGGAGCTTTGTGATTCCCTTTTAATGCTCAAAAAAGGAAACGTGGTACTTCAAGGAACGACCGAATCAGTAAAATCGGTATTCGGTCGTAAACGGATTTTGATTGAATCCAATCATACGGCGGACGAACTAGCCGCATTGCCAGAGGTGTTACGTGTAGAGAAGCATCGTGACGGCGTTCTTCAACTTGAAATTGCCGAAGAAGCAGATGCAGAGAAGATTTTTGACTACGTGACAAAAGATGGTTTCATCCAAACATTCAGCCTCCAAGCTCCAACGCTCGAAGAAATATTCAAATGGAAGGCTGGTGAATCTCATGAGTAAATTTTGGGTGATAACCAAGCAAGTTTACAAAAGACGTGTAAAAACTAAATCATTTTTAATTTCGCTACTCTTTCCTGTTTTAATCGCCGCACTTATCGCGGGCATTCCGAAAATGGTGGATTACTTTGATTCTACTAGCGATGTTACTAAAATCGCCGTGCTGTCTGATGATCCAGTTTTCGAAAAAGCATTAGCCTCAGACAAAAACCATTTCAAAGTAAATACGGATATCAACGACAAAAAAGTTGCCCAGTCTGCTTTGAAAAATGGCAAAATAGACGGATTTGTCACGATTACGGAAGAAAACGATACAGTTGGCGCGGTTTATACAACCCAAGAAACAGCTGGACAAGACGTGATTACGCGTTTAACAGAAGATTTGACAGCTACCAAAATCGCCGAAAAAGCTGCTGCATATAAAATTACCAATGAGCAATTGCAGTCGATTACGTCCCCTGTTTCCGTAACCAATGATTTAGAGTCCAACAACCAGCTTACTAACCACGAAAAAGATGTCATGAGCGCAGCCGTACTTGTTTTAACGCTCGTTATCTTCATTTTCGTTATGAGCTACGCAAACATTGTTGCATCAGAAATCGCTACAGAAAAAGGTACACGCATTATGGAAGTCATTTTATCGAGTGTATCGGCGACAACGCACTTATTCGCCAAATTAACAGCAATTATTTTTATGCTTCTGACACAAATTGGTTTTTATGTCGTTTGCGGCGCGGTCGTTCTGATTGCTGGTCGTAACACGGAAATGGTCCAAAATGTCTTAGATCAAATTGCCGTTTTCCCAGCATATTACCTTGTGCTAAATCTACTATTTGTTATTTTAGGTTTATTGTTATATATTTTACTCGCAGCAATGATTGGTTCGATGGTCCCAAATGTCGAAACCGTTGCGCAGTTTATTTATCCAATGACAATTCTCGCTATTATCGGCTACTGGGGATCCATTGCAGCAGCTAATGCACCTGACAATTTACTCGTTATCATCGGTTCGTACATTCCAACCTTTTCACCGATGATGATGCTAGCGCGAATGGACTTATTATCCGTTTCAACTATCGGTATTTTTAGTTCACTCGCCATTCTCCTTGCGAGCGTTATCGGCGCCTTTTTCCTCACCGTTCGCCTGTACCAAGGAAATGTCCTGCTATACAGCAACGATGGCTTGTGGAAAACATGGAAAACCTCGCTATCCTATGCAAAAAGAAAATAAAGAAAGTTGGTAAATTATGCAAATTAGACTATCTAAGCGCGAAGATGCTGCTTCTATGATTGAGTTAGAACATTTAGTTTGGACGCCGGGAACAACACCCGGCAATATCCATTTTGATAGCGAGGCAGACTTTTTACTTAAATGCCCTCCAGGTTCCAAAATTGTTGTCGCAACTGAGGATAAAGTCGTTGGGATTCTTGGTTACAAGTCCCCTATCCCGCTCTCGTCCAACCAACACGTTGTCGAAATTGATATCGCTGTCCATCCTGACTTCCAACGTGCTGGCATTGGTCAGCTTTTAATGGACAAAATGAAAGAAGTAGCGCGTGAAAAAGGCTATGTTAAAATTGCCTTGCGTGTTCTATCCATTAATAAAAAAGCGATTCACTTTTATGAAAAAAATGGCTTTAAACAAGAAGGGTTGCTAAAAAAAGAATTTATTATTCAAGGCGAATATGTCGATGATATTTTAATGGCTTATTTCCTCTGACAAAAGGCCTGGCTTAAAATGCAAACTATGACTTTATAATCATTTTACAAATAAAGCGTTTACATTTATTTAGAACGGTTATATATAGAGTACAACGAACAAATAAAAGGTGATGCGAATGACAAAAACTTGGTGTACAAGCTGATTTTTTTCTCAGCTTTGTCATATGCCGGCAAAACGTCTGGTGAAGGATTGTAAGTGTCAAACAGCTATGGTTAGCTGACAGGAGGAAGGCGAGGAGTATACGCCGCGTCAAGGACTTTACGCTAGCTTAGTTGTAGGAAGACGGAATTTCGTTACGTCGCTCGTTTATCAATATTTTTATCCTCACTACATTGGTAAATAAGCGAATAAAGTATCGTATCATTCATGGCCACTATTTAAGCAAGTTACGGGCGCTCATTTATTCGTAAGTTAGAATATCTTGAGAAGTAAGTAGCAAGACAAATAATTCGCCTACTTGTTTGAAAATGCCTCACCGTTTTCCGATTGTTGTATGTTTATTCAGAAACATCCAGACATGGTCCGGCCCATCAGATGAGTGGCAAGACAAGCTCATCCGAAAAGAAAAACCCCGCGTGACGAAATCGTCATTCGGGGTTTTTTGATTCGGAAAAAAAGATTGAAATATTTTTATCATAAAATCTTTGAATGACCAAGTGGCATTTTTCAAATTCTTTTGCTTCTAGATGTGTCACTAATTCTTCTAGCGTTTCTATCACGTCCATCGTAAAATCTTCAAAAAGTGGCTTTTCATTCTCATTCTTCATATTTCGCAGCGTTTGGCTAAGAATATCGATATTTTTCTCCATCGCCGGCATTTCAGTATAGTGAATCATACAAGCATAAAAGTTTTTCACGTGATTAATAAATACATCTGTATCTTGTTCCGCAACAGCCAGTTTGATATATACTAGCTCTTTACGAAGGCAAGTTGCGCAAATTTCTGCGTCTTGTTCTTGTAGTTTTTGTACCGCATAATTCAGATGAAAAAAAGCTAACTTTACTCGTGATTTTTCGCGATGCTGAGCTTCACTAGTCACTGCAACTGAAAAACCATTTCCTCCGCTGTTTTTGCATAATATACCACTTTTATGTAAACAATGAAGCGCACTAAAAGCTACTCGTTTGCTGACCTGAAATCGTTTCATGATGTCGTCTATATCCACTTTCTCGCCACTTTCCAAAGTGTTAGCCATTATCTCATTCTTGATTTCTCCGTAAATAGGATCTGCAACAAATCCACTTTTCTCCATAATTTGAACCTCTTTATTTTTTATTGCTTTCACTGTTATATTTTACACGAAAAAATTCCATTTAGATATGGCTTTTTGCGAAAAAATGTGTCCATTACGTTACAAAATTGATTTCCAGCACATAACATTTCAATATAAAAAGCAGAGCCACAAAGCCCTACTTTTCACATTATTCTACTGCAACTCAATCGTTAAATCCCCTGTTTTCAAGCGTTCTCTTTTAACAAGAATCGGTCTGACAATAAGTGCAATAACACCTGGCAAGACAACTGCCACCAAAATAAAAGCAGCAAGTGTGCTGAATCCGTAATTTGCTATTAAATAAAGTGGTGCAACAAAGGCGCATAAGCCAAGACCAGCAACTTCACTCGCGGCTTGAATATGAAATACCATCACACCAAGAGGTCCAGCGATTAATGTCGTCAGTAACGGCACTAACATTAAACTAGGCTTTCTAATAATATTAGGTGTTTGTAATTTCGGCGTACAGATAAGTTGCGCGAAAAATGCACCCCAGTTATTGTCCCGATAACTTAACACCGCAAATGACACGAATTGAACCGAGCAACCAATCAACGCCGCAGCACTAGCTGTTGGATCAAGTTGGAGCGCAATCGCGAGCGCAGCAGATGAAGCCGGACTAAGTATCAGTAACCCAAACACAAAAGCAATAACCATCGATGAAATCAGCGGCGAACCACCAATTAATGAACTAATTCCAAGACTTACAGAAGCTAAAATTGGCGCCATAATCTTTGCAAATAAAATACCGCTAAGTCCGCCTGCTAAAAGTGCTACGCCAGGAATTAAAATCATATCAAATTTCGTCTTCCCAGTGACTCTTTTCCCAGTCCAAACCGCCACAATAACGGCCAAAATAGCGCCCACCGGTTCTCCGCTAGTAATCCCAACACCACCACCAGCTAAAGTCACTACCGCCCCGCCGCCAATAACAGCAGATGCAGCCGCACTTATCGTCACAAGCGTATTCGCATGCAAGCACATCGCAATACCAACACCAATTCCCGGAATGAGCATCGTTTTACCAATCGCACCAATCGTTACAAGAAATGAAATTCCTGTCATCTGGCCAATCGTTTGCAACAGAAGCCCAATCCCAAGCGTTACAAGAACCGCATTCGCAATCCCCATAGAAGCCTTATAGGAACGATCTATAAAATATTCTTTCATTACTTCTCCCCTTCTAAAATGTATTCTTCCTCATTGTAATCACTCCCTTGTTAAAAAGCTAGTTTTATTTACTGATTTTCCTTTAAAAATGTTAAAAAGGTTTCCGCAATCCGATTTTCCAGTCTTTGTTTATTTTTCAATACTGAAAATTTCCGCATAAGGCTGCCTGCCTCATTGAAAACGCGTAATTTCCCTTCTGCAATTTCCGTTTTAACGACGCACCGTGAGATCACCGTGTAGCCCATTCCCTCAAGCACCATTTGTTTGACCGCCATATTACTCCAGGCAACGACTTTTTCAGTAACATTCCAACCATTCGTACTCAATACATGATCCAAATATTCGCGCGTTCCAGATCCTTCTTCTCGCGCAATCCACGTTGCCCCTTGCTCAATTTCCGCAAGCGAACCATCTGCCCGTCCAACAATGCACATTTCGTCATCCGCAAAAGCACTTATCGCCAAATCTTTCTTGCTCACTTGGCCTTCAATAAGCCCAGCATCCACTTGAAGCAGTTCGACTTTATCAGCAATTTTAGCCGTATTTTCAATGATGAGTTCGATGGTAATATCTGGATAGTGCGCATGAAACTTCGCAATCAGCGCCGGCAAATAATACTCTCCTATCGTAAAACTCGCACCAATCCGCAGTCGTCCTTTTAAATGGTGGTGATACAAACTAATTTCATCTTCCACTTGTTTATACAAACCTTCTAATTGTTTCGCGCGGTGGTATAGTATTTCTCCCGTAGCTGTTAAAATAAACTTTTTCGCTTGCCGGTAAATAAGCTCGGTTTCATAAGTCTCTTCTAATTTCTTTAGTTGCAAGGATACTGCTGGTTGGGAAATGTGCAATTCTTCGGCCGCCTTTGTAAAACTTTGCAATTCTACAACCCTTATATACGTTCTCAACGCCTCGTCCATTTGAGCACCTCCATAAAAATAACTTATCAATAATATAATTAATATAAATTTTACTAATAAAAATAGAAATGGTAAAGTAAAAGCATAGAAGAAAGGGGGATGAATATGAGTCAAATTTTATTTAAAACGAAGACTTTTTGGTATGGTATTGCGCTTACGTTCTGTATCGCTACCTTATCTTATTTTTTAGCAAAATTACCATTTTTAATGATTCTTGGGCAACTTGTTACTGCTATTTTAATCGGAATTATCATTCGTGCCCTTTTTCCAGTTCCGGATAAATGGTTTACTGGCATTCAATTTTCGAACAAAGTGATTCTTCGTGCTGGGATTATTTTACTTGGTTTCCGGCTAAATTTAGTTGATATTTATGATGCTGGCTGGCGCGTATTCTTGATTGCTGCCTTATGTCTTAGTTTTGGGATTGCAGTTGTTTACTTTTTGGCAAAACTTTTTGGCGTCGATAAAAAGCTAGCGATTCTGGTTGCTTGTGGCACAGGGATTTGCGGGGCTGCAGCTGTGGTCGCCATTTCACCACAAGTAAAAGCTGACAATAACCAAACCGCGGTGGCTGCTACAATTATTGCACTACTTGGAACTATTTTTACAATCGTGTATACATTAATTTATCCAATTCTGCCACTCGGACCAGATGGCTATGGTATTTTTGCCGGGGCTACGCTTCATGAAATTGCACACGTGATTGCTGCAGCAGATCCAGGTGGAACGTCTGCTGTCGATATGGCAGTTATCGTTAAATTAACTCGCGTGGCGCTACTTGTTCCCGTCTGCTTTGTTGTTGCAAAAATGGTGAACGCTGGAACAAATAACCGCTTTTCATGGGCTGAACTTCCTGTACCTTGGTTTATTTTTGGCTTCCTAGCTACAAGTGCTATCAATAGTTTTGGTATTATTCCAACATCTATCACCAATTTCCTCGTTGTCTGTGCCTATTTCCTTATTGCTATGTCAATGGGCGGACTTGGATTAAATGTCCACTTACCTTCTTTTGGAAAAATGGGTGGGAAACCTTTTGTGGCAGCGTTTATTGGTTCGGTCTTGCTTTCTGCTTTTGGGTTAGCTTTAGTACTTTTGTTTCATTTAGCAGGTTAAGTTATCCTCGGCAACTCAAATTGTGATACAATAGCAAGCACGAGGTGACTATTACATGACGAAAGCAATTTGGACTTGCCGAGCTTTTTTACTCGGATATTTTCTTGTTTTACATTTTACCGCTGACACGTATACTTTTTTAATTTTAAATGTTGGGCTTGCTTATATACCTTTCGAAATAGCTGTATTCCTCACAAAGAAACCTCGTGTATGGTGGATTTTTTGGCCACTCGGCATTGTTTGGTTAGTATTTTTCCCAAATGCGCCTTATCTACTCACTGACTTGCTACATTTACAGCGCTTAGAAATTTACGGAGCTGAAGGAATACTTTCGACATCGCCTTGGTTATGGCGCCACTTCACTTATATTATCGTTGGCGTATTCTTTGGATTATTTATTGGCTTCTGGTCCTTTGCAAAAATGCTCGCTGAAATAAGAAGACGCTTTAATTGGACTAGCTGGTTAAGTTATCAACTACTAACAATTGGTTTAATCTTATTATCAAGCTATGCTATTTATATTGGCAGATTTTCACGCCTGCATTCGATTCATTTACTAACACAACCAATCGATTCTATCCAAATCATGTTTAGTGTTTTTCACTGGCCATTCTGGAACTTTGTGTTCTACTTCTCGATTATTCAATATGTTATTTATACGCTATTTAGCAGGTTTTCTAGCTCACTAAAAAACTAAAAACGTTTGTATTTAAGACAATTTCTTAAATACAAACGTTTTTTTAATCGATATGCAGTTTGCTACGTTCCGCTGAAAAGCCTTGCGGATAGCGGCGTTTTAATTTTTCGATATTTAATTCGGCAACGGTTTCCATGCTTATGTCCGCCCATTTAGCAATTTGCGATACGTACCAAAGAACATCTCCTAGTTCTTTCGTCAAAGCATCTTTATCCAAATCGTGGCCATGAAAAGCATATTTCTTAATCAAATCAGCAACTTCACCGGCTTCTCCAGCTATTCCAAGTCCGTAATTCGTTAATGCCTGTTCGTGTGTTGCTGCAGTTCTATTTGCTAAAACTTGATACTCTTTAAAATCCATGTGTTGTCCTCCTTGCCTCTCTCACTTTCTTACTATAACAGATAATTTTTTTCGTTTGCAGTCTTGACTATTTGGAAATTATGCGAACTGATGCTCTATCAATGCCTTTCATCTTTAAAATTTTTTTCTCTTTAAAGGCTTATTTTTTTCCAGTTATTCCTTTATAATAGAGATAAGATTTCTGAAAGGAGCTTTTAAATGAAATTAGCTAGCTTAGTTGTACTTCTTGTTGGTCTGATCGGCTTTGGTTTTTCGTTTAGCATAACTGGACTTATCGGTTTCGGCGTTTGCATCATTTCGCTTATTTTGGTCGCAGCAGGAATTTTTGCAATGATTCGTTCCAAAAAAAGACGTAAACGATCTTATTCTTATTAAATAAAAAGCTGCTTTAGCCTATACGGATAAAGCAGCTTTTTCTATTTTTCCGGCCATATTCGTGTCCGGTTTTCTGCAAGCTTTGAACGAACAAGCTCTTCGCCATCAGCTCCCATACTTTCCGCGATTTGGAGTGCGTATATCATGACATCCGCTACTTCTTTTAAAATCGCTTCCTGGTTTTCTTTCACTGCCACCTCATCTTGTTTCCACTGAAAACATTCCAGTAGTTCTGCTGCTTCGAGCGACAAAGATATTGCTAAATCTTTTGGTTTATTATACTGATCCAACCAGTCACGTTCTTCCAGAAATGCAGTAATTTCATCTTGTAATTGTCTCAAACCCCCAACCCCTTCTGTAAATCAAATCACAAATAACGATAGAAAAAAGAGCAATAAGTCGCTTAGTAGCAAGGACTTATCACTCATTTAATTACGCGTTTAAAGAAATAGCTTCTTCGATTTTGTTTGGTGGGATAAATCCGTTTAAACGGTGGATTTCTTCTCCGCCTTTGTAAAGTACAAGTGTTGGTGTTTGTTGTACATCGCGGTCAAAAAAGAAGTTTTCGCCCATTTCTTCTAGTTTTACTTTTAATACTTTCACTTTGCTTGCGATTTCAGAGTTTTTGAATTCAGCAAACGAAAGATCAAGCATTTTACAATTAGGACAATTGTCTTTCCAATAATCTACATATACTAATTCTTCTCCGCTAATATGAGCTGCGAATTCTTCAGGTGTTTTAATTTCAATACTTGTCATTTGATTCCACTCCTTAACGCTAAAATTTTCTTGACCCAATTGTCTATTTCAGCCGCATCTTGTTCTGTGTGCGGCATTTGTTCTATTTTTAAGGTTGGGTAGCTTGTACCGAAATATTTAACCATTCGGTCGACAGCTCCGCAATAAAAATCCATACCCCATTGTGTTTCCCCAGTGCCAAAAATGGCTACGTTCTTGGGCTTTACAGCTAGTTCCGCGATAAAATCTTTCATATCTGGCGGTGTTCTTCCGTAGTCGACTGTCCATGCCCCCAACACGTACAAGTCAAAATCCTCATCAAGCGGATATGCAGCGGAAGGAGATACACGTAAGGACACAACTTCGTGCCCTTCGCTTTGTAATCTCGCTTCAATTTCATCCGCTACCATTTTGGTGTTCCCGCTTAGAGAATCATAGGCTAGCAAGATTCTCATAAATCGTCGAATCCGTTATCCATATTCGTTTTTTTATAGCTTGAATTGCGCATTTCGAAAAAGTCGGTTTTTGTTTCTGTAAAGTTATCTGCGTAAGCTTTAATCCATGTCATTGTGTTGTCGCTATGTCCTGGATAAAGTTCTGGAATACCAAGCATTCCTAGCATTTTGTTGGCACGATATTTCACGTAATCAACCATTTCTTCTACGTCAATGCCTTCAATACCTTGTAAAACTTCTTCGGACCATTCTGTTTCAAGTTCAACAGCGTGGCGGAAAGCTTCATGCGTATATTCCACTAACTCATCTGTTTGTAATTCTGGGTTTTCCCCAAGGATTGCCCGGATTACTTCAGAAATAAATTTCGAGTGAGCTAGTTCATCACGATTGATAAAGCTAATGATTTTCCCAGTTCCTGTCATTTTATTTTGACGAACAAGATTGTAGAAGTAAGCAAAGCCACTGTAGAAATTAATTCCTTCTAAAATAGAAGATTGAATCAATGCTTTGACAAGTGTTTCACCTGTTTTATTATTCATGAAATCATCATACGCTTCCATGATTGGCTCGTTACGTTTGATGATTGTTGGATGTGTTCTCGCCAGTTCAAATACGCGATTTTGTTCTTGCAAGTTTGTAATAGAAGCAAGTACATAAGAGTAACTTTCATTATGGATTACTTCTTGTTGCCCAATAATTGCTGCGTTTGCATGCACAGCTGGGTCAGTAATGTATTCCGCAATGTTGTAAATGAAACGTGTTTGCGGAGAATCAAGTGTTGCTAGTAAGCCAATGATGGCATCAAAAGCATATTTTTCTTCTTCTGAAAGATTCGGATATTGTTTTGCATCACTTTTCATATCTACTTCATCTGGAATCCAGTAGTTAGTAGAAAGTTCTTTATAAGCACGGTAGAAAGATGGGTACGGGATATCATTCCAGTTCAAAATCCCACTAGTTTCTCCGTTTATGATTGAAGTAGAACGATTAGGAAATAAAGGTTCTAAAATTTTAATACGAGTAAGTTGTTCTTTTTGGTTAGCCATCGAGGCAAGCCCTCCCTTTCATTTTTGCGTTATTCGTCAAGTGTTTAGAGATTTATCAGCTTGAGCACCATTCGCACTCTTCTACGTCGATATCGTTTGAACGGACATAGTAAGTTGTTTTTAATCCTTCATTCCAAGCAGTCATGTGTAGTTCAAGTAATTTACTTGCTTTGATGCCACTTGGTACATAGAAGTTAAAGCTTAGTGATTGGTCTACGTGACGTTGACGGCGACCATTTTGACGAACACTTGCGAATTGGTCTACTTTGTATGCACCTTTTTCGTAGTATGGGTATGTGCTTAAGTTTAAGTCTGGTGCGATTACTGGACGGCGGTAATCTTTTTTCTCTTCATAGTAGAACGCACTGTAAATTGGGTCGATGGAAGCAGTGGATCCAGCAATTTGAGCTGTACTCATATTTGGTGCTACAGCTACAAGGTACGCATTACGTAAGCCTTTTTCTGCTACTTCTTTTGCTAATTCTTGCCATTCAGCTGAATTATAGTTACGACGTGCGAAATATTCTCCAGTGTTCCAATCGCTTCCTTTGAAGACTTTGTAAGCACCTTTTTCTTGAGCTAGTTTGTTACTAGCGCGAATTGCTAAATAGTTGATTTGTTCATATAATTCATCGGCATATTTCTCAGCTTCTTCTGAGTCCCAAGCGATATTTTTAAGAGCAAGCAAGTGATGCCAACCGAATGTTCCAAGTCCGATAGAACGGTATTTTTGGTTTGTAATCGTTGCTTGTGGTACTGGTAGTTCGTTTAAGTCGATAACGTTATCAAGCATACGTACCTCAACTTCGATTAAACGTTCTAACGTGCCTTCTTCTTCTGCCACAACTGCACGGCCTAAGTTAACAGAAGATAAGTTACATACAACAAAATCTCCCGCTTGTTTTGTAATAACGATTTGATCACCAGAAATAATTTCTTGAATCATTTTTGTTGGGCTCATATTTTGCATGATTTCTGTACATAAGTTACTAGAATAAACCATGCCTTCGTGTTTGTTAGGATTCATTCTGTTTACTTCATCGCGGTAGAACATGAATGGGTTACCTGTTTCAAGTTGACTTACCATCACACGTTTCATAATATCAATTGCTTTAACGATTTTTTTGCTGATTGTTTCGTCAGCTACTAATTCGTCATATTTTTCACGGAAAGTACCTTCACCTTTTGTTTCATCGTAGAAATCTTGTAGGTACCAGCCTTTTTTCGCTTTTACTTCATGTGGATCGAATAAATACCACTCGCCACGACGTTCTACAGCTTCCATGAAAATATCAGGAATACAAACAGCAGTAAATACATCATGTGCGCGTAAACGTTGGTCACCATTGTTTAAACGTAAATCAAGGAAAGATTCGATATCTTTATGGAAAACGTCTAAGTAAACTGCAATTGCACCTTTACGTTGGCCTAATTGGTCCACGCTCACGGCTGTATTGTTTAATTGTTTAATCCAAGGAATAACGCCGCCACTTGCACCTTTTACGCCGCGGATAGCAGCTCCTGTTGAACGAACATAACCAAGATATGCGCCAACACCACCGCCATGCTTAGAAACTCTAGCCACGTCTGTATTGCTGTCATAAATACCTTGCAAGCTATCATCCACTGTATCAATGAAACAACTAGATAATTGTCCGCCAACTTTTCCTGCGTTTGCAAGCGTTGGTGTTGCTACAGTCATATATAGGTTACTTAAAGCCCAGTAAGCTTCTTCTACTAATTTCATGCGTTTTTCTTTTGGTTCATTTTGCATTAAATAAAGTGCGATAGTTAACCAACGTTCTTGTGGTAACTCATACACATTGCGTTCGGAGTCAGTTGCTAAATAACGAGTTGCAAGTAGATACAGGCCATTATACGTAAATAATTTATCTTTCTCAGGGTCAATTAATTTCCCTGCTGCAATCAAATCTTCTTTAGAATAATTTTTCAGGATATTACCGGAGTAAATACCACGTTCGCCTAAACTTTCTTGAAGTCCAACGTAAGAACCATATTTATCATCATCATTATAAAAACGGTTTTTACTCGCTTTTTTATATAATTTATTTAAATAAAGACGTGCCGCGAAATGTTCCCATTCAGGAATGTGAATATCTGTACGAGCTTCTGCTTCCCTAATTAAATAATCGACTAATTCGTCAGCCGCGTAATCTTCCTTCTTCTCTACAAAATTAAAAACCTTACGTTTGTAATCTTCTAAATCAAGTTTCGGAAATTCTTCATGGATTTTCTCTAAATAACCATCCAATCGGCTTTTGTCAAAAGGTAGCTTTCTGTTTCCCCCGTCTTTTACTATGTAAGTTGTCATTTGCAATCCCCATTTCATCCTTTTTTCCTCGTTGTAAAAATATCTGATTCATTTTGCGCTTTTCATTCGTCCCCGAACTATTTGTGGTCGTTCCATGGAGCAAAAAAATTAACTTTTAAAGGAGCAAATTCCCCTGATAAAAGTTAAAAGGCGATGAAGCAATATTTCGCTTTCGATACTATATATAGTATAACTTTTTTTATGTGAATGCAAGATATAGTACTTTGATTTTCTGGCTAAAAAGGTCAAAACTCTGATTAAAACAAGGTTTCCAGCAAATAAAAAAATTTTTTCAGGCAATTGTGTGTTTTCGAGCATATTTTCAGTACCAAAATGCTACTACTTGTAGTGGCTATTTTTTTCATAGATTCTATATTTAGTAGTTTAAAAATATGCTTTTTATAACTTCACAATCTTTTATGATTTCGTTTTGTCACCTTTCTGACAAAATTGTAAGATTAACGATTGATTTTGTTAGTTAGCAAAAGGGAAAAACTTGTCTTTTCATTGTAAACTTAATGTAATAAAACAAATCAAGAGAGGATGAAGGAGAAATGTTTAATAAAAAAAGAGGTTTAATCTTATTAGCTGCAGTTCTTCTCACTGTTTGCGCAATTTGGGAGTACGCAATGCCAACCGATGCCGCAGTAAAGTCCTACTATCTTAAAGTTGAAGCTACTGGAAAACCCGTTCAAAAAAATCAATTCAAAGGGTTCAAATATAACGCAAAAGTATATGATGATAAAGGAAAACAAAAACAACTTACCTTTTACTCAGAAAAAGAATTAACAAAAAACGACCAATTTAAAGTACTCATCGGTGAAAATAAAATGGTCGTTAATTATAAAAAAATCAAAAACGTTCCAGATACAATGAAATATTTAGCAGAACAATAAAAAACGCTTTGTTATAGCCTTATCAAAAGGCTAAACAAAGCGTTTTATTTTTTATTAAGGTGTAACAATGTTGAAGACTGGGTTAAACTCATCTAGCAACGAAGCAAACTCAGCAAATTTCTTCGCATCGCCTTCTAGTTTTACGGTTTGGTCAGCGAAGGCTTCTTCAAAACTTTTCACCCCACCGAAAATATGATTAAACGTATCGCGAGTTGTTGTTAATGTTAAGTCCGCTTTGTCATCTGCCTCACTATCACGATAAATCAATACCGAATTGTTTACGAGCAAATGATAATTTTCATCCACATCTGTCAGCTTCCAATTCATTGAAATCCGTTTATCAATCGAACGTTCGCCATTTAAACGAATACCCATATAATCTAAAATTAAGTTAAATGGCATACCCTCAACGATATCAAGTGTAACACCAGAAATAACTTCCTCTGGTACTGAATTTCTTAATTCATCTGCGCCAGCTAAGAACACATTGCGCCATGGTCCAGACTCTGATTGATAGCCAAGTTGTTCTAGCGCATCAGCAAGGAGGGCTCTGGCTTCACCATTTTCTCCGTCCGCGAAGACCGCATGTTTGACTACTTCCGCAACCGAGCGATACTCGCCCGCTTCATAAGATACGCATGCTTTTTTCAAGACTTCATCGACGCCGCCCATAAACTCCACATATTTTTTCGCAACATCTTCTGGAGGTAGTGGATAAAGATCGGCCGGATTACCGTCATACCAACCAAGATAAAATTGATAAATGGCTTTAACATCATGGTTAAGCGTGCCGTAATAACCGCGCAAATACCATTTCTCTTCTAGTGCAGGAGGGAATTTCACCGCTTCAGCGACTTCAATCGCAGTTAGGCCTTTATTAATGAAATGAAGCGTTTGGTCATGCATATATTTATAGGCATCACGTTGGTGAATCAGCATATCATTGATTTCTTCATTTCCCCATGTTGGCCAGTGATGTTGGCCGATACACACTTCATATTTGTCGCCAAATGCGCGAATCGCTTTATCAATATCTTTCCACCATTCGTACGCATCACGAATTTGTGCGCCACGTAGCGTTAAAATATTATGCAAGTTATGCACGGCATCTTCGGCGATATTAAGTAATTTAAATTGCGGGAAATACATCATATGTTCAGATGGAGCTTCTGTATTCGGCGCCATTAAAAATTCTACTTCAATCCCATCAACAACACGTTTTTCATGGTCAAACGTAATTGTATCATTTGGAGCTAATAAAGACATATGCCCTTTAGAAAGCCGTTTTTCCAAGACCAGCATCTACTTGACCTAATTCCCCGCGTGATAAACGACTACCGTACATATACTCCGCACGGCGAATCATTGCGTTTCCGGCGAAAATATTTTCACTAACCGCCGCTTCCATAAATCCTTCTGGTCCAATGAGCGCCACTTTTCCAGAGGCTACATCTTCTTTTGTAATAAGCCCTGCTACACCACCGTAATGGTCTGCATGGGAATGCGTATAAATAATCGCCTTAATTGGTTTTTTCGGACGGTGCTCATAATATAAATCGAGTGCCGCGCGTGCTGTTTCGACTGACATCAATGTATCTGTAATGACTAGGCCAGTGTCGCCTTCCATAATAGTCGTATTCGACATATCAAAACCGCGTACTTGATAAACCCGGTCTGTTACTTTGAATAAGCCGTTCGTCATATTAAGCTGAGCGATACGCCATAAACTTGGATTAACAGAATCAGGTGCTTCCCCTTCGATAAACTTGTAATCCTCTAAATCCCAAACCGCGTGACCATCATCCGTATCCACTTTTACATGATCCCATGTCCCAATAAAGCCTTTCCTTGCATCATCAAATCTTTCGTGTTCTCAAAAGGTAGTGCCTCTTTCACTTGATTATTCACTTTCTTTGTAAAAGTTGATGCTTCTTTAGGTAAGACTTTTTTTGCCATTATTAGTTTCCTCCTACACATTTTATTTGTCTATACTTTCCTTGTGTACCTCCATAAAATGGATTAAAACCTTTTGCTATTATTAGACTAAAAAAGGTAGACTTGAATTTCTCAAGTCTACCTTTTTAACTTATTCGGATAATTTCTTTTTAGCGTCGCCGGCTTTATCTTCTACTTCGCCTTTTGCTTTTTGTGCTTTACCTTCTACTTGTTTGCCTTTATCATCTGTCGCTTTACCGAACTTGTCTTTTGCGTCACCTACTACTTTGTCTTTCAGTCCTTTTGCTTTGTCTTTCATACCTTTATCTTCGCTCATTGGTTTTGCCTCCTAATTAGAATATTTTTCTAATGAAGAATCGCGTCTCCATATTAAGTGTTTTCCACATAATCAGAAGCTAAAACATCTTTTTCAGATAGAATGGATGGTTCGATTTGTCTCAGCCGCTTCAAATATGGCTTCAATCAATTTTAAAACTTGGTAAACTTGTTCGTTTTGAACGATGGGTTCACTGTCGTTATTTAAAACATCCACAAAATTATTATAGAAAGAAGTTGGTAACTCAGCAGGTGCTGGAAGGGATAATGTATTGGTTGCTTCCTCGCTTGGTGGCGCCATTGTTTTGGTTAGTCCTTGGCCCGCTTTGATTGGCGTTGGCTCGGACGTTTTAGCAAGTGCGGTCGGTTGGACGATTTCGCCGCTCAAATCCCAGTCATGGATAATGCCGGTTCCTTCAGTTCCTTTGACATACCAACGAGGTAATTTGATGAAATTGGTTGTGCCTACTTCGATTTGTGCTGTGATGCCATTTTCAAAGGTAATGAACGTTACAAATCCATCATCGACTTCATCCCCGAGCGCGTAACTTAAATTAGCAGATACGGATTTCACGTTGCTGTCGACTAAGAATAACAATTGATCAAGCAAATGCACGCCCCAATCGAGCACCATTCCACCACCATGCGCTTTCAAATGGCGCCAATCTCCTGGAATGCCATTTGCTCCGTGAACGCGCGATTCGAGGTGGAACATATCGCCAATTGTTTTTTGCTCGAACATTTCTTTAATAATCAGGAAATCTTCGTCCCAACGTCTATTTTGATGGACCATAAAATGTTTATTTACTTTTTTCGCCACATCCATAATCGCTAGCAAATCTTCACTTGTCATCGTCACTGGTTTTTCGCAAACGACATGTTTCCCTGCTTCGAGTGCTGTAATCGCTAGTTCTTTATGGCTATCATTTGGCGTCGCGATAAGGACAGCATCTACTTGTTCGTCAGCTAAAACAGCTTCAAAACTGTCGTAGATTTTCAAGCCTTTTTGAGCGGCCGCTGCACGTTTTTCTTCTAGAATGTCGAATACACCATGTACTTCTAAATTGGTAGCAGCCGATGCAAGTGTGACATGATAACTTCCCATTCCGCCGTAACCAACAATGACTAATTGATATTTTTTCATCCTAAGACACCCTTTCTTATCGTTAAGCCCACCACATATCCAGTGGCTTATCTTTAATTAAAATGGATTGTAAGTTCGTAACAGCACGGTCGAAACCTTCATCAATCGACATTAATGGGTCTTCATGTTCAATGCTGACTACGTAATCGTAACCATATGTTCTTAGCGCACTCATAATATCCGACCATTCTGTCAAACTATGACCACAACCAACCGAACGGAATGTCCAGCTTCTTGTTTGAACGTCGCCATATGGTTGCATATCAGTTAAACCATACATATTAATATTATCTTGATCTAAATAAGTATCTTTTGCGTGGAAATGATGAATCGCTCCCGCTTTGCCTAAGATTTTAATCGCACCAACCGGGTCAATTCCTTGCCACCATAAATGACTTGGGTCTAAATTAACACCGATAGAGTCATTTGTTTCTTCGCGCAATTTTAAAATGGTATATGGTGTGTGGCATAAAAAACCACCGTGTAATTCAATACCAATTTTAACACCGGAAGCTGCTGCAAGTTCGCCAATTTCTTTCCAGTAAGGAATAAGTTTTGTTTCCCATTGCCACGTTTTAATATCACTATAAACGGTCGGCCACGGAATAACTGGCCAGTTCGGCGCCTTGGCATCGTCACTATCACCAGCAGTCCCGGAAAATGTGTTAACTACCGGAACGTTCATTAATGAAGCCAGTTTAATTGATTTGCGTAAAATTTCATCAGATGCCGCCGCTTCTGCTTTATTTGGAGAAATTGGATTATCATGACAACTAAATGCGCTAATAGTTAGTCCGCGACTCGTAAATTTTTCCAAATATGCTTCACGAGCTGCTGCGCTTTCCAAAAGTTCATCTGTTGGGCAGTGATGATTTCCCGGATTTCCGCCCGTCCCAATTTCTACTGCGTCAAGCCCTGCTGCTTTCACTTTATCTAACATTTCTTCTAATGGTAAATTAGCAAATAATGGTGTAAATACGCCTAATTTCATCTTTATTTCCTCCCTATTTTTTCAAGTGGTTGATGATTTCCGTATGCTGGGTAATTTTTCCGACTTTCTGCGCACCAGTTTACTCCGTTAATAATGACTTGTTGGATGTCCGGATGGTGGTAAGTTGGATAGGATTCGTGACCTGGTTGGAAGTAGAAAATCCGGCCATTTCCTCTTTTGTATGTGATTCCGCTGCGGAACACTTCGCCACCTTCAAACCAACCTAAGAAAATCAATTCGTCTGGTGTCGGGATATCAAAATGCTCGCCGTACATTTCTTCTTCATCGAGCTCAATAAATTCGCCGATTCCTTTGGCGATTGGGTGCGTCGGGTCAACTACCCAAAGTCGCTCTCTTTCGTTAGCTTCGCGCCATTTCAAATCACAACTTGTTCCCATTAAACGCATAAAGATTTTTGACATATGACCTGAATGAAGTACGACAAGCCCCATTCCTTCTAAAACGCGCTTTTGGACACGGTCGACAATTGTATCTTCCACGCGGTCATGTCCCATGTGTCCCCACCAAATTAAAACATCTGTGTTCGCTAAAACTTCTTCCGTCAGCCCATGCTCCGGTTCTTCTAAAGTTGCGGTTTTCGCATCAAGTCCTGCTTTTTCTAGGAAACTAGCAATTTGCCCATGAATACCGTCTGGATAAATCGCCAGCACCGCATCATCTTCTTTTTCATGTAAAAATTCATTCCATACCGTCACACGTGTCATATTATTTCCCCTCCAATAAATTTGCTACATACGTATAACCTTTGGCAACACTTGTTAGTGGCTCTTCTTCAAATGCTTCTTGCTCGATAATCAGCCATTTTGTACCAGCGTCAAGCGCCGTCTTCACATAACCGGGAACATCGAGAATTCCCTCACCGATAATCGTGCTTTCTTTGTTCGTTTTCGATTTATCTTTAATATGGACAAGCGGCACCCGGTTGCGATATTTTTCGATAAAAGGGATAACACCAATGCCAGCGTGCTCTATCCAATACGTATCTAATTCGGCAACCATTTCCGGTACATTTTCAAGCAAAGCATCTAAAATAATCTCGCCATCCAATCTTTCTAACTCATGGGCATGATTATGATAGCCAAATTGCATTCCAGCTTGTTGCACAGCTTTCGTAATCTCGCGAAGTTCCGCGCTAAATTCCAGCCATTCTTGTTTCGTTTCAAAATCTGCATAAGGGCAAATGATATAGTTATTACCCAATTCGCGCTCAAAAGCAATGACCGCTTCCAAATCGGCTTCTAGTTGTTCCTTACTTATATGCGAACCCGCAACTTCTAGCCCAAGTTCCGCTAATTTCGCTTTAATTTCACTAGCAGATTTCCCGTAATAACCAGCGAATTCCACACCGTCATAACCCATTTCCGCCACTTTTTCGAGCGTTCCAAAAAAGTCATCCTCACAAGCTTCCTGAACACTCCACAACTGCAAAGCTATTTTTGCTTCCATAAAGGTAAGTCCTCCTTAATTAAAATAAACTGGTTGACCTGTTTTAGATGATTCATAAATAGCCTCTAAAATTTGCGTTACAACAAGCGCTTGTTCTGGTTTTACAACTGGATCTGTATCATTCAAAATGGCTTCTAACCATTGTTCTGCTTCGATTAATGCCGGATCATCACCCGTGCCGTCGTAAAAATCAACGCCGCCTGCTTCTAATTGGATTTTCTTTTCAAACATTTGGCTGTGGGCCTCGCCGTTAATCCGTAAACCATCTTCCATATCCGCGCCGCCTTCTGTTCCAGAAAGAGAGGTTCTCGCTTCCCCAACATCTAGTGTGTTAAGCGCCCAACTTGCTTCTAAAACAATCGTTGCACCGTTTTCCATCGTAATAAAACCAAATGCGGAATCTTCTACTGTAAATTTCTTCGGATCCCATGAGCCCCAAGCATTGGCTGCATTTTCTTTCTTCGCAAGTTTATGGTAGCTGTTTCCTACTACATATTTCGGTTTGTAATTGTCCATCATCCAAAGCGTTAAGTCCAGTGCGTGCGTCCCGATATCAATTAGCGGGCCCCCACCTTGTGCTTCTTCATCTAAAAACACGCCCCAAGTTGGCACCGCACGACGACGAATCGCTTTTGCTTTTGCATAATAAATATCACCTAGTTCACCATTTTCGCAAACTTGGTGTAAGTAATCAGAGTCTTTACGGAATCTATTTTGATATCCGATTGTCAGTTTTTTGCCTGTACGTTCTGCGGCTGCAATCATGCTTTTCGCTTCTTCGGTCGTTTTAGCCATTGGTTTTTCGCACATAACGTGTTTTCCAGCTTCCATTGCCGCAATAGAAATCTCCGCATGAGAAATATTTGGTGTACAAACATGAATGACATCGATGGATTTATCTTGGAGTAATTCTTCATAGTTTGTGTATACGCTTGCATTTTCACAACCAAATTCTTTTGCTGCAGCTTCGGCTTTTTCTAAAACGATATCGCAAAAAGCAACCATTTCTGCTTTCTCAGCTTTTAATAAACTTGGCATATGCTTACCGTTTGCAATGCCTCCACAACCAATAATCCCAACTTTTAATGTCATAATAAAAAACCTCCAATAGTTTTGATAGTTACATCATACAAAACTACTGAAGGTAATTCTTCCTATTTTATTGCTTAATTATTCCCGTATATTGTCTTTCTATATTTTAATGGCGCCACACCCATCGCCCGCTTAAACGCATGATGAAAGGTTTTCACACTACTAAAACCAGCCAGTTCAGCCACTTCGGTTACTGGAAAGGCTTCATTTAACAACATCCATTTTGCTTTATTCAACCGATAATCATTTAAAAAAGTCACGAAAGTCATGCCCGTATTTCGTTTGAAAAACTTGGTGAAATAGTAGGTACTAAATCCAGTATAATCTGCCACTTCTTGCAGGCTAACGGGCTCTTGGTAATGTTTTTCGACGTAAGAAAAAATTTGATCTAATTTATGTAGGGTTTCTTGGGATTTGAGGACTGCTTCTTCCGAAATAACACTATCCGGTTGCGTTTTTATTTGAGGGATTTCACGATAGATTAAACCAATAATCGCTAGGAGATCGGCTTTAAGAATATAATACTTGCCTGGGTTTTCGCTGCTTGATTCGGAATGAATGTTCATAATTAACGATTGCATTTTAGAAACTGTTTCTTCTGGCCATTCTCTGCTTAAATGCGCCATTTCTGTTAGCATTTCGCGCAACGTTCGATTTTGACCGTCCATTTGTATTTCTTCTTGAAATAAACTTAAATCGAATTGAATCACAATGCGTTCACTATTTGGCGAAGCTAGAAAATAATGAACATCTCCGCCATTGATAACTTGAATCTCGCCTTCTTTTAATTGAATTGGCATATCGTTCACGCCAAGATTTAGACTACCTTTTAGCGCATAAATAATTTCAATTTCTTTATGCCAATGTGGATAAACGAGCACTTCGCCTTCATTGACAAACGACCGGAATGGAAAAGCTTTATTTAATTCTGGAATTTCCAAGTATTCACTCATAGTGGAACTCCTTTTTTTCTTTCATTTTAGCATAAAAAAGAAGACAGCCGTTAGACTATCTTCTTGGTTTTATAAAATTAATGATTCATAAGGAATTTCATTGAAAAGTTTTTCTACATTTATTACAACAGGAATTTTTGTGTTTAATAAGTAGCCTTCTTTTTTCAGCTCACTAAGCGTTAAACTAAGATATTCTCTTGTAATACCCATGAATTTAGATAAAAATGTAGTAGATAATTCTTGGGGAATTTGAATGTTGTCACCATTGGAAATACCGTATTCATAACCAATTGCAGCAATAACGTGTTTTACGCGATCTTTTACTTTAAGCGTATTTAGCAAGCAGCGGCGTTGAAGTACCATGATTTCTTTTTTCGATTGATACAACATAAATTCTTCGATGCTAATATGTTTTTCCACCATAAAAATGAAAAAATCTCTATCTACTGCTGTAATAACGCTAGAACTTGGCGATAATAATTTAGCCCCAATGTTGCGTTTCAAATCCGAAGACATGAACGATGAAAAATTACATACATCCCCATGTTTTAGTAATTGATCGTAGCCAATATAATCATCAATTTGTGTTCCTTTCATAACGATACCTTTTTCAACAAAATAGATACCTGTTACAAAGTCGACGTCAAATAGTTCGTTTTTAGAAAGTTTAATACTCATACTATGTTTAGCAAAATCTCCAGACTTCTTACAAAAATGAAGTGGATTGGTCAAAATTTCATGCTGTCGTTTCTCTAATGTGTTCAATGCAAACTCCTCCTCTAAAGTATAATATCACAGAATGAAAACACCTCAGAGAAGGATTTAACCAAATAAAATAACATTATAATAATCAAAAAGAAATTTTTCTTACTATTTTCGTACTAAAACAAACTTTTTTTAGGCGAAAAATAGCCAAATAAGTATTTTTTGTGACATTTTTAATCACCGTGATTTAGATATTATTTTAACTTTTCCACCTTTTATAGCCTTAAAATCAATATATATTAAGTTTTATCAATTAAAGTGTGTCGATTTTTTTAATGACCCATGGTTTATAACTATCATCCAAAATTCCTTCTTTTCGAAGTTTCAGCACGATAATATTCGTATATTCGCGCGTCGTATTCGCATATTGAGCTAAAATAGAATTAGTAATCTCGTCCGGTAAAATATATTCTTTGTCCTTTGTAACTCTCCCCATATAGAGACCAATCTCTTTTAGACACGCTCTAATACGGCGTTCTTTCTTCATAAAATTACGTTTGCTCGCTTTGAAATAAACTTTTCTTGTATAAAGCAAATTAGATAATAAATAGTTCGCTTTTTGACCTGATTCATCTAAAACACGTTCGACAAACTCAGGATCGAGTACCCAGCAATGAACCTCCGTCAAACTGCGTAATACGGACTCTTCTGGTTCTTCTTTAATCAGCGGAATCAAATTAATCGCAATTTCACTACTTACAAAACTAATAATACCCGAGTCACCATATTCATTTTGAAGACAATAAGAGAAATAGCCACTTTCGACTAAGTAAATTTTGAAGCCTTTCGCATGGTTCATTTTGATTTCTTTGCCTCTAGGAATAATTTCTTGATAACAATAATCATGAAAGTGATAGTCTTTTTTTAATAATTGAAGCAGTGATTTTGTCGTTGTTTCTTTGAAAATTTCCTCATCTGAATGCATTGTCCAACATCCTTTCCGTTTAATTACAAAAAAACTGCAGAATGACTACTTCTGCAAGTTCTTTTTAGTTGAAATATGGGTTTGTTTGCTTTTCGTGACCGATTGTTGTTGCATCACCATGTCCGGAATAGGCTGGCAGGTCATCAGGAAGTACGAACAGCTGTGTTTTAATGCTATTAATTAACGTATCAAAATCGCCTGTAAATAGATCAGTACGACCGATACTACCTTTAAATAGCGCATCGCCAACGACAACAAACTCGTCAAAAATAAAACTTACACTACCGATAGAATGTCCTGGTGTTGGTACCACTTTAAAACGAAAACCTTCTATATTATAATCACCTAGCGTGAACTCTTGTTCCGCAGGTTGCGCCACGATTGCTTGGCCTGTGATGTGCGCTGATAGGTTTAACTCTGGATTTGAAAGCCATTCTTGCTCTAGCGGACTAACATATACGGGAATATCGTAAGTTTTCCGAATTTCTTCCAAAGCCCCAATATGATCATAGTGGCAATGTGTTAGCAAAACAGCTACTGGTTTTACGTCTAATTTCGTAATTTCTGCTTCAATTTTATTTGCTTCTGCGCCCGGGTCAACAATTAGCGCTACGTTATCTTGATAAATGATATAACAATTTTCTTGGATTATTCCTGTCATAATTCGTTTGATTTTTGTCATTCCACTTCCGCCTTTCTTCACATTCATCATTATACCGAAAAAAACGCTTTACTTCCATCAATATTCCTTGTTTGTATTCACTTCCGAGATATACTACAATAAAGGCAGAAGATTAAAAGGAGGAATAAAAATGACTGCAAAAATGTTACATACTTGTATCCGCGTAAAAAACCTAACGGACTCGATTGCTTTTTATGAAAATGCTTTAGGACTAAAAGAAGTTCGCCGTAAAGATTTCCCTGATTTTGAATTCACACTAGTTTATATGGCGTTTGAAGAAGGCGGCTTTGAATTAGAATTAACCTACAATTATGACCAAAAAGAAGCTTACGATTTAGGTAATGGTTATGGTCATTTAGCGGTTGGCGTTCCTGATGTGCGCGCTTTACTAAAAGAACACCAAGACGCTGGCTACACTGTTACAGACTTAAAAGGACTTCCCGGCGAAGAGCCATTCTATTATTTCTTAACAGATCCAGATGGTTATAAAACAGAAATTATTCAAGATGGTGCTTTATAATTCATGGGTAAATATTTCATTATTATTTTAATCGCACTAGCAATTAACGGTATTAGCATGCTATTCAAGAACGATATAGCTAGTCTTATCGCAGTTATCATCACGGCTGTTTTGCTCGTTTACTTAATGATAGATTTAACTAAAATGTACCGCCGCAAATAAAAAAGAGTCCAGCAAATCATTGCGCTTTGCTGGATTTTTTTAGCAACTAGTTGCCATCCGCAATACAAACCCTATTTCTACCAGTTAGTTTTGCTTTATATAACGCTTCATCCGCAGACTTAAATAAACCTTCACTTGTGTTTGCGCCATCTTTACTTCCGCTCACGCCTACCGAAATCGTTATTTTCACTATTTGGCCGTTTGGAATAATAAAATCATTCTCTTCCGTTTCTTTCCTCACTCGTTCAGCCACATCACTACCTTCTTCTATCGAGCAATCCAGCAACACAATCGAGAACTCTTCTCCGCCATTTCTAAAAGCTTCTGAACCGTCTGTTGTGCTCGCCTTTAAAATCACTGCCAATTGTTTTAAAATCGCATCACCAGCATCGTGACCATATGTATCATTAATATTTTTAAAATAATCAATATCAATTAACATCAGTGTGACCTGCCGACTTCCCGCATCCATCACATGATTGATTTTTTCATCAAATTGTCTTACATTCGATAATCTCGTCAAATAGTCTAGCGTAGAATCCTGCTCATATTTTTGAAAAAGTTGCTTTGATTTAATCATGTTACTCATTAATCCGGCTGCAATAACACCAATGACAAGTGCAATCGTTACAAATATCGACATATTGAGCCAGTAGTTAGCCTCTCTGGCTAAAATCAAATGCAAATTAACCACGACAAAGCCACATGCAATCACATTCAAAATAAAAACGCCCCAAATTTTGAATTTTTCTAAGCGTTTGCTGAAAAGTGCCGTTATTATGCCAATCAACATCATAACAATTCCCGCCATAACAGCCGCAGAATTCACTGAAATTAAAAAGCGTGATGCAGAAATAATAATAGCAGACACAATCGCCGGAATTGGCCCACCATAAAAGCCTACCATTATAATTGGAATATGACGTAAATCAACAATCACATTATTCGAAATCGGAATCCCAAAAATCATCAGCGCAAAACCAAGAAGCCCGGCCCATATTCCGATTACCATTTTTCTATTTGTTGATAATTCTTTTGTAATTGGTTCTTTATAAACTAAGGAAATAATATAGAATCCTGCGAGTAGAATCGCTGCATTACTTACCAACTGTTGGACCAAAAAGCATCCCCGCCTTTCACTTTGTTACTCATTACCCCATTATGCTCACAACTATGCATACACACAAAGAAACAACCTCTTAAAAACAGACGCTGTTCCAAAGCTTTATTCCTCTATTTTCTCAAAAAAAGTCCACAAAAGAAACTGATTTCCTTTTGCGGACTAAAACTTATTAGTAAGCTGTCCAACCTGCATCAGCTGTAATGACTGTTCCATTAACAAAACTGGCATCATCGGAAGCTAAAAATAGCGCGACTTTGGCAATTTCTGAAGCATCTCCGGCTCGAGGATTAATCCCCATCCCAATCATCGCACGTTCTTGCCCAAACTCATCTGGCGCATAAATCGTAGTTCCAATATTTGTATTTACTGCCCCTGGTGCAATGGCGTTACAACGAATGTTTTTATTCGCATATTGGAAGCCTACATTTTTTGTAAAACCAACGACCGCATGTTTCGACGCTGTATATGCCGCACCTGCTCTGGAGCCAAACAACCCACCAGCGGAAGCAATATTAACAATCACCCCTTGGCCTTTTTCTTCAAAGATATGGAGTGCTTCTCGAGTGGCACGCATCACGCCTGTAGTATTTATTGCAAACACTTTATCCCAAAGCTCATCTGTCAATTCACCAGCTGGAACAAAATTATCCATAATTCCCGCATTGTTTACTAAAATATCCAATGTTCCAAATGTCTCAACCGCTTGATTGATCATGTTTTCAATATCCGCTTGCTTCGTCACATTAGCCACAACCGCAAGCCCAGTTCCTTGTTCTTTTTCAACAAGTTCAACGGTTTTTTGCGCCGCTTCTAAATTCAAATCCGCCACAACTACTTTCGCGCCTTCTTTGGCAAAAAGAATCGCAATCTGTTGCCCCATTCCAGAAGCCGCACCAGTTACTACTGCTACTTTCCCAGTTAATTTCCCCATTGTTATTTCCTCCTTCACTTTTGTTACGCTAGAAAGAAAAACACCTTCTTTCTCCCTTCATTATAATCCCCGAGTAAAACGCTTTCAATATGTAAAGAAAGCCTGTTTTGTTGATTAAGCAACACTTTTGCGTTATATGTATAGTAAGAGGAAAATTTCTTCAATCGGAGGTGCAAAATCATGGATAGACGGGTTAAAAAAACAAAGCAAGCCTTCAATCAAGCCCTTTTCACACTTCTTGACCAAAAACCTTTTCAACAGATTACCATTACGGATATTGTAACCGAAGCAGATGTTAACCGCGGCACATTTTATAAACATTACCGCGATAAAGAGGAACTTTTGGATAGCATTGTGGAAGAAGTTTTGACCGATTTAAAAAGTGCTTATCAAGACCCTTATTTACAAACAGCTCATTTTTCTATTCAATCACTTACTCCTTCCATGATAAAAATCTTTGACCATGTATACGCGCATCAAGCATTCTATAAGCAAGTCATAAAATCGACCATTCATCCGAGTTTTCAAAATCAAGTGTGCGATGTTATTCGCGAACTTGTCTTAGCTGATGTTGCTAGTTTTTCGGATAGCTCAAGCGCTGATCCTTTGTTACTCGCAACCTACCAAGCCCATGCTATTTTTGGCATCATTGTTTTTTGGGCAGAAGAAGATTTTTCACATTCTCCGCAATATATGTCTGAACAACTCCTTCATATCATCCATGCCAAAAATCAAAAAATATAAGCTTACATATTTGTTATATTGCTTTCTTGCTTTGTCACTTGAATCGAGGGTCTATTCTGTTATGCCTTGCTATAATAAAGACATCATAGAAAGGTGTGTTGATTATGAATGATCATCGGGTTTTAAATGCTTTAAGTTATTTTAGCATTTTGTTTGCACCAATTATTGTTCCAGTTTTGATTTGGATTTTTGCAAAATCAGAAGAAGTTTCTCATCATGCTAAAGTGGCCTTGCTAACTCATATTATTCCAACTATCGCTGGCGTGTTATGCTTCTCCAGTTTGTTCGTTACAGCTTTGGCAAATGGCGGCATTTTCACTAGTATGAGCTTTTTCCTAACTGGCAGCTTATTTATCTTTACACTAATCGCAGTAGTTGGGCTATTTATTTATAATATTGTGCGTGGAATTCAAATGTTATGTGCGAAAAGAGAAGAAGATATTTGGATTTAAAATTTCATAAAAAACAGCTACCCTAAAATATTAGGATAGCTGTTTTTTTATTTGTTTACTTTTCTTAATAAGAACAATCCGACTGCACTAACGAGGAATCCAGAGAAAATCATATCATACGGGAACTCATCCCCTGTTGATGCTAGCTTCTGTGATGATTTAATTTCTGTTGGTTTAGCTGGGTTTAAAGTAGTGAATCGTTCATTTAGCGCTAATTGTGTTCCTGGTTTTGTTGGTGTTTTTGGATTGCTCGGTATTTCCGGGTTACTTGGTATTTCTGGGTCACTTGGTATTTTTGGGATTACAGGTGGTGCTTGGTTTTTCTCGTATAGGAAGATGACTTCTTGTACGTCTTCTTTGTATACTCCAGTTTTATTTGTCGGTTCTTCCTTCAATGTGTATCCAGTAATGCTGCGGACACTCGCCGTATACGCTCCACCCACATCACCAGTGTAGGTTTCTGTTTCCGCCAACGTATTTCCTTCCGTATCAACAAATACTACGTTCACTGTCCCCATTTTTTTCTTGTTAGTTTTCGTAACTTGTGTAGGGGTTTGTTGATTAAATACGATGCTGAATTCTACTGGTGTCCTGTCTAGTTCATAATCTGTTGGTGCCTTTGTTTCTATAAATTGATAGTCTCCTGGTGCAAGTTCTGTGACGGTTAATTCGCCGTCCACATTCGTAGTTAGGCCATCCTTGATTTTTGTTCCATCTGCTTTTTGCAACTCGAACTCGGCTCCTGCTAATGCGGTTTTTGTCACACTATCTTCTTTCGTTAAAATGACACTATCTGTTTCAGCTGCATTTTCGATAGTATAACTGCTAACTGTGCCGTCTGCATTTACAGTGACTTCTTTGCCTTCTTTCAGTTCATCGCTAATTGAGTAACCAGTTGGCGCTTCGGTTTCTATTAATTTATATTTTCCCGATTGAATACTATCAAAAACAATTTTACCTTCTGCATTCGTAGTAGCCTCTTGTCCTGATTTTTTACCATCTATCGTATAAAGCTGAAATTTTGCTCCCGCTAGTTTTTTAGTTGGATCGGCTTCATCTACCTTGGTAATTTCAAGCGAACCAATTGTAGCTATTCCACTACCGCTACCCATGGTAAAATTGGGCGTAACCGTATTGGTTGCAATTTTACTTGGATCCGAAAGCTCCCCGTAATCACTTGCATCTACCCTAACCGTATTCTTAACCGGACCCGATAATAAACTAATTGTGTCATATGTTATGCTAATTGGCGCTGTAGCTGTGTAATTTTTAAATTGGACCGTGAAAGTATTACCGTTAAAAGTAATATCGTAATACTTAGAGTCAATCAGTTTCTCCGTCTTTGTATCAATTACTTTAAAACTATTTTTCACCATTTGCGCCCCGGTTACCCCACTGTTTAATGTATCCGTCACAACTGGATTGGTAACTACGCGCTCTTCCGTAATTTCAGTAAGTTGGATTTTCCAATTTATTTTATTGTTGTAAAGCATATCAACATTTCCTGTTTTTGAAATTGGTGAGCGGAGTTCAAAAATAGCTGCTTCTGCTGAATAATCTTTTGGATTTTTACCGTTATCAGAAACTTTCGCTACATTCGTTACTGTTTTATAAAAATACCACTTATTATCTGTTGTCGTTTTATACTTAACAAATACTTGCGATGTCCCCAAATTCCCAAACTCTAAATGGATTTTCTTGTCAGTTGTTTCTATCTTAGTTGGGTAATTTTTATCGCCTTCTTTTATTAGTTTTCCTGTAGAAGTAAGTGGTTCTCTTAAGTTAATTAATTCATTTGGACCGCTAACTTGTCGAAATTCTAAAGAGCCTTCCACGTATGAAGTCCCTTCTGGCATCTCATCATCAAAAATGAGATTATCAAATTTTGTTGCCCTAGAATTCAAGGAGACAATCCAGTTAGTAGTTCCTGTTTCACTATCCCACTCACCAAATTTCGCTCCATTTTCTGAAATCTTACTATCTATTTCCAATGATGCTTCTTTCGTATCAGAATAATGTGTTATATAGCCATCATAATAAGAAATATAAGCTTTATTCTCCAGTGTTTTCGCATCATTTGCTGAATCGATTTTCGTTACAAGTTTTACGACGATTTCTTTATCTGTTGTTGCATAATTGCCGATAAGCTTAACTTTAAAACCTGCTGGCACTGCTGTTTCCGTTATCGTATAATCTACATTTTTCACCAGTTTCACAAAATCGGTTTCACTTGAATAAGCATACACATCGTGATTATCCAAGCTTTTTACGCCTGTAGAAAATTCATCAATAATGGTCATATCACTCATTTCAATTCTGTCTGTGTTCGCTGTGATTTTCCATGACATTAAATTATTAAAATAGTCTACCGTTCCGCTTTCTTTTTGAACTATATTAGGTTCAAATGATAATTTTGCTGTGGCTGTTACACCTGTTTCATCTATCACTTCGCCCACAATATCACGGACGCTAAAATCAGTTACTTTAGTAGAATACGTAATTTGGTATGCTTTTTTGTCCGTATTTTTATATCTTGTGTCAAAACTACCATTCGCTGATACCGTTGAGGTAGTCCAATTACTTGATACATCTTCATCACCAACAATCGCATCTCCTGTTGTTGGCGAGAAAGTCACTTCTCTAATTTTCAACGAATTTGGCACGTAACTCACACCATTATCTTCTAAAATATCTTTTAACACTGTGTTTGGCGTTAATTCCACTCGATCATAGTTTACATTAATCACCCAATCAATTGTTTGCGTTTTGGAATTATAAATTGCTTTTTTCTCTAAATGCTTGTACTTAATCATTTTTGCTTCCGCAGTTGCTTGACCTACCGATAATACTTCTGAATCACCAACTGTTTGAGCTCTCGTAACTAAGGAAACTAAGGCATTAGTTGTTTTGTCAATTAAACGCGTATAGCTTACTTCATATCCTTTACCATTTAAACCATTACTT
The DNA here is from genome assembly GCF_014227425.1 of Listeria marthii. Classification (NCBI taxonomy): domain Bacteria; kingdom Bacillati; phylum Bacillota; class Bacilli; order Caryophanales; family Listeriaceae; genus Listeria; species Listeria marthii. The sequence continues at coordinate 380,746 of NZ_JAASWB010000001.1, forward strand.
AATTTGATTTTCAGTTCAGTGTCTGTAGCTTCTACGGTGTAATCTGTACCTTCTTCTAACAACTGCTTACTGCCTAGAAATGTTCCTTTGGCGCTAACATCATTTGCGTAAACTTGTAAAGTGCTCTTATCGATTTTTGTTGAACCACTATAGGTGAAATCTGTTAATCGCAGTTCTCCTACTGCATTTGCTTCTTTTGTTAAGTTAAGTTTAGCTGTAACAAATGCTTTTTCTGGGTTAATACTACCTGGGCTTAATGTTACATCTACTATTGTCGGATAGTCCACTGTTGGAATAACCTCGTATTCATAAACAGTATCACCACCCGAAGTATTGAAAACAACTTTTTGATTCGTTTTGTCTGTCTCTGTAAATGACCTAAACGCAGTCGTTATACTCACATCAAAATTACCTTCTTGCACACCATCTTTTAAAATTTTAACTGTTAATTCTCTCGAACTTGCATCAAAAGACCATTCCGCTTCTGTGGAAGGTAAAAAATCCCCACTTAAATCCGTAGAACCAAAATTAAATGCGTCTGGTAAAATCGTTGTAAATGTATCTCCCGCTTTATAATTCTTCCCCGTGAAAGAAAAATTCATATTTAAAACAACCCCACTACCATTTTCCACTCTTTCATTTGGGTTGATTTTATTTCCCTTTACATCTTGAAGTTCCACTTTCGTAAAAATATTATCGGAAATATTGGCTTTTAAATTGCCTTTTTTCACTGATGGAGTTTTGGATGAAACAGAAGTCACTAATTCTTCTTTATCTTTCAAGACGATATTGTATGCGTTCTCATCTTTTAAATAACCTTGTGGCGCTGTTGTTTCTTGCACGAGATATTCGCCTTTAGCAAGTGACTCATCTAGAACTGTTCCATTATCTTTAATAGAAAGCTTCTTGATTTCTCCCGTTTGCACATTCTTTATTTCAAAAATAGAGCCATTTATTTTTTCTTTCGAGTCTTTGTCTTCTTTGACGATTTTCAAGGACGTCTTCTCTTCTTTAACGTCCGTCAATGCTGCTAATACTGGTGAAACATTTTGAAAAACGAGTAATCCGATAACTACCGCGATAATCATTTTTTTTGATATTATAAAATTTTTCACTGTTTCGATGTCCTCCTCTTGCAAGTATTGTCTGTTGAATAAGACCTCTGACTTGTTGAATTGTATCAAATACACGAAAAGAAAACAGGACTTTAAAGAGCCAAAAAAAGTGATTTCGGGTTTTTTTATGACTTTTTAGTGAACAATTAATTAGACCCAGAATAAATGAGTAAAATAAGCGGTAAAAAAAGATGCTATCCTCTTGGAAGGATAGCATCTTTTTTTAATCATTTACTTTTTTTGATTTTCTTAATAAGAATAGCCCGATGATACTCGCAAATAATCCAGTAAAGATTATGCCATATGGCGACTCATCTCCCGTTGAAGGAAGATTTGGTTTCTTCGTTGGGTCTACTGGTTTAATAGGTTTTACTGGTGTGACTGGTTTATCTGGATTTACTACGATTGGCGTTTTATTTTTCTCGTATACGAAGGTTACTTTCTGATCTGTCTCTTTGAATACGCCCTCTTTGTTCGTAGGTTGTTTTGTTAATTTGTAACCTTTGATATCTTTTGCTTTTGTTGCATATTTTTCGCCAACGATGCCAGTGTGAATTTCTTGCTCTGCTAATACATTGCCTTTTGTATCGACAAATTCTGCGATTACTTTGCCGCTCACAACTGTTTTTAAGTTCGTTTTCGTAACTTGCAACGTATCTTTTTGATCAAAAGTGATTTTCACATCAACAGGAACTGTATCCAATTCATAGCCTGCTGGTGCTTTTGTTTCAATCAATTGATAATCCCCAGGTACTAAATCAGTTATTTCTAGTTTCCCAGATGCATCTGTAGTTAGGTTTTCTGTAGCATTATTGTCTTTATCTACTAACTTGAACGTTGCATTTGCAAGAGGTGCTTTCGTCTCACCATCTGTTTTCGTTAGTACAACAGAACCAGTAGACATCGTGTTTGTTTTTGTCACTTGAATTGGTGCTTTTTGGTTGAACTCAATGGTGAATTCAACTGGTGTAGCATCTAAATCATAACCTGTTGGAGCTTTCGTTTCGACTAATTGATAATCTCCTGGTGCTAAGTTATCAATTTGCAGTTGACCATTTGCTTCTGTCACTACTTTGTCTTTCAAACTTACCCCAAGTTTTGTTTGTAGTTCAAACTCTGCCCCAGCTAAATTACTTCTTGATTTACTATCTAGCTTAGTAAGAACCACACTACCAGTTTTCGCTTTGTTTTCTTTTGTAACATTCACAGCAGTTGCTTGGTTAAATTCAACCTTAAATTTCGCCGGTGTTGCATCAAGAACATAGCCAGTTGGCGCTTTTGTTTCAACAAATTGATAGTCTCCCGGTGCCAAGTCAGTTACTTCGATTTTACCATCTGCATTAGATACTAAGTTTTCAGCAACTTTTGTACCATCAGCATTTTGCAATTCGAATTCTGCTCCTGCAATAGCATCTTTCGTTACACTATCTTCTTTTAAAAGAACTGCGCTACCAGTTTGCTCGGTGTTTTCAATTGTAACGCTTGTAGCTACATCGGCGGCAACCGTAATTTCTTTACCATCTTTGTATTCGTCACTAATTGTATAACCTGTTGGTGCTTCTGTTTCAACGAGTTTATATTTTCCAGATTGAAGCCCGTCCATGACGATTTTTCCGTCCGAATCGGTTGTTGCTTCTTGTCCCGCTTTATCCCCTTCAAGCGTATAAAGTTGGAATTTAGCACCTGTCAGTTTTTTCGAATTATCCTTTTTATCAACTTTGGTAATTTCAAGTGAACCAATTGTCGCCGTCCCGCTACCACTACCAATAGTGAAGGCTGGAGATATGCTTGTTGTTCTTGATTTATAGGTCATTGGTAAATTACCGTAGTCAGGAGAAGAGGTTGTCGCTGTGTTACTAACAAGTCCCGACATCAAGCTGATTGTACTATAGGTGACTTTAATTGGTGCAGTTGCTTTATAGTCTTTGAATTGGATAGTGAAATTATTGTCTGTATAAGTGATGTCATAATATTTTGAGTCAATATCTTCGCCTGTCGTTTCATTCATTACTTTAAAGCTACTTTTTACTACTTGTGCTCCAGTTGTTCCTGTTTTCATTGTATCTGTAATTGTTGGGTTGTTAATAGGACGATCTGCTGAGATGTTGCTAAGTGTAACAATCCAGTTAACTTTATTATCAAAAGATGGATCAATCGTAGCTGTTTTTGTCATCGCATTAAAAAGTTTGCTCGCGTATGCTTGGTAAGTATAAGATTTTTCGCCCACTCCATTATCGCTCACTTTCGCAGTGTTTTGTACGTAGGAGTAGTAATACCAGTTTTCGTTTGGTTTGGTACTGTATTTAATAAATACGCGTGAATTCTCCAAGTTAGCAAATTCTAAATGTAATTTATTCCCAGTAGTATCGACTTTTGTTGGATAGTTTTTATCACCTGTTTTGGCTACTGTTCCAACAGAGTTAAGCGGGATATATAGATTCATCATCTCACTTGTGGAAGCCACATTACGATATTGTAGTGAACCTTCAACGTATGTTAATCCAGTTGGAATAGCGTCGTCAAAAATCAAGTTGTCATAGTTTTTCGCCATAGCATTTACAGATACAATCCAATCGATATTCCCAGTAGTTGAGTTGTATGATCCGTACTTACCACCATTTGTCATCATGCCTGGATCAGGTGCCATTGAAGCAGTTACTTCATCAACATACTTGATAATCCCGCCATCGTAATAAGAAATGGATGCTTTATTATCAATTGTTTTTGTTACATCAGAAAGGTCAATATCTGTGACAAAATCAACAACAATTTTTTTGTCTGTGGAAGCATAATCGCCGATAAGTTGTAAATAAAAACCAGCTGGTGTCACATCTTTATTCATCGTATAATCTTTGCCTTCTGTTAATAAGACGCTATTTGTATTATCTGTATAAGCACGAACGGTGTAGCTTTTAAGGCTTTTTACCCCTGTAGAAAATTCATCCGTAATATTAAGATTCCCCATCTTAATTCTGTCGGAGTTAGCAGTAATTTTCCATGTCATCGTGTTATTAAAATAGTCAATTGTTCCAGCTTCTTTTTTCAGTAAATCTGGTTGAATCGCGATCGTTGCGTCAGCGGAAACACCATTTTCATCTGTAATTTCATTTTTAATTTTGCGATCACTAAAGTCGGTGATTTTCGTTGAATAAGTGATTTCATATGCGTTGGTATTAGTGTTTTTATACGTTAAATTAAAATTCCCATTTGCCGAGATTGCTGAGGTTGTCCAATCACTTGAAGCATCACTTCCAACGATTGGCGACCCATTAGTTGCATTAAAAGTTACTCGTTTAATTTTAAGTGAATCTGCTACATAAGCGACATCACTATCTGCTAAAACATCGGTAAGCACTGTTGAAGGAGATATTTCGTCTTGATCAAAGTTAAAATTAATTTTCCAATCAATACTTTGAGTTGAGCCGTTGTAAGTAGCTTTTTTCTCAAGATGCTTATAATTTGTCATCGTCAGGTAAATATAAGCAGAGTTACTTGATAATGTACCTGCATCACCTACTGTGTAAGCTTGTGTTGACATATAAGAAAGTGAATCACTCGGTTTGTTTATGGTGCGATCATAGGTTACTTGGTAGCCTTTCCCAGCAAGCCCACCGTTTAACGTAACAGTCAGAGAAGTTGCGGAATAAGTTAACGTATAGTCCGTACCTTCTACAAGTAATTTCTTCGTGCCGATAAAGGTTCCTCCAGCACTAACATCACTTGAATAGACTTTGATGCTATCTTGGTTAATTGTGGTTGTTCCACCTGAAGTATAATCAGTAAGTTTCAGTTCACCCTTAGCATCTTTTTCTTTCGTTAAGTTGAATTTCGCATCCACTTGTCCTTTAGTTGGATTCACTATCCCCGGATTAGCTGTGATTGCTACAGTAGTTGGATAGTTAACAACTGGAACTACTTCAATTTGATAAACGGTATCTTTCCCAGCTGTTTTGAAAACAACTTCTTGAATCGTTTCTTCTGTTGATGTGAATACTTTGAAGGCAGTACTAATATTGACGTTATAGTCGCCTTCTTGAATACCATCTTTTAGGAACTTAATCGTAAGTTCACGCGTTGTTACATCTAGCGTCCATTCCGCTTCTGTAGATGGTAAGAAGTTTCCGCTTAAATTTTTATTCCCAAAGTTGAACGCGTCTGGTAATACGGTTGTAAATGTATCTCCAGCTTTGTAATTTTTTCCAGAAAACGCAAAGTTCATATTAAGCACAACACCACTACCATTTTGAATCCGGTCAGAAGTATTGATTTCGTCGCCATTTCCATCTTTTAACGTTACTTTATTGAAAATATTATCTGTAATCACTGCTTTTACGTTCGCACGTGGCGTTGTTTTTGGCGCAGCAGCTGGCTCTGTTTTTTCTTTTGTTGAAGTCGAGGTTACTACTTCCTCTTTATCAGAAAGTGTTACATTATACGCTTTCTCATCCAAAGTATAACCAGAAGCAGCTGTTTTTTCTTTAACAAGGTATTCTCCGGCTGAAAGGGAATCTATTGTCCCGGTGCCGTTTTCTTTTATAGAAAGTTCTTTTGTTTCTCCACTAGCTTTATCTTTCACTTCAAAAATAGAGCCATTGATTTTTTCTTTCGTGTCCGTGTCTTCTTTTATAATTTTCAATGTTGTAGTTCCTGTTGTATCATCTTTTATCGTTGCTAAAACTGGTGAAACGTTCTGAAAAACTAGTAGCCCAATAATAGTTGCAATAACTAGTTTTCGCCAATGTCTAAAATTTTTCACTACGATTTATCCTCCTATAATAAAAGTCCAATTGATATCTTTTAATAAAGCTCCAACCTACATTTAAAAGGCTAGATTATTATTAAATGTTCATCTTTTATGCTTGGTAGTGAATTTTCAGCCGTATGGTCCGGTTAGCAATTCTTGGAGGATAATCTGTTTGTTGTATGATTCTAATATGAAGTATTTTACGGGTGCACTACTGTTGTCTGTAGCGATAATACTCGCTTGATGTGTTTTTTTGAAAGAGTTGATGGATCTGGCTACTCGTTTGGGTGGAGGGCTGCTCTTCTCCAATTATCCCCTGATAAACTCGCATTAAATGTTCTATTTCGCTGCTTCTTGTAAAGGTTTCGAAGTCTCATCATTTTAAGTCGTTTCTATGTAACCTTCTTAAACATTATTTCTTATGCGTGTTTTACCTCTTCCTCTTTCTCCCGCTTCTATAAAAATGGTAGAAGTGAAATAACGAGTGAAGCATAAATTATTATTTTAGATGACCCTCAATCTCTTACTTAAGACTAATTATTTCATAGGAGGAGACCTCGAAATGTTCTTTCGATACATAAATTCGCTACGTTTGTTACAGAAATGTGAAATATTTTACTCTTTTGTACTTATTTAATAGTAAAATTAACAAAAACAGCCAAAGTTGTTAAAATAGATAACAACTTTGACTGTTTTCATTTACCTTATTCGAATCGATTCGCTCTCTACTAACCTGGCACCTTTTACTTCTTCGCCAGATTTTAGTAATTCAGCAATTCGCTTTTTATCAATTTTAGGTTCTTGCAGTATAAAGAAGGGTTTTAGCAATGCTTCTTCCACTATTTCCACGCTTGCCGGGTTCTTCTGGATTTGTATCGTGAAAAGCGTGCTATTTATCTTTCTAATATCCATTCGTTCCATTTCGGACTGTAAATAGATTTTTAATCGTTGCGCATTGTTTTCTAACGCTTGTTTCCGCTTTAAAAGTCGTTTTGTTTCGATTCCCGCCATTTCCGCATCTGCCGTTAAAGACTTAATGATTTTGGCGATATTTTCCGCTTTATCATGAAACCCGTCCGTGATGGCATCTAATGTGTCGCTCACAGCCTCGGTTTTATTTTCTTCTAAAAGTTCTTGCAACCGTAAATAATTATCGGTTAGTTCATATAATTTCATTGTTCGCACCCTTTCCAACAAGAAAAAAAGCCCAAAAGCAGCTGTCGTCTTTTGGTGCTTCCTCATTTTGCTACTAGTTTCCCTTGAATAACCATGCGTCCTTTTTCATAATCTTTCTCCGTATCACAAGTCGAAAGCGTGATAATGCGGTCCTTCCCACTCACTTCTACATTTGATTTATACATAGATTGTTGTTTTACTTTTTGTAAATAATCGTTAAAATCGTTCGTTTCCGGAAATTCCGTTTCAATATAATAAAAATCCGTCGTCGTTTCATACACAGCAAAAATCTCTACTTCATAATTTGCTAGTCCCGATTCATAAGAAAAAGTCGGATGTGCCTCAAAAAAATCCTTATCCAAGTATTTTCGTAAATCCGCAAACATCGAGCCATCTTTCATGTTATGCCCGTAAATAATCGTATTTTTATCCACAAACTCATTCGTATTGCGATAATCTTTAAAAATACTGCCGGCTCTTGCTTTTTCATTTTTGTAATTATGATGCAAATAATAGTCATTATCGGTACTTTGCAAAATCGGATAATCAATTTCTGTATCCGCCATCGTTAACCAGCCTGTCATATCTTTATTTAACTTCTGCAAATCTTTGAGCTCATCGCGCACTTCACCGTTCACATTAGTCGTAGTAACATCTTTCGTATAAAGAGCCTTGGCATCATCCAAAATGTTCCGATTATGATAATTTTCATATAGCTCCATCCCAATTTTCCAACCAGAAAAAAGAAATACCCCTAAAATAACTAAAGTCAAACTCTTCCCCAAAAACGATTTCATTTTCACGTTCTAAAACTCCTTTCGTCTTTGAGGAACAATGTATTTCCCAGTTTTCGCATCATCTAAAACCTCAGCAACCACTCCATACGTTTCTGCAATCAGTTCGGTTGTTAGCAATTTCCCCGGTTCTCCTTTTGCCACAACTTCCCCATTTTTCATCACAATCAATTGATCACTATAAGCTAGCGCCTGGTTTAAATCATGCAAAATCATCACAATCGTCAAATTTTCTTCTTGATTCAACCGTTTCACCAACTCTAAAATTTCCAATTGAAAATACATATCGAGAAACGTCGTCGGCTCATCCAAAAGCAAAATCGGCGTATCTTGAACTAAAGCTGTCGCAATAAACACCCGTTGCCGTTCCCCGCCAGAAAGACTATCAACAAATTGCTCTGCTTTTTCAGTTAGCTCCGTTTGTTCCAAAGCCCGTTCAACTGCAAAATCATCCGCCTTCGTCCGCGTCATCCGCCAATTTTTATAAGGCAGACGACCAAAGTACAACAGTTCCTTCACCGTCAGCTCGCTTGGAAGCAGATTATTTTGATGAACAATCGCCACATTTTGCGCAAATTCTTTCGCTTTCCATTCAAAAATCGATTTTCCTTCTAGCAAAACATCTCCAGAACTAGGCGAAAGAAGTCTAGCCAAAATTTCTAACAAAGTGGATTTCCCGCTCCCATTCGGCCCAACAATCGTATTGATTTTATTTTTCTGGATAGTAAATGAGACATTTTTCAAGATTGGATTTGTTCCATTATAACTAAAATTAACGTCCCTTACTTCCATAAAAATCACCCTTTCGCATTAAAAAGATTAAGAATGGACCGCCGATAATAAGCATGATTACAGATGCCGGGATTTCCATTTGTTGAAATAACGTTCTGCCAAGTGTATCTGCAAACAAGAGCAACAATGCGCCAAATAAAATTGAAAAAGGCACAAGTATTTGATAATTCCCGCCAACTAGTTTTCTCGCAATATGTGGCACAAGTAAACCAACAAAGGCAATAACGCCAACAACCGCCGTAGTAATCGACGCAAGCAAAACCGCAATTAAAGCCAACCAAATCCTCGTTTTATTAACCGGCACACCAAATCCTCTAGCCATTTTATTTTCAAGCCCTAACACATTGCACCATTTAGCAAGTAATAGTGCGCAAATCAGACCAATCGTCACATAGATTAACAACGTTTCCACATCGGACCATTTTTTCATCGCAAGGCTCGCCGCACTACTCGCAGACTGACTAGAAACAAGCGCTACTTGCGACGATAACGCATCACTAAGCCCCGTAAAAACCGCATTAATCGCAATACCAATAATAATAAAACGAAGCGGATTAAAATCAGACCGGTAACTAAACAAAAACACTAGAAAACACGCAAGCGCCCCACCAATAAACGAAAAAAGTGGCAACCAAAAATACAATTCCGGTAAAAATAAAATGATTACAAAACTAAAAAACTTTGCTCCCGCTGAAATCCCAATCACCCCAGCATCAGCAAGCGGATTCCGCATCACAGCTTGCAACAATAAACCAGAAACCGAAAGCGCCGCACCAGCCAGTAAAGCAATAATAATCCGCGGAAAACGCAAATCAATCACCACATCGACCATTTCATTCCCGCCGCTAAAAACGCCCTTTAAAAAAGTTGGAATCGACATCGCCAAACTCCCCGCCTGAACCGCCCATAAAATCGTCCCAATTAACAAAACAACGACTACACCAAACGAACTTTTTTGCTTAATTGTCATAAAGCATCTTTTCCATTTCGCGTAGTGCTTCTGGGGCATTTAAGCTTGCTGTCATACCAAATAAATTTTCGTCCAAGTCATATACCCGATCATTTTTCACCGCATCAAAATGTTTCCAGATATCGTTTGTTTTAAATTCCTCATCGAACATTTTCACAACCTCCGCCGGCATTCCATGAGCTGCTCGCAAAATAATATCCGGATTCGCATTTTGTAAGTATTCTGTATTAGAAGCTAAATATTCCACTTTTTGATTGGTAATCACATTTTCCCCACCAGCAAGTTTCACCAAGTCACCGATGTACGCATGTTCCGTCACAACCAAATAGCTTCCCGGAACACCCATCAGTATTAAAACAGTCGGCTTTTTCTTTTTAGCAACATTAGACTTCACCTTATCAATTTCACTTGTTAAATCAGCATTTAATTTCGTCGCTTCATCTTTGCGGTCAAATTCTGCGCCGAGTTTTTTAATTTCACTTTGCATCGAAGCAATACTCGTAAAGTCCAAAAAGTCCGCTTTTAAACTAGCACCCTCAAAACCAGCCTTTAAGTCCGCTTCTAGCGTTTTTGTTGAAAGAACCATGTCCGGCTTTAACATCCGAATAATTTCCAAATCAGGCCCCATAGGCGAACCAGTTTCCTGTACATCAGCATAACGTTCCGGAAGTTTTTTAGAACTAGTCGGAATTCCAACCAGCGGCAAATCGAGTTTATCCATAATTTCGGTAATCGCTACCGTAGTCGCCACAATCTTAGGCTCCTTTTCCGATGTTTGCTCGGTCTTCTGAGCCGCCTGTTCATTCCCGCAACCAACTAAAAAAAGTAATAACACCAAAGATATGACAGCTATTTTCCTCATCAACAATTCCCCCATTTATAAAATAAAATCGGTAAAGCGAGTTAAGCAAAGGAAAACCCCGACCTAACTCGCTTTTACCAGTTTTATTAACTCAATCTTTTACGTTTTAATCGATAAGCTAAATAAAGGAAGGAAGCCCCAAATAATGTCACGTACCAAGCCATACTTGATGAATCATTTGTTTTTGCATTTTTCTCTGCTTTATTCGCTGTTTTTTGAACAGAATTTGTATCATCAAAATCTGGTTTAGCTAATTTTGGTCCAGCATTATTATTGTTCGCTACATTACCCGTATTTAAAAGATCATTTTTGACAGGCTCTTTTAACGTTACATCTTTCCCTGTAATGTCTTTAATGGTTGCTGCATTCAGTTTTACTTGAACAGTATATTCGTGATCGTAAGCGAATCCTGGCATATCTTCAATTAATACGTGCGTTTTCACATCCGTATTAGCCGTGCCATCTTTCACAGGATATTTAACTGTTCTCGTATTTTTATTAATATCTCCAGAAACAACTTCCATATCTTTCCAAACACCATTTTGTTTATATTGGAATGTTTTAATCCAACTGCTGTTTGTTAACGTTAAATAAACATATGGTTGGTTATTTTCAACTTTGATTACAGCCGGTTTCATCACATAACTTTCCATCATCGAAGTTTCTGTTGTTCCATCTTTAAACACATCAAAATCAATCGAATACGTATGATTATTTAATAGATTTTTAGGATCAACTACCACTGGTTTACTTGGAGTTGTAGGCGGTGTTGTCACTGGTGGATTTGTTGTGCCTGGATCTGGTTTTGTCACAGGTGGATTCGTTTCACCCGGATCCACTACTGGAGGCGTTTCATCGCTACCCGGATACGAACTTGCCACAACTGCTTTCGTTGTATCAAACACATAACGGAAGTCCGCTTGCCCTTTATAAACCGAACCATTGAATGGTGCTTCATAATTAACATGAGCCGCAAGTGGTTGATTTAAGTCTTCCACTTCAAATTCTACAATCCGTGTATTAGCATCTTTATCTTCCGAAACAACTTTTACATCTTGCAAAGCTCCAGCCAAATTCGTTTTTAAAGCTGTTACTGTTTTATTATCATTAACAGTCATCGCAACCATTTTCTTACCATTTTTCACTTTCAACCACGCAGGATTGTTAAAGTAATTTTGCATACTTGAATTACTATCATCATTTGCCTTTTTCGCTACAAACGGAATCGTATAAATCCCATCAGAAAGCGTTACTGGCGTAGTAACTGCTGGCTCTGAAATCACTTTAAAAGTACTTGGATCAATCGTCAAATCTACTTGATACCAGTGATCATAACTAATCGCATCAACTTTAATATGCATATAAGAAAAAATAACATCATCTAAAGAACTAAGCTTGAATTTCTCTACACGCGTATCTTTCGTTGCATCTGTGCTGACAGTTTGAACATCTTGATAGCTAGCTTGGTAAACTTCCGCTTGCGCTGGCTTTTCTGGACGAGTTCCATCTTTTGAAACCGCCATTGTTTGCCACCAGCTGCTATTTGTAATCGTTAAGTACATGTAAGGTTGACCATTTTCCACTTTAATCGTTGCAGTATGGTCAATATATTTATCTGCTTCTGAAGATTCTTTTGTAGTCTTCCCAGTATTATCTTTATAAAAATTCACTTGAACCTGATATTCTCCGCCATCTTTTAGACGAGAATCAGCCGCATTCGCAAACCCTGGTATCAATTGAAAAATAAGTGTCAAAGCTAAAAAAGCGACTAAACCTTTTTTCCATAATTTCTTCATTATAATCCCCCTTTATTTAAAAATCGCCCGTCTTTTAAGTAAAACTAACCCAGTTCCCGCAGCAACAAAAATAATGACGTATAAAAACATTTGGCTAGAATCACTAGACTTTGGATTTGCTACTTGATTATTTGAGTCGTTCGTCGTTGTTGTATTACTATTATCAGAAGATTTCACAGCCCCTGCTAAAGATTTAGCAGACCCTTCGTCAAAACGTAACTTGATTTGATATTGATGATGATAATTTAAATTGTCGTCATCAATATCTACTTTAATTTTTGCACTCACTGGACTACTTAAAGTCGACACTGGGAAGGACACTTTTCGAGTATCATTGGAAGTGTTTTTCGAAGTCACACTGACCGCACTGCCTTCCACCCATAAACCAGTAATCCATTTACTATGATTCACTTGCAAACTAACAGTAGATTTCCCTCCATTTACTGTTACCGTTGCAGGCTTATCAAAATAGTCATTCGCCATAGAAACAGAATCACTATCCCCTTGAAGCACCGTATAATCAACCGAATAGGTCCCATCCTTAAGTGCAGCTTGTGCCGTTAATCCACTTGAAAGAAATGAAAAACTAAATACGGCAACAAAAGCAGCCAAAACTAAAAATTTCTTCATCCTTAAATCTCCCTTCTTTAATAAAAACTACTATTTATAAAAAACCCCCACAAACACTTGCGGAGTAAAAGTTTATGTAAAAGGATACGTTAATTATCATTTTAATTGATAATGATTATCATTGTCAACAACATTATGTTTTTTAAACTATCGTCACAATCAAAAAAACCATGAATAGCAACACCTATCCATGGTTAATAATTATTTACTTTTCTAATGACTACTCTTCCATTTGAAAATAGCGATCATATAATAGCTCCCCTTTTAAAGTTAGCGTATAGCGTTTTTCGGAAATATTATTATTTCTAGTTAAAAAGCCATTTTCTTCCAACCAATAAAGCGTTAATAGCACTTCATTTTTCGTGTAGTTCCGCAGATTCCCAAAATCAATCACCTCAAGCGACATATCGTTAATCTTCGTATCCACACTTCCCGCAAAAAGAAGCACTTCTCGTAATAAGTGTTCATCTTTAAATTCCATCATTAATCATCCTTTAATTCTGAGTTAGTAACTTAAAATAACGTAAAAAGCCGTAGCTAAGTGCCACGGCTTCTTACAGCGCAATCAAAAGGAGAAATTCACACAATCAAATAAAGGGGGTATTTGTTTGTGATTTATTTCACGGTTATAATATACCATATTACCACTTATAATTCAATAGTTCACATAGCTATTTTTATTTGTACATTTCGTGAATACTGGCACCACTTAAACACAAGAAAAAAAGACACGTTAGCGGTAATGACTACGTGTCTTTTTTTAGCAAATTTCACAAACAATTATTTAACTAGTTTTTCTAATTCATCTAACCGTTGTTCGAATACTTTTAAAGCATCATCTACAGGATTAGGTGTCGCCATATCAACGCCGGCTTTTTTCAAAACATCAATCGGATAATCCGAGCTTCCCGCTTTCAAAAAGTCAATATACGCTGTTACAGCAGTTTGACCTTCTGTTAAGATTTTTGCGCTCAATGCAGAAGCTGCCGAAAAACCAGTCGCATATTGGAACACATAATAGTTCATATAGAAATGCGGAATACGAGACCATTCATAGCCAATTTCTGCATCATAAACCATTGCTTTCCCGTAATATTTCTTATTAATATCAAAATACGTTTCTGTTAAATAATCTGCAGTCAGAGCCACACCTTCTTGGTCTGCCTGATGAATCGCATGCTCAAATTCAGCAAATTGTGTTTGACGGAATACCGTTCCTTTAAATCCATCTAAATAATGATTTAATAAATAAGCACGTACTTTTGGATCATCGTATTTTTTAAGCAGATAATCAGTCAATAAATTCTCATTCGTAGTAGAAGCAACTTCCGCCAAGAAAATCGAATAATCGCCATAAACAAATGGTTGATTTTTCCTAGTATAATAACTATGCACACTATGTCCAAGTTCATGAGCCAACGTATACACATTATTAATATTATCTTGCCAGTTCAGTAAAATATAAGGATTCGTACTATATGAACCAGAAGAATATGCTCCACTACGTTTCCCTTTATTTTCCATCACATCAATCCAGCGACCATCAAATGCTTCTTTCAAAATTGCCTGATACTCTTCCCCAAGCGGTTTTAACGCCTCAAGTACAAGCTCTTTTGCTTCCTCGTACGTAAATTCCAAATTAACATCATCTGATAGTGGCGTATAAAGATCATACATATGCAATTCTTCTAAACCAAGTAACTCTTTACGCAATTTCACATAACGATGAAGTAAACTAGCATTGGCATTCACAGATTTCAGTAATGCATCATAAACTGTTTCAGGAATATGGTTCCCCGAAAGAGCAGCCTCACGAGCCGATGTATATCCACGAGTAGCAGCATAAAAGTTAGATTTTTTCACTTGACCATTTAAAGTAGAGGCTAACGTGTTTTTTAACCCTTCATAAACAGAATATACTCCAAGAAACGCATCGCGACGAACACGCGGATCATTACTTTCTAATAGCTTACCAAAACGGCCATGTGTAATTTCGATTTCTTCGCCATTTTCATCTTTAATCGTTGGAAACTTCATATCCGCATTATTTAACGTATTAAATGTATTGGAAGAACTTCCAAGAACCTCACCCGCATTCGCAAGTAACGCCTCTTCTTTTTCACTCAAAATATAAGGTCGACTTAAATTCAACTCTTCTAATAAATGAGCATATAATTGTAAATCTTTATTTTCATCTAAAAATTGTTGTAAGGTATTCTCATCCATCGCTAAAATTTCAGGATCATAATAAGATAGTGCAGACATTAGTTTAGTAACGAGACTTCCCGCACGGCTATATAGCCCTTGATATTTCGCATTGGCTGTATCTTGGTCCATTTTTAAATGAGCGTAAACGTACAAGTTACTAATCAAATCATACGCGTTATCACGAAATTGAAGTGCTTCAAAAAGTGTTTGGCTACTTTCTGCTAAACGACCTTTAAATTGCTCGCTTTCTTCGGTAATCTTTTGCAAATCTACAAAAGCCTGTTCCCAAGCCTCATCATTCGGATAAATCGTCGTTAAATCCCACGTTAGATTTTCTGGTACTTCTTCTCTTAAAGGTAATGCATTTGTTTTACTCAATATTAAAACCCCCAACCATAATCATTTTGTTATTATTATGAGCCAAAATAACTAAAAAAGCAAAACAGATGATTATATTTACCCCACTCGTGTATTAGCAAATGCCATGATTCGCCTCACGCGATAACGATTTTCTGGCATTGCCGATAAAACTCCCTTACTAATTAAGTAAGAAATATACGCTTTTCCTAACTTCCAATTTTCTTTAGGCGACAGCCAAATCGTTAAAATTGAGGTTACAACCGATTGAAAGCTTTCTAAAAAACAATGCTCACTAAAAGTATCTCCCTTCTCTAACCCTCTAAAAAACCTTTCCCATAAGTCAAATTGCCATTCTACAGCCGGCGTTATAACTAAAAATTGCTCTTCTAAATCCACTCCTATCTCTTTCGGTAAATAATGTAAATAATATCCCGCATTATATAACTTCTGCATAAATTGACCATGTTTTTTAAATTTGGCATAGTAAAAACAAATTTTTTGTCTTTCTAATTCCCTATCTCGCTTGACATAGGCTTTACGGCTTATAATTCGCGCCATCTTCCGCTCCCATTCCTTAAAAGGCACTTTCATCGAAAATGGCATCTCACTTGCGAAAAACCGATTTCCTTTCTCAAATGTTAGATGATAATACAATGTACAAACCTCACGTTCTGCTGAGTAATGCCAAAAATGATAACCTAATTTTGAGTCAGATTGAATAAAGGCTTGTTGAAAAGCAGTAAGACAAATACGTCCTTTCTCTTTTTTCATCACCTGACCAAGTACCCACTGAACCTTGAGACCAAGAGACAAATAATCCATCGTACGTTGAATCATTTCACTAATCGGAACCGAAGAACGTTGAAATTCAATAACAGTATTACCATTCACAAAAACGTCCGCTTGCCGATTAATTTCCGGAAAATAACTTTCTAACTCTACTGGCATTCCTTGATAGCAAAGCCACGCCATGATTTGTCGCTTAGCTGCTAAATGTTCTTCACTCTCTCCCTCCGAGGCAAAAGCACACTTCATTGCCTTCTCATGAGCAAAATGTGGTATCTTAATCTGCCCTGCTTTGATCACGACTGGGCTTGCACATGACTTACAAAATAGCTTTTCTTCTTGCTTGATACGGTCGACGTTCATCTTAGTAATAGTAAAAGTTTTTCCTGTGCTATTTCTGGCGGTAAAAATAATAATCACTCTCCTATTAGCTCTTTAATATTATTATTCGCCACGCAACAGCCTAATTCCTTTCTTATTTTTAAAATCGCAAAAAAGACCCGTTTGGCTCATTTTCCAGCACAAACGGGTCTTCAAAATGAAGTTTTAAAAATGTTTTCTTATTTGCTTTAATGCAGGAACGTCAAAGATTACTTTTCCGTACTCCGCAAGCATATAACCAGTTAAATTCGACTCTAAACCGTACTCCAGTAAAATACTAACGGCATTGTCAATGTTAGATTCATCATATTTATTCTCAGGAAATTCTACATTCAAATAATACTTTCCTTGATACGAAAATAGCTTAGTTACTAAATTTTCCAGTCCTGTTGCACGTGAAAGTGAAATAGCATCTTCAAAATCACGGAACTCTAAAATAAACTCTAGCGTATCATCTTCTCCGAGTGATTCTTTCCTCACTGGATTGAAGTTTTCTTCGAGTAGTTTTTCGATTTTTTCTTCTGCAAGCTCATCTGGGGAGCTAAGCGTGACATCAAAGCCATCTTCGCCTTTTCCACCAATTGTAGCTTTTGTTACGAATACTTCTAAGCCATGTTTTAAGGCTTGGACTTGTATCCAGAGCGGACCTTCCGGAGAGAACTCTTCTTCATATTTCAGCTCATCCATCATATCCCAGAAAAGTTCTTCACTTTTCTCGCGATCATACCAAACATCTTCTTGGTTAAAACCTCGCTCTTCCAAATCCAGATAAGAGATATAAAACTTGATTGTATCCTCATTAATTCGTTCAATTTCCATCGTCACACTCTCCCTTCCTTCTTAGTCATTGACAATGAAGGGTGAAACTTAATTGGTTAAATTCATTGTAGCTCATATTAGCAAATAGTACCACCATTTTTCCTTCGTTTTCGTTGGTGGATTATTATCTTAGCTGAAAAACGAAAAAAATTCAAGAACTATTACTCCAATTACAAAAAAAGCGCCAAGAATCCAACTGAATGGAATTCTCGGCAACCACTTTTATCAATCTTAGTTAACCATTTTTTGCGCTTCACGTAGTTGATACGTACGTACACGGCGCGGTAAGAAACGGCGAATTTCATCTTCATTGTACCCAACTTGCAAACGTTTTTCATCAATAATGATAGGACGTCTTAATAAGCCAGGATTTTTCTGGATTAATTCAAATAGTTGTTGCAAAGGAAGGCTATCTAAATCCACGTTCAATTTTTGGAACGTTTTTGAACGAGTGGAAATAATTTCATCTGTACCGTCCTCAGTCATACGAAGAATTTCTTTAATTTCATCCAAACTAAGTGGCTCAGAAAAAATGTTTCTTTCCTTATAAGGGATATCATGTTCTTCCAACCATGCACGAGCTTTTCGGCAAGATGTGCAACTAGGTGAAGTGTATAACGTTACCATTAGACATTCACACTCCTTATCGGGTATTGTTTCATTCATATAACGAAATTCTAGCAATATCTCTATTTGGAAAATTCATTAAAGAACTTACACTTCATTATACACTAATTTTGTGAAATTCTATATACTATTTTTTAAAATTTTCTTTCCAAATATGTAAAACCATTGTTAGCAAGCCGTTATGTATATGATACCCCTACTATAACTTGTTTAAACTAAAATCACATGAAAAAAAACGCTTTTTTATGAGAATTTCATGAGAATTTTAATTTTGTGAAAAAAACATCAATCAAATTTTACTCTGATTGATGTTTTAGTGTTATTTTGTAGCGGCTTCAGCAGTTAGCTTAGCATGCTTTTCTTTATACATAACTTCTTCTTCTTCTGAACAATAAACAAAGTGTCCAGGAGCGATTTCGCGCATTTTAATTTCATCGCCATCTTTATAGTTATGAGAAGTTGGATCATATGCTTTACGCACACGAGTACGCTCATAATTTGGATCTGGCAAAGGAATCGCGGATAAAAGAGATTCCGTATACGGGTGAAGCGGTGCATGATATAAATCATTGGCAGGCGCTAACTCGACTAATTTACCGAAGTACATTACACCGATACGATCACTAATGTATTTAACCATTGATAAATCGTGGGCAATGAAAAGGTATGTTAGATTTTTTTCTTTTTGTAATTGACGTAATAAGTTAACTACTTGCGCTTGGATAGATACATCCAGTGCGGAAATAGGCTCATCGGCAATAATAAATTCTGGCTGAACAGCAAGCGCACGAGCAATACCGATACGTTGACGTTGACCACCGGAGAATTCATGCGGGTAACGACCAGCATGTTCTTTACTTAGACCAACTGTTTCAAGTAGCTCATAAACTTGTTGATTCGTTTCTTCAGGCGTTTTAGCAAGGCCGTGGATACGAATACCTTCTGCAATGATATCTTTAACTTTCATACGCGGATTTAAAGACGCATATGGATCTTGGAAAATCATTTGCATTTTACGGCGGAATTCAAGCATTTCTTTACGGCTTTTACGTGCATGCACATTTTTGCCATTATAAATAACTTCTCCACCAGTTGCATCGTATAAACGAATAATAGTACGTCCAGTTGTAGATTTACCACAACCTGATTCTCCTACTAAACCAAGTGTTTCACCTTTATAAATATCAAAAGAAATATCATCAACAGCGCGTACTTCACTTGCAGTACCTTTGTTAAAGTATTGCTTTAGATTATGAATTTCTAATAATTTTTCTCTTTGTTCAGTCATTCTACTTCTACCCCTTTCGCATGGACAGCTTGCATGCCAGGATGAAGTTCCGCAAACTGCTCTTGGCGACGTAATACAGCATCAGGAGGCGTTACTTCTGGTGCATCAGGATGAAGCAACCATGTAGCCGCATAATGCGTATCAGACACCTTAAATAGTGGTGGCTCTTCTTCAAGGTCAATTTGCATTGCGTATTTATTACGTGCAGCAAATGCGTCCCCTTTTGGAGGATGAAGTAAATCTGGTGGTGTACCTGGGATAACAAATAATTCTTCATCATCTGTATCCAAAGTAGGCATCGAACTAATTAATCCCCATGTATAAGGATGTTGCGGATTATAGAAAATTTCATCAACCGTACCGATTTCAACAATTTTACCACCGTACATAACGGCAACGCGGTCTGCAACGTTTGCTACAACACCAAGGTCATGGGTAATAAAGATAATCGATGTGTCAATTTTTTTCTGTAAATCCTTCATTAAGTCTAAAATTTGCGCTTGGATAGTTACATCTAGCGCTGTTGTTGGCTCATCTGCAATAAGAATTTGCGGGTTACAAGCAAGTGAAATCGCAATAACAACCCGTTGACGCATCCCACCAGAAAATTGGTGAGGATATTGTTTAATTCTTTCTTCTGCATTTGCAATACCAACTAATTGAAGTAAACGAAGAGCTGTTTTGTGCGCTTCATGTTTACTGATTTTTTGGTGCTTAATAAGTGGTTCAGAAATTTGTTTACCAATTGTCATCGTTGGATTTAAGGATGTCATTGGATCTTGGAAAATCATAGCTATATCTTTCCCACGAATTTTTTGCATTTGTTTTTCGTGAGCTTTAGCGATATCCATTCCGTTAAATAAAATTTGGCCACTTTTAATTTCTGAGTTACCTTCTGGAAGTAAACGCATAATCGATTTTGTCGTTACTGATTTACCAGAACCAGATTCGCCAACAATCGCTAAGGTTTCCCCTTTATATAAGTCAAAATTAACTCCACGAATCGCCTTAACTTCTCCGGCATATGTGTGGAATGAAATATTTAAATCTTTAACTTCTAATAGCTTTTCCATTTTTCCTCACCTCTCTTTTAATCGCGCATTTTAGGATCAAAGGCATCGCGCAAACCATCTGCAATTAAGTTAAATGCAATCATGATGATACAAAGTACAATACATGGATAAAGAATCATATACGGTAATACTTGTAATGTTTTATATCCATCATTAACCAAGACACCAAGAGACGCTGCTGGCGCTGGAAGACCAAGTCCAATAAAGCTTAAAAAGGCTTCAAAGAAAATCGCACTAGGAATACTAAACATAATGTTAATGATAATAATCCCAGAAATATTTGGTATTAAATGTTTAATAAGAATTTTAGGAGTAGATTCCCCTAAAGTTGTGGAAGCCATAACGAATTCTTGATTTTTGAGTTTTAAAACTTGTCCCCTGACTACCCGGGCCATCGTTATCCAACTTGTCATCGCAATCGCTATGATAATAGAAATTATCCCTGGATCAAGTATTAGCATCATTAAAATAACGACAACTAAGTTTGGAATAGCACCAATAACTTCTAGCACACGTTGCATAAAGTTATCGACACGACCTCCAACATAACCAGAAATCAAGCCGTAAGTAACACCAATGATTAAATCACATAGTGCTGCAACAACAGCAATAATAAGAGATACACGTGTACCAGCCCAAATACGAGCAAATTGGTCACGTCCAAGCGTATCACTACCTAACCAGTAGTAAGTACCCTCTTTAATATTATTTTGTTTATAAATATCAACGTCTTCGCCACCAATGGATTGATGTCCATTCCAGAAAGGCATATTTTCAAAGCCTTGAACTTTTGGAGGAAGACTCGCATTTTCAGTAATCTGTCTATTAATATCATGTTTTGGTCCTAAGTTTTGTGACAAATAAGGGCCTACAATTGCCATGATAATAACAAGTGCTAATACAATCAGCGACACTAACGCCGCTTTATTTTTACGAATACGAAGCCAAGAATCTTGCATAAACGTCAAACTTGGACGAGTAATTTTTTCCGCTTCGGCATCTAGAATGTGTGCTGGCTGGAATCTTTCTTTTGCAATTTTATGTTCTGCCATTATTTTCTACCTCCAGACACACGGATTCGTGGATCAATCAATCCGTAAAGAATATCTACTACCAAGATAACAAATACAAGCATAGCAGCAAATAATAATGTAGTTCCCATGATAACTGGGTAATCGTTCATTTGAATAGAAGAAACGAATTGGCTACCGATACCAGGGATACTGTAAATATTTTCAATAACAAGGGAACCAGTCATCAGTGCAACCGATAATGGTCCTAAAACTGTAATTAAAGGAATAAGTGCATTACGAATCGCATGCTTAACCGCTACTTCCGTTCTACTATTCCCTTTCGCTTTTGCAAGTAGAACATAATCAGATGCAAATACATCGATTAACTCTGTTCTCATGAAACGAGCTGCTGTCGCTAGTGGGAACATCGCAAGTGCGAATGCTGGCAGAATAGTATCTGCAAACGTCCCCCAACCTGCTACTGGGAAAATTTGAAGTTTTGCTCCAAGCCAGTATTGTAAAACAGTCGCAAATACGAAAGATGGGACTGACTTACCTAATATTGCTATAAATGTACTCGTATAATCCGGCCACTTATTCTGATACATGGCCGCTACTACCCCGAGTAAAATACCAAAAATAACACCAAATACCATTGCCTCGAGGGCTAATTGGACAGATGGACCAATCAGTGCACCTAAAATCTCAGACACTGGTCTATTATCAAGTTGGAAAGAAACACCTAAGTCCCCTTTTACCAAACCTGTCATATAATTAAAGTATTGGACTGGAATTGAATCATTTAGTCCGTATTTTTCATTCATCATGTGAATTTGTTCGTCAGATAGTTTCTCCTGATTACGGTAAGGCGTACCAGGTAAGAATTTCATAAGAACAAACGTAACCGAAGCAATGATGAATAACGTTATAAGCATATATAATACTCTTTTTAACGTATATTTAACCATCTATCTCTACACCTCCCAGTTTTAATAAATATATAAAAAAAGTCATTCCTAACCAAATCCGCAAGTTTAGTGAGCCTTTTTCTTCATTTCTAAACTTTTATTGCATTAGCGCAAATTAGTTAGGAAAAAAACTTCATTTTTCGAATGTTAGGTTTCTAGATAACTAGAAAAGGATACTTTAATTTTAAATTATAACACATGAAAACATGAAAATCATCAGCAAAAGGAGAGAGCATATCGAAATATACTCTCTCTTTCCGTCAAGCATTTCTTAAAGACTAATATTTTATTTAGTCAAGTATGTTTCTTTGTAAGTGTAATCTGGACCAAATGGATTTTTTTGCAAGTTTTTAATGTAGTCTTTTTGTAGGTATGCAGTAGAACGTTGATAAAGTGGTTGAATAGCTACATCATCCGTAAGAAGGATTTTTTCTGCTTTAACCATTTCATCCCAACGTTTTTGATCGTCAGCTGCATAAGTTACAGAAGCATCATTTAAAATCTTGTCATAGTCTTTGTTAGAATAACTCATTCTGTTTTGTGCACCATCAGTTACGAATAGGTTCAAGAAAGTGGATGGATCTTGATAGTCAGGACCCCAGCCGCTCATTGAGAAGTCGTAATCTTGGTTTTGGTCATTTTGTAAACGAACTTTAAATGGTACGTTTTTAAGTTTAACTGTAAGACCGTCTAAGTTCTTTTGTAGTTGATCTTGAATGAATTCAGAAGATTTTCTCGCATTTTCAGTATCATCACTAGTGAATTCAACTGTAATTTCGGAAACTCCAAGTTCTTTCAAACCAGCTTTCCATGCTTTTTGTGCTTCTTTTACATCATATTCTAAATGTTTACCAGATTCTTTTGTATAATCTTCTTTGTTACCTGGGTCAAAAGTGAAACCTTCTGGTACAAGATTGTTTGCAGGTTTAGATCCGTTTTTAAGAACTGTATCAGTGTACGATTGTTTGTCAATCGCAAGAGCTATAGCTTTACGGATGTTTTTGTTAGCAAATACTGTGTCTTTGCCAGCACGTTTTTGGTTAAATTTAATGTAGAATGTTGAAGAATCATTCACTGTAACGTAGTCTTTATTGTTTTTGTTTTGAGCCGCGTAATCAGCACTTAATACTGTACGGTCAACTTTGTCAGTGTTGTATAAGTTAAGTCCAGTACCGGAGTCTTGAACAACTTGTACGTTGATTTGTTTCAACTTAACTTTATCTTTATCCCAGTAGCTATCATTTTTTACATAAGTCCATTTTTTGTTTGTTCCAGTCCAGTCTTTCAACTCGAAAGGTCCGTTGAATAACATGTTATCACTATTTTGTGCATATTTTTCGCCTTTTTCCGTAACGAATTTTTCGTTAAGTGGGAAGAAAGTTGGGAATGCAAATAATGAGTTAATGTAAGCAGTTGGTTTAGCTAAAGTAATTTCTAAAGTATAGTCATCTACTGCTTTAATTCCTAATTCTTCAGGTTTTTTCTTGCCAGCTACGATATCAGTACCATTTTTGATTGCATCAAATAGGTAAGAATAAGTTGCAGCAGTGTTAGGGTCAACTGCACGACGCCATGAGTAAACATAGTCATTTGCAGTTACAGGATCTCCGTTAGACCATTTTGCGTCTTCACGAAGTTTGATAGTATAAACTGTTTTGTCATCGCTAATTTTTGGCTCTTCAGCAGCACCGGCAATGGCAGGAATACCATCTTTGTCAAGCGCATATAGACCTTCGTTTGTTTGGTTTACAACGTTTAAACCAACTTGGTCATCCGCTTTTGTGCTGTCTGCAGAAGGAATTAGTGCGCTTTCTGTCAAGTTAAGTACTTGATCTCCTGAAGCTTTTCCTGAATCTGAGCCTTTTTTGTCGGATTTGGAATCTGATCCGCCTCCGCATGCTACCAAGACTAAGCTTAGTAATAGTGTTAATCCAAGTGTAAGAAATAATTTAGATTTTTTCACTAAGTAGACCTCCCTTTTTTATTTTTCTGAAAAATTGTTTCGATACCTATTATACTCTAAGATTTCTGGCTTTGTAAATTATTTTTACAAGATAAATGAAAACAAGGATGAAAGATACAAGTTATTAAAATATTAAGGCAAAATTGAAATTGCGTGAAAACTCTGAACAGAGAGTGTTACACAATCCTCTATTTTGCAATAAATCGAATTAATTATGTATACTTTGCTAAACCTTTTGATTAAGTTTTCAGAAAACATAACCATTTAAATTGATAAATTTACGCTGAACTTTGCCAATTAAGTTTTAACTGGAAGAAGTCATCTTTTTTGTATAAGTGAAAATATCGAACCCCTTTAAATTTTTAAAGGATTATTATATTTATATACTTTTTTTGAGCTGTTGTCTAGATAAAAATACCAAAAATTTAATTAAATTTTGTAATAAATTCGAAAAACGTTGATATAAAGGCATTTTTTTATTAACAATCTGTAAAGACACTAAGGCGTTTTTTTGAACAAAAATGGACAAATTTCTAACATTGCATGATAGCTTCCTTCTATCATATAGTCTTTCTATGGAAATTATGATAGAGTGAATTATGAATTTTAATTAGAGGTGAAGAAATGTTTTTACGAATTACTATTTATACACTTATTCAAGAAGCCATTATTTTTGGTATTCTGCTTTTCGGCAAAAACCAGCATGTTAGTATAAGCAATTATGTGGATATTTCTTTCCTTGTAGCGCTTATTACATTATTAATAGGGTTATTCGTTTATATTATGAGAAGTGGCTTTTTAGACCGTGTTCATAACGGCTTTCGAAACATCTCTCGTAAAATTAAACGAGAAGAAGAGAGCGAGTTCTCAGATATGCTGTTATCCGAGCTAGTTGGCCTTCAGTACGCTGGAATTTTGATTAGTTCGCTTCTTGTTATGCTATCTAGTATCCTATGCATGTTTTTGTGATTGACAAGCCGTTTTGAAAACTGCTAAAATAAATGTATTATAACTGATGCGTTAATAGGAAGATTAGTACATTTTGTTGCTTTATAATAGAGAGTCTGTGGTTGGTGAAAACAGATAAAGCGCAAAATCGAATGGACTTCTAAGGACTGTTTGTGAAAGATTAGTAGCAAACGGCGGCTAAAGACCGTTACTTCTTTAATAGAAATTTTCTATTGCTAAGAGCCTTTTTGGTACTTAGGGTGGCACCGCGGATAACCGTTCGTCCCTAACATTTATATGTTGGGATGGACGGTTTTTTATTTTCGCAATCAGTGAAAAAATTGGAGGAATAAACATGAAAAAAGTAATCTTTTCCGGAATACAACCTAGTGGACAACTAACTTTAGGAAACTATATTGGGGCGTTGAAACAATTTGGGCAGTTCCAAGATGAGTACGAATGTTTTTATTGTATCGTAGACGAGCACGCGATTACGGTACCACAAGATAGATTAAAACTTCGCGAGCAAACAAGAAGCCTAGCAGCCCTTTATTTAGCGGTTGGACTTGATCCAGAAAAAGCGACTCTTTTTATTCAATCAGAAGTAGCAGCACACGCACAGGCTGCTTGGATTTTACAATGCAACGTCTATATTGGCGAATTAGAGCGTATGACGCAATTTAAAGATAAATCAGACGGAAAGGCAGGCGTTAGTGCTGGACTTTTAACCTACCCTCCTTTAATGGCTGCTGATATCTTACTTTATCAAACAGACTTAGTACCTGTTGGCGAAGACCAAAAACAACATATTGAATTAACTCGTGACTTAGCAGAGCGATTTAATAAAAAACATGCGGATATTTTTACGATGCCAGAAGTATTTATTCCTAAACAAGGCGCTCGAGTGATGTCTTTACAAGATCCAACGAAAAAAATGAGTAAATCGGATGCTAATTTAAAAAATGCGATTTTCTTACTTGATCCCCCAGCAACTATTAGAAAAAAAATCAAAAGTGCTGTAACGGATTCTAGTGGTATCATCGAATATAATAAAGAAGAAAAACCAGGTGTATCTAACTTGCTAACTATTTATTCCGTTATTACTGGAGAAACGATTGCTAGTATAGAAGAAAAATATGTAGGCAAAGGTTATGGCGATTTTAAAACCGACTTAGCCGAGTTAGTTGTTGCTGAACTTGAGCCGATTCAAGAAAGATACTACGCTTATCTAGAATCAGCAGAATTAGATACTATTTTAGATGCAGGAGCAGAAAAAGCAGCTCGTGTAGCTAATAAAACATTGAAGAAAATGGAAAATGGCGTTGGGCTTGGCCGTAAACGCAGAAAATAACTATAAAAAAGCCGAGTACTTAGATTAACTCAAGTACTCGGCTTTTTCTATTTAAGCATTAACCTACTTTAATTTCCACATCAATGTTTCCGCGAGTTGCTTTAGAATATGGGCATACTTCATGCGCTTTTTTAAGTAGTGCTTCTGTTTTTTCTTCATCTTGGCCTTCGATAGTTCCTTCTAATAAGACACCAATTTTAAAGCCATTGTCTTCTGGATCGCTGTACAAGCTGACAGTTGCTGTTACTGTACTTTTCGCTTCAATTCCAGCTTTGCCAAGAACTAATTCTAAAGCGCTGTTGAAACAAGCCCCGTATCCAGCGGCAAAAAGTTGTTCTGGGTTCGTTCCGCCTCCACCATCTCCACCAAGTTCTGTTGGTGCAGAGATATCGAAGTAAAATACGTTATCTGGTGAATGTACTTCACCGCTTCTTCCCCCAGTATTAATGACCGTTGTTTCATATAGTTTTTTCATTTTCTATTCCTCCTAATTGATTAGTTAATGCTTGTATTTTTGTAAGTAATTGTCTGTAGTCTAATTCGGCAAAATCGAGTAATTGAAGGCAGTTGTCCACGCTTTTTAATACATCTGGTTGTATTTTTATTGCTTTTTCTGTCAGGCGAATATACACACGTCGCTCGTCTTCCGGATGACGATTCCGTGTAACATATCCTAAATGCTCCATTCGTTTTAGCATAGGTGTTAACGTTCCGCTATCTAAAGCCAGTCGTTTACCAAGATCTGATACCGTTTGTTCCTCGCCTTCCCATAGAACAAGCAGTGCAATGTATTGTGGATAGGTTAATTGAAACGGCTCTAAAGCTTCACGATACAGTTTCGTAAATTGTTTGGATGCATTGTAAACAGAAAAACACAGCTGTTCTTCTAATATGCGCGTGTTCGTGTCCAACATGTTCTCCTCCTTTTAAGTTGTGTGCAATTTAATTTTATACAATATCAATAAATAAAGCTAGTTTTCTGCTCAAAAAAAGCCTTACCCCGAATTAGAGGTAAGGCTTTTGACTATTATCTTATTCTTCTATTCTTTTGAATACTAAAGTAGCGTTATGGCCACCGAAGCCGAAAGAGTTAGAAAGTGCTACATTTACTTCTGTTTCACGAGCTACATTTGGAACATAATCCAAGTCACAAACTTCATCTTGGTTTTCTAAATGAATTGTTGGCGCGATAATGTTATCACGGATACTCAACAGTGCAAAAATAGCTTCAATACCACCAGATGCACCTAAAGTGTGTCCAGTCATTGATTTAGTTGAACTAATTGCTAATTTTTTCGCATGGTCACCGAAGACTGTTTTAATTGCTTGTGTTTCATATTCGTCATTGTAAGGCGTACTTGTTCCGTGTGCATTAATGTAATCCACTTTATCAGGAGAAAGTCCTGCATCATCAATTGCCATTTTCATTGCACGAGCTGCACCTTCACCATTTGGAGCCGGAGCTGTAATGTGGTATGCATCACCTGTTGCGCCGTAGCCAACGATTTCTGCATAAATTTTCGCACCACGAGCTTTTGCGTGTTCATATTCTTCTAAAATAACAATCCCTGCACCCTCACCAATAATAAAACCATCACGGTCTTTATCAAATGGACGACATGCAGTTTCTGGATCTGGATTTAATGATAAAGCTTTATTCGCAGTGAAACCAGCAAGCGACATTTTAGTAATCGGTGCTTCTGCTCCACCTGTAATCATGGCATCAGCATCTCCGCGTTCGATAACTTTAAATGCGTCACCGATAGAGTTTGTTGCTGTTGCACAGGCTGTAACTGTTGTAGAGTTAATACCTTTTGCTCCGAAACGAATAGAAACTTGACCGGAACCCATATCCGGAATCATCATTGGAACGAAAAACGGACTAACTCGACGATGGCCGCGGTTTAAGAAAATTTCAAATTGTGTTTCGAAAGTTTCCATTCCGCCGATTCCTGAACCAATCCAAACGCCTACGCGAGTTGCATTGGAATCATCAATAACTAAACCAGAATCTTGTACAGCCATTTCAGCACTTGCAATCGCGTAATGCGTGAAACGGTCCATTTTACGAGCTTCTTTTTTCTCTAGATATTTTTCTACATCAAAATCTTTTAATTCTGCTGCAATTTTAACCGGAAAGTCATCCGGATTAAGTCTTGTCATTTCTGCAACACCATTAACACCTTTTTTTGCGTTTTCCCAAGAAGTTTCCGCATCGTTTCCAATTGGTGTAACAGCGCCAATACCAGTAACAACTACTCTTCTCTTATCCATTTACTCATCTCCTTATTTTGCAATTCATAAAAAACAACTTCTGTCTAATGACAGCAGCTAGTATAAAGTTAAGGCTTTATTTAAAATTAAAAATAGTGCACAAACAAATAAACCAAAAGCCTGTTTCATTATAACATAAATAAAGGAAAGTTGTCCTAACAAAAAATAATCGTTAGGGCAACTTTCCATTTTTAATTTGTTGCTTACTTACCCCAACGAATAATTAGGGCGCCCCAAGTTAGTCCGCCGCCAAAACCGACAAGCAAGACATTATCGTTATCATTAATCCGTCCTTCTTCTACTGCGTCAACAAGAGCAAGCGCGATAGAAGATGAGGAAGTGTTCCCGTATTTATGAACAGTTTTCATTAGTTTTTCTTCAGGTAAATTCAAGCGTTCACGAGAAGCTTCCATGATACGAATGTTTGCTTGGTGAGGAATTAATAAATCTAATTCTTCTTTTTCAAGACCAGCACGTTCCAGTACACGTAAAGAAGCTTCACCCATTTGGCGAACTGCAAAACGGAATACTTCGCGTCCATTCATATAAATCTTTTTATTTTCATCTAAGTTCAAGTATTTTCCACCAGAACCATCAGAACCTAAGTCGAATGAAAGCAAACCATGATCATCAGAAACTGGTCCCATAACAACGGCACCTGCACCGTCACCGAATAATACAGCTGTTGCACGATCATCCCAGTTAGTGATTTTAGATAATTTATCTGCACCAACAACTACGATATTTTTATATGCGCCTGTTTTAATGAATTGTGCTGCTGTTACTACACCAAAAGTAAAGCCAGCACAAGCTGCTTCCACGTCCATACCCGCAGCATTTTTTGCCCCTAGACGGTCTTGGATAATATTCGCAACGGATGGGAATGTTGCTTCTTGCGTAACGGTTGCAACGATAAATAAATCAATATCATCTGGAGTAAGACCAGCGTTCTCAATTGCTACTTTTGCTGCTTCATAAGCTAAATCGTGCGTATATTCATCATCGCGAGCAATTCTTCTTTCTTCAATACCAGTTCGAGTACGAATCCACTCGTCGGATGTTTCCATTATTTTTTCTAAATCGAAGTTTGTTACTATTCTTTCAGGTACGTATTTACCTACTCCTAAAATTCCTGCGTTCATGTGTTCTCCTCCATATCAAACTGCATCAGGATGAAAATATGCTTTTTCTCCTGGATATTTTATGACCTGGTACTAATTTTAACAGAGAAATATCATTTACGCAATTGGATTGCTATTTTTATTTTGCTGTTAGCGTTTTGTCAGGATTGTTTTCAGCGAAACCGCCTGCTTTGGACCAGCCAATAACTTTCCCATCTTCTGATTTAATACGGTACCAATATTCATTTTTCACATCTGCTCGGCGATCTATATCTAGTTCTTTTCCTAGATAATCATTTAAATCAGTTACTACTTTCGAATTATCTTCTACAGGATAAGCATAGATTTTTTGGTCTGAATCGGTGATGTATTTATCTAGCGTTACACTCGTTTCATTTTGTGGTGTGTAGAAAACTGTTACCGATTGACTGCTAATCCACCCAATTATCTTACCTTGATCTTGCAGTTGATACCATGTTCCTTTTTCTGTATTCGCTTTTTGAGCGATTCGAAGTGTTTTATTTTGGTAATCTTTGGTCACTCCTGCTTTTTCTGCACCTTCTGTATTATATGGTTTTGTCCAAATAACTTCTTCGCCCGGATTTGTAATTTCTGCATAGGCTAATTGGTTTTCGGTTGATGTTACTGTATCGTAAATTTGGTCATATCGATCCAAATGGTAAGTTTCGATGGTTGAAATGAGTTTTTCAGCATACCCTGGGTCAGTTGCATAACCTGCATCTTGAATAGCGTGTGCTGCGTTTTTATAATCGGTTTCTCCAATTACCGCGGAATATAATTCTGAATTACCGGATACTCCGTTGACAAAAAGTTGCGCATGATCGACTAATGATGCCTTTTTGTCTGGATATTTTCTAAAGTCGGCTTGTGTGTGGTATGCCTTGCCGTTGCTAAATTCTTGTGTCCCCATAGAAACGGAACTTCCTTCATAGCTACCTTTAATTCCAAACAAGTTATTAGCTGAAGTTGATAAACCACTTTTTCCCCAGTTGGATTCTAAAATGGCTTGAGCTAAAGTAACACTCGTTAATATTTTTTCATCTTTTTGTAAATCTTGCGCATCAGTTGCGATTGATTGTATAAATTGTTGTTGTGATAAAGTCATTCCTGCTTGACTCACTGTCGTTTGGCTCGCTTCTGCTGCCCCTGCATCCACAAAGGGTAACAATGTAGAACTTACGATGACACTTGCTAGTAAAATCTGCGTGAATTTCTTTTTCATTATCAGTTGGCACTTCCTATCCAAATTAGTTAGTTCCCCCAATTTAAATGGCTCTGTCTCTGTTAACCTTCTTCATTCTAGCATTTTCATTCTGAGAGCCTACTAATTTTTCAATGAAAGATTTATCATAAAGTAAGCAGAATGGCTATTCTAAAGGTTTTTCGCTAACCTATTTACATTTGACAATATTATGTCATTGCTTATTTGCCCCTTTACACTACTATTCTCCGTACTTGCGGTTTTTCCTTCCTTTTTTTCGATAATCGCATTTTCAAATGATATATGATTGGATAATCTAATTTTATGTGCTAAAATGTATAATGAAATAGATGAAATGGGGTGTAAGGATGCGTTACGTGGTGACTGTAATTTGGGTATTCTTACTTTCTTTAATGGCTGAATTCGTTCTTTCTTCCATGTTATATGTATCATTTGATATGACACGGGCTATTATTTTAACAGTAGGGTTATCCTTCTTCATTATTTTAATCACTTTCTTGATGCCTAAAGATAGCGAAGTTTATGACTTTAAGTAAACATCCAACTTTCTGATAGCGAGAACTCACTTTTCGAGTGTAGCTCAAAAAAAGAACCTCTTTCCAATAACTGGAAAGAGGTTCTTTTTTTATTTGTCCAAATAATATTTGTTGACTGGTTTTAAATCATCATTTAATTCGTATACAAGCGGTACGCCTGTTGGAATTTCTAAGTCCATTATTTCATCGTCGCTAATTCCTTCTAAGAATTTCACTAATGCTCGTAAGCTATTACCATGAGCTGCAATAACTACTCGGCGTCCAGCTTTAATTTCTGGAGCAATTGTATCCATCCAATAAGGAATAACACGTTCTAGCGTTACTTTTAAGTTTTCACCTGATGGAATCGCGTGTGTATCAAGTAGTTGATAACGGCGATCATTCTTTGCTTGTCTTTCATCGTTTTCTTCTAATAATGGTGGAAGAGTATCATAGCTTCTACGCCATTTTTGTACTTGGTCAGCGCCGTATTTTTCAGCGGTTTCTTCTTTATTAAGACCTTGTAGCGCTCCGTAATGTCGTTCATTTAAACGCCAAGATTTATTGACTGGAACCCACATTTGATCAGATTCTTCTAGCACATAATTAAGTGTTTTAATGGCTCTTGTTAATACGGAAGTGAAGGCTACATCAAATTCTAAGCCGGCTTCTTTAATTCTTTTTCCTGCAGTTTGCGCTTCTATAACGCCTTCTTCTGACAAGTCCACATCATGCCAACCTGTAAATAAATTCAATTTGTTCCATTCACTTTGACCGTGACGAATTAATACTAATTTCATCTTCCTCATCCTTCCATTTTCGTCTATTTTCTAAACGACTAATCCAACCAAAGTTTTCCCTTTCAAGCAGGGTGTCAAACCTTTTCCATATTATTCTGTAACTTTAAAAGTAAATTCTTTATCGTGCAAATCAATTTCCACGGATGAATGTGGCATGATTTTACCAGATACAATTTCTCTTGCTAGAGGTGTTTCTACATGACGCACAATATAGCGTTTAAGTGGTCGTGCGCCGTAAACTGGATCATACGCTTCTTCTGCAATGAAAGCTTTGGCATCATCAGAAATAGTGATAGAGATTTCTTGATCAGCTAAGCGAAGTTGCAATTCTTCTACTAATTTCTCCACAATTCCTTTAATATCAGCAAGTGTCAGTGGTTTAAATAGAATAATATCGTCTACTCGGTTCAAGAATTCTGGTTTAAATTCGCTTTGTAAAATTTGCATAACGTCTGATTCTAATTCCGCTGAAATCTCGCCTTCTTCGGTTCTTTCAAGCAATAAATTGGAGCCGATATTAGAAGTCATAATAATCACAGTGTTTTTAAAATCAATTAAACGACCTTGCGAATCAGTGATACGTCCATCATCAAGCACTTGTAATAGGATATTAAATACGTCTGGATGCGCTTTTTCGATTTCATCAAGTAAAACAATTGAATAAGGATTTCGTCTTACAGCTTCCGTTAGTTGTCCGCCTTCCTCGTAGCCAACATAACCTGGAGGAGCTCCGACAAGTCTTGATACAGAATGTTTCTCCATATATTCAGACATATCGATTCGAATCATATGGTCTTCTGAATCAAACATATTAAACGCGAGAGCTTTCGCGAGTTCTGTTTTACCAACACCTGTAGGACCTAAGAAAATAAAGGAACCGATTGGGCGTTTTGGATCTTTAATGCCGGCACGGGCACGCAATACTGCATCACTGACTAATTGAACGGCATCATCTTGACCGATTACTTTTTGGTGCAATACATCTGCTAGTTTTAATAGTTTTTCGCGTTCGCCTTCTACGAGCTTAGTTACTGGTATTCCAGTCCAACGTCCGACAATTTCTGCGATTTCATTTTCTGTGACTTCTTCTTGTAAAATCCGATCTTCTTGCGCTGTTTTCTCGCGATTTTCTTCTTCTAAAGCGAGTAATTCTTTTTCCACAGCTGGGATTTTGCCGTGACGTAATTCTGCGGCTTTGTTTAAATCGTAGTTGTTTTCCGCTTCTTCTAATTCATGGCGTAAATGGTCGATTTGTTCTCGAACTTCGCGAATTTTACCGATTTCGCTTTTTTCGGATTCCCATTTTGATTTCATTTTATTTGCTTCTTCTTTATAGTCAGCTAGTTCCCGTTGTAAAATTTCTAAGCGTCGTTCACTTGCTGGGTCTTTTTCTTCTTTTAAAGCTGCTTCTTCAATTTCTAATTGCATTACTTTTCTTGTTACTTCATCGAGTTCACTAGGCATAGAGTCGATTTCGACACGAATCGTTGCGCATGCTTCGTCTACTAAATCAATTGCTTTATCTGGTAAAAAGCGGTCGGTAATATAACGGTTGGAAAGACTCGCTGCCGCCACTAACGCATTATCATGAATATTAACACCATGATGGATTTCAAAACGTTCTTTTAAACCACGTAAAATGGAAACTGTATCTTCCACGGTTGGTTCTGGAACAAGTACTTTTTGGAAACGTCTTTCAAGAGCAGCATCTTTTTCGATATATTGGCGGTATTCATCCAATGTTGTCGCGCCGATACAGTGTAGTTCTCCTCTGGCAAGCATTGGTTTTAACATATTTCCGGCATCCATCGCGCCGTCTGTTTTCCCAGCTCCAACAATCGTATGAATTTCATCAATAAAGAGTAAAATTTGGCCATCGCTTTGTTTTACTTCTTGGAGTACTGCTTTTAAACGTTCTTCAAATTCACCGCGATATTTAGCTCCAGCGATAAGGGAACCGATATCCAGCGAGATAATTGTTTTATCCTTTAGTCCTTCTGGTACGTCTTTTCTAACGATACGTTGCGCTAAACCTTCGACAATAGCCGTTTTACCAACACCTGGTTCGCCGATTAATACCGGATTATTTTTTGTTTTTCTAGATAAAATCCGGATAACGTTACGAATTTCTGCATCGCGTCCGATAACTGGATCGAGTTTGCCGCTTCTAACTTCCGCAACTAAATCACGTCCATATTTTGTTAAAGCTTCATAGTTTTCCTCTGCATTTTGAGAAGTCACTCTTTTCCCTCCTCTGATTTTTAAAATGGCTTCTTTGATTTGTTTTTTAGTTTTATGTTGATTTTTTAGTTCAGTTGTAATTGGATTCGACTTTTGATCCATGACAGCTAGGATAAGATGTTCTGTTGAAACAAAATCATCTTCTAATTGTTGTTGTTCTTTTTCCGCATCCCGCATTAGTTGGAAAAGTGCCTGGCTCATTGCTTGGCCGTAATTCACTCCACTTCCTGAAACTACTGGGATTTTGTCCAAAGTATTGTCTACTACTTTTTGAAGTGCGTCTGTGTCAACTTCTGCTACATCATATACCCGTTTTGCAAAATCGCTCTCTGTTATTAACACTTTAAAAACGTGTGCAACGTCGATTTCTTGATGTTCTGATGCAATAGCTAGATTTTGTGCGTCCGCAATTGTTTGCTGGACTTGTTGTGTAAATTTTTGTAAATCCATTTATTCGTCCTCCTTATAAAAGATAAGTCTGACCTTTTTTGACCTTAACTTTATTATAGAATTTTAAATTGTGTTTGTCTAACAAAAACCTTCTTTTTATAGAAAAAGATCTACCAATTTTTAAGTTGGCAGATCTTCTAAGTTTTCTTAGTCACGGCCAGTAAATAGACGTAGTAAGAACATAAATAAGTTAAGGAAATCAAGATATAAATTCATCGCAATCATTGGTACGTCTGCAAGTTCCACATCGCGCTTCATAATTTGGTTGAAATCATACAAAATGTATAATGAGAAAATAATCGTTCCGCCTGCTGAAATAATCGTTGACAACATAGAGCCTAGTGGTAAAAAGACTCCCACAAAGCTAAAGATGATAAGAATGATAACTGCAGCGAATAACGCACTACTTAAGAAAGATAAGTCTTTCTTCATTTTCGCACCAATAAATGCTAGTGTCGTGAAAGTAACGGTTGCTGTAACAAATGCCATCAGAACTGCAGCACCTTGCCCAGCGCCAAAATAATATGTCAAAGTTGGTCCAAGCGTTAAACCTGTGACAAACGCAAATGCTAGTAAAACGGGATAACCTACAATTTTATTAATGGTTTTGCTTCGACGCACAACTATAGCTGTAACTAGTAACGCGACTTCTAATACGACAAGAGGCAAATAAAGTTCTGGGCTTAATTTACTCCCAATCGCAGCACCGATAGATGCAAGTAGCAAAGAAAATACAAACCAATTAAGTATTTTTTGCATAATAATTTGTTTCTCTGTTCTTTTCTCTGTATTTACTCGCTCCGATGTGTGATTGATTTCGTTCATGAACATTTCTCCTCTTCCAGTTGATTAGTTTTATTATAGCAAAAGAATTATTACATTTCTATCGGTCTTGCGTTGGAATTTCACAAAAAAAGAAGCGCACAAGAGCACTTCTTTAAATTAAATCAAATTGTTTTAAGCCTAGCATGATGCCGTCACTATTGTTGTCTTTCGTTACAAATGCGGCTTTTTCTTTTAATAGAGGTACAGCGTTTTCCATTGCAATCGCATAGTCCACCGCGCCAAACATTTCCAAGTCGTTCATACCATCACCAAAAGCGTAAGTGGGAACATCCTGATAACCCATTACTTCAAGTAGTTTAGAAATACCAACTGCTTTGGAGCCACCTTTTTTTAATACATCGTTGCTAAAAGGTGTGTTTCGAACGAATTGTAGTTCTGGAAAACGTTCTGGGAAATAGTCGTCTCCTGTTTCGAGTAAAAGAAGTGCCATATTGATTGTTTCTTCTTTATACATATTCGTTCTTACTTCTGGCATTGGCTCACCTAGGAAGTCATAGTGCGCTTTTACAACTGGCGTGTTTGCGGTAGCGCCAATTCTTTTATCATTATAATAACAAACTTCTACATTTTGTGATTTAGCTTCTTCTGTCAAACGTTTTAAGAGAGCCGCATCAATTACATCTTCGTATACTTTTTCGCCTTCAAAAATAGCCATTTGTCCATTCATCATTACTGCGGATTCGATGCCGGTAATTTTCATTTGATGACTTATTTCTATAAGTGTCCGTCCAGTAGCAATGACAGGAATAATATTATTTTCCCGAAGTTTGTCTAATGCTTGAAGTGAGCTATCAAGTACTTTGGAGTCACTATTTAAAAGTGTTCCGTCCATATCAAAAAAACAAATTCCACGTGGTTTCACATTATCCATCCTTTACTAACATAATATATCCATCATACCAATCTTACGGACGTAAAGTAAAGGCTATTTGTACATGACAAAATCTCCAGTGTGCTCAAAACCAAGGCGATGGTATATTTCACCAGCGACCGGATTATCATAGAACAAACACGGTTTCTTCCCTTCCGCTAAAACATCGCAACATAATTTTTTGAGAAGTGTGCTCGCAAAGCCACGTTGCCGGTAACCGTCAGTTGTTGCAACACCTGTAATCATTGCTGAAAAGGAATTCTCTGCGGATGTTTCTGCTACGGCTACTACTTCTTGATCTTGTTCAATATAATAAATTCGTTTAACGCCTTTTTCAATTTGGCGAATAATTAATTCTTCATTTTCGTCGCGTGTGCCAAATTCTTTAATATCTTTGCGCATTTTAATAATTGGCGCTACGTCTTCGGCTACTGCCGTTCTGACAATAACATCTTGATTTACGGAAATACGATTTACATGTTCGCACTCGCAAAAATAAGTATCTTGTCTTTTTTCAGCAAGTTGTGGTAAAAATGCTTCAAATTCCTTTGTGACACGAGAAATACCGCTAATTTCATAGGTATCATGCTTAGCAATAATTTCTGAGAAAGCTTTTGCATCAAAATTAGCATCTTTTGAATAAGGTAAGAAAAACGTATCGAATCGAAGTAACAATGCGTGTAATTTGCCCGCTGAATCGAATTCGCCCCAAAGATCTTGCACATCACTCTCGTAACCAAAATTTTCGATATCCCCAATAATAAATAAATTCAGGGTTGCTTCGGGTTTTAAAAGTGCCATTACTTCTTCATTATCAGATACAGTTAGTTTTCTAATCATGTGCCACACTCCTATTTTGAAAATTGTCTTCATTTTACGTGAGTTAGTTAGGTTCGTCAAGCCCTGAATATTCCATATAAAAAAGCTTGGGACAATTAGTCCCAAGCTTCTTAAGATTCGTAATGAATTTCGCCAATTTTTAGCAATAAGCTGATTGCATTGAATTTTTCGTCTCCAAGATGCATTTTGTTTGTATCTTGAAATGTAATAGGTGCTGATGTAATGGCTTCTTTCGGTTGTTCAAAGAATTTTTCTTCAAGTGCCAAACTTTCTGTAATTTGTGTTATGTATTTTTGGAATTTAGTTTCGTTTCTCATTTTCCCTATCATTAATGCTTTTAAAGTGCTTTGGGAAATCCCGACTACAAGCGCGAATGTTCTATGAGTATATCCATTTATTTTCATATAAAGTGACAAATTAGTGGCAATTCTTTGTTTCTCTGCCTTGTTTTTCATTTGGGTGAACCTCCTGTCTTTCTATAGTTATCATTATGCCCGGTGAAGATGAGAATTTGATTAAAACTTCATAGTATTTAGCTAAAAATATTGAAAACGTTTTCTTTTATTGCGAAAAAATATGCCGGAATAATATCTATCCCGGCACGTTTTTTATTTTGTGTATTTTTCCCAGACAACCGTTCTTAATACTTCTAAAAATTCTGGGTCGGCATTTGGCATTGGTGGTCGGTGGTATGCTGCGCCAACTTCATCTGTTACTACTTTACATTCATAATCATTGTCGTAAAGTACTTCTAAATGTTCCGCAACAAAGCCAACTGGCGTATAAATAAAGTGTTTATATTTTTCTTGACCGTAAAGTTCTCTTGTTAAATCTTGTACATCAGGTCCAAGCCAAGGTTCTCCGGTCTTCCCTTCACTTTGCCATCCTAATGCGTAATGAGGTACTGCGACTTCTCCAAAGATTAAATCTGCTGTTTCTTGTAGTTGGTCTGGGTATGGATCATTATGTTGTTTAATTTTTTCTGGCAAACTATGCGCCGAAACGATTAAAACAGTATCCATTAATTCATCTGGTGGAATTTGTTTGGCTGTTTCGTTAATTCGGTCAGCCCACATTTGGATGAATTTCGGTTGTTTATACCAGTCATTAATAGCCTTAATCTCGATACTACCTAGTTTATCTGCAGCGTCTTTTGCTCTTTTATTGTATGCTTCGACGCTAAAACTAGAATAATGTGGCGCTAAAACGATGGAAATCGCTTCTTCTATACCGTCTTTATGCATCGCCTCGACCGCATCTTCAATGAAAGGTTCGATATGTTTCAAGCCAATATATGCTTTAAATTCTACTTCGTCTTGCGTTTCATTTAGTGTTTTTTCTAATCCATAGGCTTGTGCTTCGGTTATTTTTGCTAGTGGAGATAGGCCGCCGATAGCGTGATATCTGCCGCGTAAATCTGCAATCATTTCTTCGCTTGGCTTGTGACCGTGACGGATATCGGTATAGTAACGTTCGATATCTTCATCTTTGTACGGTGTCCCGTAAGCCATTACAAGTAAACCTACTTTTTTAGTCATTTTTTATCATCCTTTTTTTAATAGAATTTCGCTTCTCTCATGGATGTAATTTGTTAGTTTTTTCAGCATTTCTGGTGGTACTTCTGGGAAAACGCCGTGTCCTAAGTTAAAGATAAAACCTGGTTTTAATACGCCTTCTTGCAAAATCCGTTCGGCTTCTTCCAAACATTTTTCTGGTGCAAGTAGCGTGGACGGGTCTAAATTCCCTTGGATTGCTTTGGTTGGCACTTTTTGTCTAGCAGTTGTTAGTGTTTCACGCCAGTCAACGCCAACGACATCAAGCGGCATAGTTTCCCATTCTGCTAAAAGATGACTTGCGCCAACTGCTTGCATAATAATTGGCGTCGTCGGATGGACAGCCTTTACTTCTCGCACAATCATTTCGATAACAGGTCGGATGTATGTCGCATAATCGGCTCGGCTAAGTGCGCCTACCCAAGAATCAAATAATTGCACAGCGGAAGCCCCTGCGTTAATTTGCGCTACTAAATAGCTCGCAGTCATTCGGCCAAGTTTTTCCATTAATATTGCCCACACTTCTGGTTCGCGGTACATAAAGCTTTTTGTTTGGTGGTAATTTTTCGATGGGCCACCTTCTATCATATAGCTTGCTAAAGTGAACGGCGCTCCTGCAAAGCCAATTAGTGGCACCTCTAACATATCATCTGCTAGTAGTTTTATCGTATCGAGCACATATGGTACTTCGATTTCCGGTTGAAAGATTGTCAGTTTTTCTACATCTTGAAACGTTCTAATGGGATTATGTATCACTGGACCAATGCCAGACTTAATCTCTACGTCTACCCCCATCCCCGGAAGTGGTGTCATAATATCTTTATATAAAATTGCTGCGTCTACTCCGTATTGATCTACGGGCAGTTTTGTTACGTAAGCACATAATTCTGGTTGGTGCGTAATTTCAAATAGAGAGTATTGTTCTTTTAATTTGCGGTATTCTGGTTGGGATCTCCCTGCTTGTCTCATGTACCAAACCGGAATTCGGTCAACTTGTTCTTTTCGCGCTGCTTTTAAAAATAAATCATTCGTTATTTTTGTCATCGAGTCGCTTCCCTTCTTTGTTCATTTACACACAATAGGCAACAGAACAATAAATAACTTCTCCAGATAAAAGGATACTAGAAATCTTGTATAAAACCAAACAAATTGCCTATCTGCTGTTTCAATTATGAAAAACGTGGAAAACAAAGGTGTAATCATTTATCTTAATGGAATAAAAACCGAAAGAAGGACTTATCATGAAAAAAGTATTTATCACAACCGGAACTGAGCACTACCTTCGTCAACTAATGGCAAACTACAGCGGCGAAAATGTGACACTTCTGCAAAATTTTTCCCAATCACTTTTGTACCAAGAATCTACTGGCGAGAAAATTTTCCAAGAAGGCGCAGAGTATCGGGTATTACAAAGCAGTGGTTCCTTAAAAGGTTTTGGCGTAGTTGTTTTTGAATATATCCAACTCCGCGACGAAGAAATTCCGATTTTCTTACAACTGTATCAACATGCTAGTTTACATTTTAGTGAAACGCCGGGCTTACAAAGTACAAAACTTACGAAAGCCATGAATACGAACAAATTTTTAATTATTTCATTTTGGGATTCCGAAGTGTTCTTCCAAGAATGGAAAAAAACACCGCTACACAAAGAAATCACGAATATCATGAAGAAAAATAATACTCAAACAGGTTTCTCTCATGAAGATATTTATCATTATCCCGAATTTTCCCATGATGCTAAATAAGAAAAAGCGATTTGGACCAAAAATCCAAATCGCTTTTTTTATTCATACATTTTTTTCATTCTGACTGGTGCATAAAGGAAAGTAAAAATAGCGACAAAAGCTAGATTTATTCCTAAAATAATCATCCCACCAATGGTTCCATTTTGAGCAATTCCAATGATGCTAAAAAGTAATGCTTGCGCGAGTAGCAAAATTCGTAAAAAATGGATAAAACTACGATGACGGTAACTATCATCAATTGGATAAAGTCGTAGCATAATTTGTGCATCATAATGTTTTAACATCGGAATAAATTGAAAGCCTGTTAAATATAAGAACAGTAGCGAGAAAATAATATTTAAGTAAAAACCTTGAACAAACACGAGTAAAATAACAGCAATGACGGTCAATCTGATGTACAATCCTGCATATTCATTCGTTCTCGCAAAAGTCCGGCTAAACAAATAAGCAAACGTTTTTCTTTTCGCATAAGGGATTGGTTGATAAAGAAAGTCGAGATAACTCCGTCTGCGAACCGTCCCACGCAAATGTGGCACATCCGTAAACAGATTCACTAGACGATAAAAACGGTTCATCCGCGCTTCTTCTTTATCTACTAAATATTCCCATCGCAGGGTCACTTTAGCAGTTTTCGTTTTAAGCCAGTAATAGCTCGCTAAAAGTACTACCAACACTAACGGAATCGAAATATAAGGTGCGGCAATAAGGGCAATATAAATCAAAATAGCATTCAGGATAACACGAATAAACATCCATGTTGTATCCGCTTCTTCTAATTTCATGCTTTCCCAACCGAAATAAATATTCCAAGCTTTTAGCATACTAAGCACAATAAACAAAGTGAAAAACTGGCTATATGGAACTTCTGTAACTTCCACATACATCGGCATACAAATCCCCAGCACAATCACAAACACATATAATTGCATAAAGAAACTCGCTATTTTTGCTTGAGAAAAATAAGTGTCCATTGCTTTTTCTTGGACAATTAAGTAAACAATATCCGGTTTTTTCAGCAAGGTGGCAACTGGACTAATCGCAATAGAAGCCGTAAGTAAAATAACCATTAACGGAATAACTGGGAATGTTGGTTCCAGCGTCTTCACCCATCCAGCATAATAAAAAATCCCCGCTCCAAGCCCAATCACAAGCACAAAAAGCAAATGATCATTAAACATATAACGCAGGTAGCGCATAACTTCAGTCGTATACGCACTAAAACGTTCCTTCCAAAGCGCTTTGCTGTCAAATATCATCTTCATCAGCTTCCTCTTCCTTTGTCAACTGAATGTAAATTTCATCAAGTGAAGCTCCTGGCATTTCGAAATTCGTTTGCAAGTCTTTTAGCGTTCCTTCTGCACGGATTTCGCCTTGATGAATAATAATGAAGGTATCGCAATATTTTTCAGCCGTTGCAAGAATATGCGTTGACATTAAAATACTTGCACCTTTACTGCGCATTTCATCCATCCAATTAAGGAGTGACTGAATACCAAGCGGATCAAGTCCAACAAAAGGCTCGTCAATAATATATAATTTAGGCTCAATTAAAAAAGCCGACATAATCATTACTTTTTGCTTCATCCCTTTAGAAAAATGAGCTGGAAACCAATTCAATTTTTTCTCTAAACGAAACTCTTTTAACAGCGGTGTCATTCTCGCGTGTAGTTCTTCTTCGGATATTCCATAAGCCATTCCGGTTAATTCCAAATGTTCTTTTAAAGTTAATTCTTCATATAATACCGGTGTTTCTGGGATATAAGAAAATTGCTTTCGATATGTTTCTGTATCTTCCACTAATTGGTGACCGTTGATTTTAATCGTTCCTTGTTTAGGGTGCATTAGGCCAGTTATATGTTTGATGGTAGTACTTTTCCCTGCCCCGTTTAGACCAATCAATCCAACTATTTGTTTTTCTTCAATCGCAAATGAAATATCTTTTAAGACTGGACGTTTTGTATATCCGCCTGTCAGGTGTTCTACTTCTACTAAAGCCATTTCCATACCTCCTTACGTAATCTTTAGTTAATAATAGCATATTCATCCCTTGAACTGTCAAAATAATCCATTACCAACTATCTAACACATGCTTTTCACTCCTTTTTATGTTAAATTAAAGTAGTACATAATTATATGTTGTGAAAGGTGGTCATACTTAATGGACGATTGCATTTTCTGCAAAATAGTTCGTGGTGAAATTCCTTCTGCCAAAGTGTACGAAGATGAGGAAGTTTACGCTTTCCTTGATTTAGGACAAGTCACAGAAGGTCATACACTCGTAATTCCAAAAAAACATGCTAGGAACACATTCGATTTACCCGATGAAACGGCCGCCGAATTATTCCGTCGCGTTCCTAAAATCGCGCGAGCATTGAAAGAAGCTTTACCAATACAAGGATTAAATATACTAAATAATAATGAAGAAGTTGCTTTCCAATCTGTATTTCATTGTCATATCCATTTAATACCAAGGTATAGCAAATCCGACGACTTTGGGTTAAAATGGAAAGATAACGCAGACTGGTACACACAAGAACGTTACCAAGAAATTGCTGAACTTATTGCAGCAAAAGTAGACTAAAATGACTTTTATGGATGGAGTGGAGTATAAATGAATAAAAAATCACTTATTTTCGGTATTTTAGCTGGTGGGGCAATTGGAGCTGCAGCCTCAGTATTGTTTGCTCCAAAATCCGGCAATGAACTTCGCAAGGACATTGTCGCTAAATCAGGCGAAGCAAGTGTTATCTTGAAAGAACTAGCTTACAATGCAAATGAACTTATCCAATCAGTTCAAGTGCTTGGCTCAGAAGGTTCCACATTACTAAAAGATGTTTCTTCTGACATCATGGAATCAGTTTCCAAATGGAATGAAGAAATGGAACCAGAAAAGAAACGCTTAAAAGACGAAATTAAAGACATGCAAAAAACAATTTCTGACTTAGAAAAAACGTTGAAAAAAGATAATAAATAAGTAGAAAAACTGGGCGCCTGCTCAGTTTTTTTGTTTGGCTAAAACGAGCTTCAAAAAAACGTCAAAATTAGGCAATTATTTCTCTAAAAAAAGCTTGAATTTTGGAGCATTTGAGCATACAATACTATGGTGCCTTCTGACAGAGGAGCACTATTTTAGCTATAACTGGAGGAAAGCTTACAATGCGCTGCCTAAAATCAATCAACACAGAGCGACGAGACGAATTTAATCGCCTTTTCT
Source organism: Listeria marthii (assembly GCF_014227425.1). Lineage (NCBI taxonomy): Bacteria > Bacillati > Bacillota > Bacilli > Caryophanales > Listeriaceae > Listeria > Listeria marthii. The sequence goes on from NZ_JAASWB010000001.1 coordinate 425,123, forward strand.
TTAAAGGAATTCTTGTCTGGCTAGTTGCCGTATGTATTTGTTTTTTAACACAACATTTAATTTATCCTGGTCAACTGACAAACGATTATCAATTCATTAGCTTTTTGGGTATTATTTTAATTTACCCAATCCATAAACTACTTCATATTCTTGGATGTTTTAAGTACCGTGAAGGAACTGTAATCCAGTGGCGCATCCATTTCTTTTTCCTTCCTTGTATAAAATTAAATATTAAGCGAATCATTCCAAAATGGCACTACATTTTTTCGTTAGTTTTACCATTTGTGGTTATCACTGCTATTTTAGTAGCGTTAATGCTACTTACGCCAATCGGGCATTCGGGAATGTTCTTAATTTTACTTTCCGTGCACGTTGGAATGAGTTTTTCTGACTTTACTCATATTAACAAATTATGGAAAATGCCGAAGAATTGTTTTATCGAAAGTGCAGAGCGCGGATTTTCTATTTTAATTTCTGACTAAACCATAAGAATATCATTAAATTTCTTTCATCTTTTCTTTTTATCTTTAATTTATGTTATGATAGTTATTGTGTTAAGCGGGAATTATTCCAACAACTAAGGAGTGTGTTTTATTTAATGAAGAAGAAATTAATTCTTGGACTTGTCATGGTTATGGCATTGTTCAGTCTAGCAGCGTGCGGTGGCGGCGGAAATGTCGTTAAGACAGATTCTGGCGATGTAACAAAAGACGAACTTTATGATGCTATGAAAGATAAATATGGTTCTGAATTCGTACAACAACTTACTTTCGAAAAAGTCCTTAGCGATAAATACAAAGTAAGCGATGAAGATGTTGACAAAAAATTCAACGAGTACAAATCACAATACGGAGATCAATTCTCTGCAGTGTTAGCTCAAAGTGGCTTAACTGAGAAATCATTCAAAAGCCAACTTAAATACAACATGTTAGTACAAAAAGCGACAGAAGCTAATACAGATACTAGCGATAAAGCATTAAAAGAATACTACAAAACTTGGCAACCAGATATCACTGTAAGCCACATTTTAGTAGCTGATGAAAACAAAGCCAAAGAAGTTGAACAAAAACTAAAAGATGGCGCTAAATTTGCAGATTTAGCGAAAGAATATTCTACTGATACTGCTACAAAAGAAAACGGCGGTAAATTAGAGCCATTCGGTCCTGGTAAAATGGATCCAGCATTTGAAAAAGCAGCTTATGCCCTTAAAAACAAAGGCGACATCAGTGCTCCAGTAAAAACACAATACGGATACCACATCATCCAAATGGACGAACCAGCTACAAAAACTACTTTTGAGAAAGATAAGAAAGCTGTAAAAGAATCTTACCTTCAGTCTCAATTAACTACTGAGAACATGCAAAAAACACTTAAAAAAGTATACAAAGATGCTAACGTAAAAGTAGAAGATAAAGACTTGAAAGATGCTTTCAAAGATTTTGACGGTTCTTCATCTGATTCCGATTCATCTAAATAAGTAATTAAAAACCACGCTTGGAAAATTCCAAGCGTGGTTTTTTGCATTTATTCAAATGTAGGATTATAAAACGAACGATTATCTAATCCAAATACACGTTCACTAAATTCACCAGGTTTTGTATGTTTTAACACTTTGTCCATCATATTTAAGGAAGCATCCATTAAATCAATTTGATGTAAAATCTCGGCTTCACGTACAAGTGGTGGTTTCGGGCTGCCCCATTCCCCTTTGCCATGGTGAGAAAGTAACACATGTTTTAAAACAACTACTTCTTCTCCGTCGATGGAAAGCTCGTCAGCAATTTTGCTCACTTCTTCTACTACGATGGAAATATGGCCAATTAAGTTCCCTTCCAGTGTATACGTGGTTGATACCGGCCCTGACAGTTCAATGACTTTACCTAAATCATGTAAAATCACTCCGGCATAAAGTAAATCACGGTTAACGGATGGATATAGATCAGCGACAGACTTTGCAAGACGTAGCATCGAAACCACATGAAAACTCAAACCAGAAACAAATTCATGATGATGGCGCATTGCTGCAGGATAATCATAAAAATCATCTTGGTATTTTTTTAAGAGCGCTCGAGTAATTCGTTGCAAGTTCGCATTTTTCATTTCAAAAATATATTGTGTAATCTCATCAGCCATTTCATCTTTATTGATTGGTGCAGTTTCCATGAATTCACTGGCACTAACGCCATCAATAGCTGTCGCCTGTCTAATTTGACGGATTTTCAGCTGCTTTCTTCCACGGTAATTTTGAATATCACCCATAAGATGTACGATTTGCTGTACCCCGTAATTTACTTCATCACTTTCTTTTACATCCCAAAGTTTTGCTTCTAATTCACCTGATTTATCTTGCAAAACAAGACTCAAGAATGGCTTTCCGTTGCTAGCCGTTCCTTTGACACTTGATTTAATTAGCAAGAATAAGTCTACTGTTTCTCCAACTTCATAGTCTAATAATCTTTTTTCCATTGTATCGCCTTCTTTCTTTCTGTAGTAAGAAGTTTCTTCACTCATTATAGCACGCGTATGTCCTCACTGGAAAAATATTTGCGAGTTTCTTGATGGCATGTGAAAAATATTACTTGGTTTTCACTTTTTCGTTTTTGAAGTAGTTGCATCATTTGCCCCATTCTAGCCGAGTCAAAATGCACAAATCCATCATCAATAATAATTGGCAGTGGAAAGTCTTTATGGATAACATCAATTAGCGCAAAACGAATGGCCAAATAAAGTTGTTCCTTCGTTGCTTGGCTAAGTTCTTCTGGGAAAAACGGCACGATATCTTTGCTTTCCACTTGCAACCTATTTTCTCGTAAGTATACCTTCGTGTAGTTTCCGTTTGTCAGATATTGGAAATAGTCACTTGCTAATTTTAAGGTTTTAGGAAGCTTGCCTTCTTGTAATTGCTGCATGGTGTTTTGTAAAATTTGAAGCGCAAGTTTTGTTTCTGTCCATTCAGCTGCTATTTGTTGTAATTGGCTTTTTTCTGAATAAAATTCTTGCATTAAGACAGCGAAAGTTCCACCTTCTTCTAGTTTGGTGATTTCGTGATTTTTTGCTGCAAGTGATGCGTAAAGCTGCTCTTGCTCTACTTCTATTTTGCGTAGAGTTTCTTCTAATTGGAGTTCTTTTTCTTTAATGATAGCTTGATTTTCAAACTGGCTTAAAGCTCGTCGTTTGTCTGGCTCTAGTTGTGCTTCAATAAGGACTAAACGTTCACGCCATTTTTGTTCTTCTTTCACGCGCATGGCAGCCATTCGAAATTCTTCTTCATCGTTTGTATTGGCTCGATCTAACAAGTCTGTTTTCTCTTTTTTTACGAGCAATAAATCTTGCTTCACTAAATCTAGTTGCATTGTTACTTGTTCTAATTTTTCAGCAAGCTTGGCATTTTCCGTTAGGTGGTTTCGATAATAAAGTAAGCCTTGTCGCAGAAATGTGATTTTTTCTTCGATGTCTTTATAATCTGCGGGGAGTTGTAACTTTGCAAGTCGCGCTTTGTAGGCATTTTGTTTTGCTTCCAACGGTTCTAATTTCAAGCTAAGCTCATTGATTAGTTGCCTTTTTTCACTATTCGCTTTGTATTGTTGTAAATCATACGGCCAATTTATTCCTGGCTCGTTTTCGATTGCTAAGTCAGCAAATAGTTGGTTTAGTTCCATCGTATGCTGATATATTGCTTCGTTTAATTTATTCTCGCTAGCTTGTAATTCAGCTATTTGAGAAGCAATGATATCCATTTCATTCAATAGCTGTTGCCATTCTTGCCTTATTTTCTTTTGCTCTAAAAAGGCTAAAAGTTGTTCATTATTAGCTGGTGCAGCTTTTCCTGTAGTCATAAATGAATAGCCGACAATAAGCGCAGCAATAAAGACAAGTGCAATGCTCCACATAGACTGGAAAATAATCATCAAAACTAAAGCTACTGCAAAAATACCTAGTGAAATAAAGGTTTTCGTCATGGTTGTTTTTGGTTTTTGTTCGATTTTTTCTTTTGCTCGTTGGAACGTTTTATTGCCCCACATCTCGGCTTCTATTTGATCAATCTTTTTTTGAAGTTTTTCTTCTGTATCATTGGTTAGTTTTAATTTTAACTGGATTTCGTGTTGTTGCTCTTTGTATGACTGTTCGTTTTCTTTTAAACGGTTTGTTCTTTGTTCTAGTTCGCTTGTCCATATTCTAAGTGGTCGTTTTGTATCTACCTGATGAAATTGGATTTCTTGCTTTAAGCCATTCAATTGGAGCTCGCGTTCACCAAAAGCAGCATAGGTTTCGATTAAATAAGTAATTTCAGCTTCATTCTCTGCAAAAAAGAGGCTATGTTCATAACTGTTTTTGCTAATGAGGTTTTTTTGACGTTCTTCTAATTGAATCAACTGATTTTGCCATTCTTTTTCTCGGAGTTGTAGGTGTTCTAAACGAATAATTCCGTCTGGTGGAAAACTGGCTTCTAGAGATTGGCTAGCCTTGCTATCGAGCGCTTTCCACTCTTGATATAACGGCCACAAGTCTGACAAAATAGTTAATGTATCTAGTTCTACGCGGATGGTTGTCTTTTCTGTTTGCAATGCTGTTTGCCTTGCTGTTGCTTGTTCTTTTTCGTTTATAAGTTGTTCATATTGTGCATTTTGTTTTTTGGCATTTTGAAAAGCTTGTTGAGCTGCTTTTACTTTTTTTAGTTGTTGGTTAATTAGTGGATTTCGACCGCTTGGTTTGTAAAGGCTATCTAATTTTTTTTGTAGGGCTTCCGCAGTTTTTAGAAGTGCATCCGAACCGGTTGTACCTGTCGCTAGTAAATAGCGTTCAAATTCCTTCTTCTTCCACTGGTGAATATTTTGCAAGCCATGTATATCAAATGAAAAAATAGCCTCATACGTATTTCGATCGATTTCGCCTATGATTTCTAGTAACTTCTCTTCTCCAGCTGTTTGGCCATCACCATAGTAAATCCGCACGTCACCAGTTGCTTTTCCTTTTAAACGTTCAATAACAACTTTGCCAAGAGGAGTATCTTCTAAGGTCAGTCGTCCACCATATGGGCCACCATTTTTGGGTTCCATACGTGGGATGGATTGCTGTTTTGTTGGGAAGCCAAATAAAATACTATGTATAAAAGCCATAATAGTTGATTTTCCAGCTTCATTTTCACCGAAGATCACTTGAAAATTGGCGATATTATCAAAATGAGCGTTGGACCATTTGCCGTAACCAACAATATCAATCGACGTTATTCTCATTTGTTATCACCTTCCACTTCTGCAAGCGTCATCCCTAGTTCCATTAAAGCTTTATTTAAAATTGCTTCTCGATCTTGTTCAGATAAATCATCTAAATATCTACTCACGCCACTTTCAAGATAGAGTCCTTCTACTGCTTGATAAAAAGCGGATTCATCTTGTAGTTTGTGATAGCTGTGCATAATTTCTTTGCCTGCTAAATGATGTTCATGCCATGTTTGGGAATTACTTTTGTTCGTTATTTCGATTGTTATTTTGTGCACCCATACAAATGTGGTATCTTCCAGCTCTACTTCTTCTTGAAGCATTTGTAGCCAATCATTTGTATTAAGTTTCTGCTTATTCGCCATTTGGACAATTACATGAAGAAAATAGCTATGGCTTCGTCCTCGATAGCTTTCTAGCAGTTTGGTCATTTCGCGGTAAAAAGTATTAATCTCGCTATTTTCAGGCAAAGAAATTATGACTTCTTCCCAAATAATCGGGCTCGTTTCGATGAAATCAATGGTCGTGTTTGCTTCTGATAAAGTGATAATACTTGCACCTTTTTCGCCTGACTCTTTACGATTTCGACCTTGGATATTTCCCGGGTAATAAATGCTAGGAAACTCCGCAAGCAATTGGCGTTTATGAATATGACCGAGCGCCCAGTAGTCAAAGCCTTTTTTGCTGATTTCTTGCACTCGAAATGGAGCGTAGACATCATGTTCTTCGCTACTGGATACTTCAGAACCGTGCAGTAAAGCAATATGGAAATCTGCATCTCCTTGCACCTTGTATTCATCTACGCGGCTTGAGCGGATGTGGCGTTCATTATAGCTAAATCCATAAAGATGGACATGAACACCGCTAGCTGTTTGGAGTGATGTTACTTCAACCTGTTCCGGAAAAACATGCACATTGTTTGGTAGTGCCAACTTTTCTTTATGTTTTTCTATAAAATCATGATTACCGTGAATCATAAAAACGTTAATATTAGCGGCTTCTAATCGCTTCATTTCTTTTAAAAAGCGCGCTTGAGCACGGACACTTTGGTCTTCACTATCATAAATATCTCCCGCAATTAAAACGAAATCAACGGCTTCTTTGATTGCTATGGTTGTTATTCGTTCTAACGATTGAAATGTGCTTTCTTGTACGGCAGAAAAAAGCGGCTGTGGTAGCGTCGAAAGTCCAATGAAAGGACTATCTAAATGCAAATCTGCTATATGTAAAAATTTGATTTCTTTCATGACTTTCGCCTCCTTCTCAAAAACCGAATATACGTTCCTATTATACCTTACTATTGCTTCACGTACAAGCATTTCAAATAAAAAAGTGGCGCTATTATTTGCTAAATAAATAACAAATAATCGCGCCACTTCGATTCATATAAATTAGTCGTTTGCCACATTATATAAATCTTGTAATGGTGTCATGATGATGCGGTTTAGATCATTGATAATCATGCTCATCGCTTGTTCTTTTTCCATTAGTTTCACAATTAGTTCGTTTTCTTGAACTTCTTGAGCAACTTGTTGTGCTACATCTACTGTTTCGTCGTCAATTTCTTGACCAGTCATTTGTTTTTCTTGGATTGTTACTTGAACATCACGGAAACGTTCGAATTTTGCTTTTGCGTCAGCATTTTCGTTTACTTCACGGTATGCATCTTGTAAACTGATGAATTCAGGTGTTTCACGAATTCCTTTGTCTAAATCATGTGCTAAATCATAAATATTAACTGCCATTGATAAATCCTCCAAATATCTGTATTTGTCACTTCTGTTTCACTATAACAAAAAGTCGCCGGTTATTCCAGTATAAAAGAACTAAATCCACATTGCGAGAATCCCTTGAATAATTCCAATAAATCCTCCTAAAATCCCACCTAAATAAGTAATCATTTTTAATTCTCTTCCGGATATTTCAACGACTAGTTTTTCAATTTCAGGTAAAGAAAAAGTAGCGATTTGTGTTTCGACAAGTTTTGCTAAATCCATTCGTTCTACTATATCCGCGCTATGCGTCGCTACAAAATCAAGCATTCGCTCTACAACAAAAGGAATCATTTTTTCTGTAATGGCGGCTTCGTAATTGCTTAGCATCGCTTGGATTGGTTGATTAAATAGTTTATCGTGTGGAACTGCTTGAATTAGTTCAGAAGTCAGCTGTCCTGCCAAATGTGCTTGTTTTTCTGTCGGAATAAGTTCTTGTAATTCTTTCGCTTCAAAATTGTGCCATTCTGTTGTTAGTAGTTGGTTGATGAGGTTTTTCGTGTCTTCTTGGTTGATAAGTTTTAAGCCTTCTTGTTGAATTTTTTCAGAGAAGCTATCAACATTGATGAACATTCTAGCCATACTACCCATTTTCCCGTGTTCTTCAAAGAATTTTTGTAGCATTTGTTTAATTTGTATTTTACCTTCTTCACTTGCGATAAAAACGGACATTTTGCTCGTAATTCTTTCTGTTACATGGGGAAGCTTGGTTGCAAGTTCTGTCTCTAACATAGCTGGAATTAAATCGCTCATTTGGGTGGTTTTTTTTGCTGTTAAAAAGTGGTTGATTTCTTTTTCTAGTGTTGTTTCTAGCCACGCAATGGAGCGTACTTCTGCATTTTCATATCCGAAATGATGTAGTAATTCATTAGGCGTCGTTTCTAGTTGCATTTTTTCATGGAACATTTTTGTGATTGTTTCGGTTATTTCTTTTTGCAAAGTTTCATCCAGCAGTCGGGCGCGAATAGCGTCTTCTGTTAGTAAATGGCTCACGACCACTTTTCCGATGTGTTCAGCTAGTTCATCGCGTCGTTTTGGAATAAGTCCTGGTGTAAATGGTAATCGTTTATTGAAAAGGTAAATGGCTTTGTACGGGCGGAAAAGCATTCGGATGGCGATATAATTCGTCATGGCTCCGATAAATCCACCAATCACTGCCATTAAAAGTATCGTAAATAACACTGACATGTTTGCATCTCCTAATATTTGTCTAGTAAAAGTGGTTTCATTATACGTGAAAAATCCCTAGACAACAATTGTTTCTAGGGAAGTTCATTCTAAAGTATGAGATTACAAATTAGTCATTTTTAGCGGATCTATCCATAAATCAAATTCCGCTTCGCTAACAAAACCAGTTTTGATTGCCGCTTCTTTTAACGTGGTATTTTCATCAAAAGCTAGTTTGGCAATCTTGGCAGCTTTTTCATAACCAATGTGCGGATTTAAGGCTGTGACTAGCATTAACGAGTCATTTACTTTCGTTTCAATGACGCTTTCGTTTGCGGTAAGTCCTTCTAAACAATGAATTCGGAACGAGCGCATGCTGTCTGAAAGAAGTTTGACAGACTCTAGGAAATTAAAAATAATTACTGGCTTATACACATTGAGTTCAAAGTTTCCTTGGCTCGCAGCAACATTGATTGTCGTATCATTTCCCATTACTTGTGCCGCAACCATCGTTATCGCCTCACACTGCGTAGGATTCACTTTTCCCGGCATAATCGAGCTACCTGGCTCATTGGCAGGAATCGTCAGCTCGCCAATGCCGCTACGAGGTCCGCTTGCTAGAAAACGAATGTCATTAGCAATTTTCATTAGATCCGAAGCAAGGCTACGAATCGCCCCATGAACAAAATTAATCGGACTATGGCTAGTTAAGGCAAAATATTTATTGGAATCAGATGTAAAAGGATATCCGGTTTGTTTCATTAATTCTTCGGCTACTTTATCCCCAAAATCGCGTGAAGCATTTAGCCCTGTTCCAACTGCTGTTCCGCCAATCGCCAGCGGTAAAATGGCTTTCATACTTGATTCAAGATAATTTTTATTATTTGTTAGGCACGCTTCCCAGCCGCTAATTTCCTGTCCGAGTGTTAACGGGGTTGCGTCTTGTAAATGGGTTCGACCAATTTTAACGAGCTGCATATACTTATTTTTCTTCTCTGTTAAAACGGCTTCCATTTTAGTGATTTCTGGTAAAAGGTTTGTTACTATAGCTCCGTAAGCGGCAATGTGCATCGCTGTTGGGAACGTATCATTCGAGCTTTGCGACATGTTGACATCATCATTCGGATGAATCTGTCCCGTGCCTAGAGTTAGATTGGCAACATGCGCGATAACCTCATTAACATTCATATTGCTCTGTGTCCCGCTTCCCGTTTGCCAAACAACTAAAGGAAAATGTTCATCTAACTTGCCTTGAATGATTTGGTCACAAACGCTACCAATTGCTAATGCTTTTTCTTCGGGTAATTTGCCTTCCGCTGCGTTTACTTTCGCTGTGGCTTTCTTTAACTGGGCAAAAGCATAGATAATTTCGATTGGCATTTGATTATCACCAATAGCGAAATTCCTTCTACTACGTTCTGTTTGTGCTCCCCAATATTTAGCCGCATCTACGGAAATTTCTCCAAGTGTATCTCGCTCGATTCGTTCCATTTCGCCACCCCTTTTTATTCTATTTTAGTATAAACCGGATGTTTTCGCAAAACTCACGAATAATGTTCGCTATTCCGTTTTTGACAGAGGTTTCATTTTAATCATTAAAATAGTCAGGCTTACAAGTAAAACGATCCATGCGACAGTGATGCAGAGCGACGGGATAAAGTAATCCATTGTCTTTTCTGACATAATTAGCATAGTGGCATTTTTGCTTAAATACGCTGGATTGAACATTTGAATCCAACCACCAAAACCACTAATGACTCCAAGCACAATCGCGATAAATACGCTAAGCATTGCCACAACCGCATTACTATCAAAAACAGCGCTCGCAAAAACAACAAGGCTAATCACGAAAACAAACCAAAGCGCATACACTAAAAAGCCTTCCACTAAAGATTGAACCGCTAACTCGCCAAATAAAAAGTACGTATAATAAGCCGCTAGCACGTAGCCAATTAAAAGCGAACTTAAACCAACCACGCATTGCATGACCCATTTAGATAACACGTATTCTACAGCACTCACGGGCCGCGTCATAATAAACGCGAGCATCCCTCTCGTGCGATCATTTTGAATGCAAGCCATCGCGACAACGATAATAATGATAATACCAATTTGATCAAATTGAGAACCAAGTGTTTGCGCCATTACTTCCTGCGCCGATTGATTTCCCATCAAAGCAACGACTTGCTCCGTTTCTGCGCCAGTCCCAACGGCTTTCAATATTTCCGGTAAAAAATAAATCATTAATGGTTGGGTGAGTCCGAGCAAAGCGAATACGATGGGGAGCCAAATAATTTTTAAACTCCGACGTTGTTCTAGCCATTCTTTTGCTAGTAAAGCGTTAAAATGTGTCATTTGCCCACCTTCTCCATAAAAATTTCTTCTAAGCTTTGATGTCTGTTTTCGATGCGAATAAACTCACCGTCTATGTTTAGCAAGGAACTCAAAATGGCTTCTGCTCCTGCTTTTTGGTTAGTCGTATATACTTGATATACTGTCCCCACTTTTTCGATTTTTTCTACATAGTTATTTTGAAGAAGCTCTTTTTGCCAAGCATCGCTATCGCCATTTAATTCGACATCAAATACGGGAGAACTTTCTTCTTTCATCAGCTGTGCCACTGTGTTATCTGCGACTAATTCGCCATTTTTAATGATGGCAATGCGGTCACAAATTTCTTCTGCATCTTTTAAAATATGCGTTGAAAATAAAATCGTAATTTCTGTTTTTAGTTTGTCTAAAAGGAGCATCATTTCGCGGCGACCAATTGGGTCAAGCGCGGAAACTGGCTCGTCTAGCACTAGTAGTTCTGGTCGGTGTAAGATGGCTTGTGCAATTCCAAGACGTTGACGCATGCCCCCAGAAAATGTGCTAATTTTTTTGTTCGCGCTCGCTTCTAGCCCAACTAATAATAAAACTTCTTGAATACGCGCTGCTAAATCTTTTTTCTCCATATTAGATAATTTCCCCATAAAATGGAGACACTCTGCTGCGCTCATCCAACCGTAAAATTCTGGATACTGTGGTAAAAATCCAATTTTCTCACGGACAGATTTAGCATCCATTCCATCGATAGTGATTTGGCCTTCGTCTTGGGTTAGTATTTGAACAATCATGTTAATCATCGTTGACTTACCAGCGCCGTTTGGACCGATCAAAGCTACACATTCTTTTTCGTTAATGCTTAAATCTATCCCCTTGATAACCCATTTTCCATTGTATTTTTTCTTTAGTCCTTGGATTTCTAATTTTTTCATTAGTTAGCATCCTCTTTTCGGCCAAAAATAAAATAGGCGATTGGGCCAAAGACGTTGATAACAATAATAACTACTAGCCAAATGATTGGATTTTTGCGTGTATTCCAGTTTTTAGTTAAATCAATAATGGCGGTTAATAATAGTGCTAAGTAAAGAAGAAATACGGGTATAATTAATGCTATTTGAGTTTTATCCAAAGTTTTCACCTCATTCTTTTGTTATACTTATTGTATAACAGTTATAATATTAATGCAATATAAAAAAGCACATTTCACTAGCATCTAACTAGTAAAATGTGCTTTCAATCAATTACCGATCGAATCAATTAAATTTCCAATTCCATCAGAAACTTTTCCGCCAAATTCTTTTACTTTATCGGCGCCTTTTTTGATTGTTTCGCCGGCTTCATCTGCTTTTTCTTTCACGCCGCTCCAGAAGTCGCTACCACTATCCTTCGTAGCTTCTTGCTCTTCTTTTTTCGCAGCGGTTTCTTGTGCGGCACTCTTCGTGCTAAAGTCTGTGGATTTCTGATATTGTAAGCCGCTGTTCATGACGTAGTGTGCCAAACTGGAAACGCCAGCAGAACTTGTTGTTGTTAAATAATGGTCTTTGTCGGTTTTATCAAATCCCATCCAAACGGCGCCGACCAAGTTTGGTGTATAACCAACAAACCATTGATCTTTTGTCCCGTTAGTATCATCAAATGGAACTTGGGTGGAACCTGTTTTCCCAGCCATTTCGTGACCTGAAACAGCTGCACTTCGGCCTGTTCCTGTGTTGATAACATCAAGTAGCATGGATGTCATTTCATTAGAAACTGTTTCCGAAATGATTTGTTTCGTTTTAGGCACATTTTCGTAAACGGTATTGCCTGATGGATCAACAATTTTGGTGATAATATGTGATTCCGGTTTTGCGCCATTATTGGCAAATGTAGAATAAGCGGTGGCGATTTCGACTGGCGAAGCACCTTTACTCATACCACCGAGGGCAAGACCTAGTGTTTTATCTTGTTCGGGAACTGTAATACCAAACTTCTCAACCGATTTAACGCCTTTATCGATACCAATTTGGTCAAGCAACCAAACGGCCGGGGCATTAATCGAGTTCGCAACGGCTTTATACATCGGAACTTCTCCACTATAAACGCCGCCAACATTGGTTGGTGTATAGTTTCCTTTGTAAGTCGTTTTTTCATCTTTTAGCATTGAATCAACATCGTAACCAGCTTGAAGCGCCGGTGTGTAAACTGCGAGAGGTTTCATCGTCGAACCTGGTTGAGCTTTCATTTGAGTTGCTCGGTTAAAACCACGGAAAACGTGTTCGCCGCGACCACCAACAAGAGCCCGAATCCCACCAGTTGCTGGGTCCATTAAGACTGCGCCAGATTGAACTAATGTACCGTCATTCGCATTCGATGGGAATAAATTATCGTTATTGTAGACTTTTTCTAAAGATGTTTGATAGTTTTGATCTAATTCTGTGTAGATTTTATACCCTTTTTGCATGATTTCGTCTTGTGTTATATCTGCTTCATTAACAGCTTCGTTTATAACTGCATCGACATACCATGGATATTTATTTGCAAGCGGATCTTTGGATTGATCGTTTAAAACAATTTTCGTTGCTTTATATTTTTCGCCTTCTGCTTTTGTTATATTGCCTGTTTCGACCATCGCATTTAAAACCATATTCCGGCGGTTCGTTGCTTTGTCGATATGTTGGTAGGGGTCATATGCACTTGGAGCTTGAAGTAATCCAGCTATTGTCGCAGCTTCTGGAATATTTAAATCTGCCGCTGACTTACCAAAATATTTTAAAGAAGCATTTTCGACGCCCCACTCTCCATTACCAAAATAAGAGCGGTTTAAGTACATTTCCATAATTTCGTCTTTTGAGTAGGTTTTTTCGATTTCTCGAGCCATAAAAATTTCTTTCGCTTTTCGTGTAAAAGTTTGTTCTTGCGTCAGTAACGCATTTTTGGCAAGTTGTTGCGTGATAGTACTACCACCACCAGAAATGCCTCCGCTGCTGACTAAATTAACGCCAGCCCGAGCAATTCCTTTTAAGTCAAAGCCTTTATGTTCGTAAAATTTTCTATCTTCAATGGAAACGACAGCATTTTGAAGATTTTTAGAGATTTTATTGATGGATACAAATGTTGCGTCCGTGGAAGAAAGTTCTCCAGCTTTGTCTCCGTCTTTGTCATAAATAATCGTGGCGGATTCTAGACCTTTTTTCAAAGCGTCGATATCAGCTGATTTTGCTACCACTACAAGGTAAATAATAAAACTTAATAAGAATACGAGTCCAGCTAGTAAAAAAATCTTGCCAATATGTTTGTTTTTCCAGAAGCGTCTAAATTTCTGCCATCCTTTGTTAATCCATTTTCCGATAAAACCAAAGAATAATTTCAGGTATTTAATAAGTTGTTGTTTGAATTTGTCCATGTAACTCTCCTATCTTTCTACACGGTATTAACTAAAACTATAAACACAGTTATACACGTATTTTACGTTAAAAAGCAACTTTATGCCACCAACTTTAGACCGATTTTTGTAATAATTTTGTAATAATCCATATTTCCTACATATTTGTTAACCTCTTTTTTACAATTTCTTCATTTTAATGTTTCTAGTAGTTTAAAAAGGGTAGATATTACTGTTACCAATACTTGTGTTTTGGTAATAAGAATCACCTATATACTGTGTACAACAAGTAATGGCAGACGTTTTACATGGACGCATTAATAAGCCGGAAAGGAATTGGAATATGACGCAAAAGCTGATCTACTTTTTATCACAAACGCATATTCGAAGCGCCATTGCTGAAGCCTGGGCGAAGAGACTTTCACTTAGCAATGTCAAATTCATTAGCGGTTCTTGGCATAAATCCAAAGCGACACCATTTATTGCGGAAGCGTTGAATGAGTTTGCAATTGAGCCACCTGAAAGCTTGTCTTATTCCCCGAGCTCAGAACTACTGGCAGATGCTGATCTCATTGTAACAATTTATGATTCTGCACATGAAACTGCACCAAATTTTCCAGCTAACATACAAGATAAAATTATTTATTGGGACATTGATGATCCAGAACAAGAAATAGCGTTACCCAAAAAATGGGCGAGTTATCAAGAAGTATGCGATAACATTGCCTTATCAGTAAAAAATTTAGAGCACGTATTGATAGAGGCTTAGATTTCGTTGTCCCGCCATTTGTAGGCGGGACTTTTATGTTAAATCAGAAAGGAGTATACATAATGGACGGGTATAACGATTTAAAAAAGGCTGAGAAAGCGGCATTTTTAAGTATATTTGCTTACTTGTTTCTCGCTGTGTTAAAAATAGTCGCTGGTCAGTTGGGAAACTCCGACGCCCTACTTGCAGATGGCTTGAATAACACGACGGATATTATCGCTTCTGTGGCGCTTTTAATCGGCCTTCGAATTTCGCGAATTCCACCTGATGCCGATCATTCCTATGGACATCGACGGACAGAAACAATCAGCTCTTTGATTGCTTCTATTATTATGTTTTTGGTTGGTGTCCAAGTTATTTGGAGCTCGATTGTACATATCATTGAAAAAGAATTTGCGACGCCATCAATGTTAACTGCTGTCGTCGCCCTATTTTCTGGCGTGTTTATGTACGGCGTTTATTTATATAATCACCAACTTGCGAAAAAAATAGATAGCCAAGCAGTGCGAGCTGCTGCTTATGATAATCGGTCAGATGCATTTGTTAGTTTTGGCGCATTTATCGGAATTATCGGAGCGGTACTTGGTGTTCCTTGGCTTGATTCGGTGACAGCCTTTTTAGTCGGCGTTTTAATCGTTTATACAGCTGTAAAAATTTTTTACGATGCTGCTCATTCGTTAACGGACGGCTTTGATGTTTCTAAACTCGAAACGATTCATGATTTAATTGCTTCTGTACCTGATGTGAAAAAAGTTATTGATATTAAAGCGCGAATGAATGGAAATCGAATTTGGATTGATGCAACGATTGCTGTCGATCCGGAGTTAAATGTGGTTAAGAGTCATGAAATCACTGAAATTGTCGAACAAAAAATCCGAAGTAAGTTTGAAGGTGCATTTACTTTAGTGCATATCGAACCATTTTTCGAATAATATTCGTTGTCAATAACCGTAAAGTCAACTATAATTTAGATTAAAGTATCATTTGCTGGGAGGGAATATTCGATGGGGCAGAGAAACTAATTCATACAAATTATCTAACTAGAATGAAAAATATGCAGCAATACATTGGAGGAATTCTCTTCCAGGGCCGTTTTTCTTCTATATAGATAGTTTTATCATAAGCTTATTTATATTAAATTAGGAGGTGTTTGCCTTAGCAGAAACTATTTCTGTCAAGGCGATTTATTGATATTAACCATTAAATTTTTAATTATAGCTTTACTTATTGCTATATCAGCGTTTTTCGTGGCAACAGAATTTGCGATTGTTAAAATGCGACCAAGCCGCTTGGACCAATTAATTGCGGAGAAAGATAAACGTGCGGTCCTTGCTAGACATATTTATAATCATTTGAACGCTTACTTATCTGCCTGCCAACTCGGGATAACAATTAGTTCCCTTGGACTTGGTTGGTTAGGGGAATCTACGGTGGAAGCTGCCCTACATCCATTATTCAGCTTAATGGAATTGCCGCAATCTGCTATTACGATTCTTTCCTTCACGATCGCCTTTCTTTTTATCACATTCTTGCACGTGGTTGTCGGCGAACTTGTACCGAAAACATTGGCGATTGATAAAACAGAAACCGTTGCACTTGCGGTAGCTCGTCCGTTGCATATTTTTTACAAAGTGATGTTCCCGTTCATTTGGGTTTTAAATGGTTCTGCGGTTTTTATCGCGCGTCTTTTTGGCTTAGAACCTGCTTCTGAACATGAAATCGCTCATACCGAAGACGAGTTGAAAATCATCGTCGGCGAGAGTTATAAGAGCGGCGAAATCAACCAATCGGAATTCCGTTATGTAAATAAGATTTTTGATTTTGATGAACGCATGGCGAAAGAAGTAATGATTCCACGAACCGAGATTGTGACCGTTGATACTGGTTCTACAATCGGCGAATTATCCGACATTATGCAAAATGAACGCTATACGCGCTATCCTGTTATTGATGGCGATAAAGACCATGTTATCGGCGTACTTAATTTAAAAGAAATTTTATCAGCCTATGTCGAACATGGCTCGAGTCCAAGTTTTAGCATCGATCCTTACGTGAAACCGATTATCCGAGTAATTGAAACAATTCCGATTAAAGAACTGCTATTCCGGATGCAGCGCGAACGTTCCCATATTGCGATTTTGCTTGACGAATATGGTGGTACTTCCGGGCTCGTTACGGTAGAAGATATTGTGGAGGAAATTGTTGGTGATATTCGTGATGAATTTGATGCCGATGAAATTCCAGAAATTCGCAAAATCAAAGACGGACACTATATTGTTGATGCGAAACTTCTGATTGATGAAGTAAACAATATTTTAGGTACAGAAATCGAGGAAGAAGAAGTCGACACAATCGGCGGCTGGTTCTTAACGCAAAATTATGAAGTCGAAGTTGGGGATGAAATTGATTACGATGGCTTTATTTTCCGCGTAAAACAAGGCGAACCTCACCATATTGAGTATATCGAGATTATCAAAAAAACGAATGACTAATTTAAAAAAGCTATCCCACTTAAGGGATAGCTTTTTTTAAATGCGATGCTGTAACATAAATTGTTTGAATTTCTCTGCCGCCGGAGTTAACGTCTGATTTTTCACAACTGCTAAATAAAAGGATCGTTCCCAGTTCGGACTCCTAATTGGCAACACCTTCACATCTATGTAATTCAAAATTGGCATATTCGGAACCACCGCGATTCCAAAATTTTGCGCAACCATTCCCGCAATAACTTGATCTACTTCGATTTCATAGGCGATTTTGTAATCCGCGCCTATTTTTCTAAATAATTCATCGATAATCGGTCGTAATCCACTTTTTTTCGAGAAAGCGATATGCGGATAATCGACGGTCTCGCTTAAATCAATCCAGTCTTTCTCAGCTAGCGGATGACTTTTTGGCACGATTAGCACTAATTCTTGTTTGGCAATCGGTGTAAAATGGATATTGCGTTCATTTTCTAGCTTGGAGCAGATGCCGATATCAAATTTCTTTTCTTTTAAGCCTTGAATGATATCAATCGAAACGCCAGTATGGAAAACAAAATCGATGTTCTTTTCTGGTTCAGTTTGTAAGAATTCTTGAACGAGCTTTGGTACGAGGGAGGTTCCGAGTGTTTGCAAGAAAGCTAAGTCGATCTGACCTTCCCCATTTGCCGCTTTTTTGGTAGTTGCTACGCCTGTATCTAGCATATCTAACGACTCTTCCACATAATCAAGAAACACTTTCCCCGCCTTACTTAACCCGATATTCCTGCCTTCTTTTTCAAATAAAGCGATGCCTAGTTCTTGTTCTAAAGAGGAAATTGCGTGGCTTAAACTAGGTTGCGTAATCAGTAATTTTTCAGCTGCTTTTGTGTAATGCTCCATGTGCGCCAATGTGACGAAATAACGTAAATGGTGTAAATTCATGCCTTCTCCCCTCACTAAAAGTTATCTATGCAATTTATCTATCAATTAATAGAATAATACCAATTTGTTTTTATGGAATAGTCATAATACAATTAAACTGTAGTTACGCCAGTGAAATAAACTTATTCCTTAAAAACCAATATACGGTAGAATAGGTTAACTGTCCAGTTCATTTTTCAACTATTGAAGGCGTTATCACATCAGAGATTTTTAATTTAGTGGAATTTATTTTTTTGCTGGTGTTTGTGAAAATGTTATCAAAGTTTCTTGTAATTTTTATTATGGAGAGGAGATAATTTTTATGACAAATGCAAATGGCAACTTAAAAAAATGCCCCATCACGATTAGCTCTTACACGCTTGGAACGGAGGTATCTTTTCCTAAACGTGTCAAAGTCGCTGCTGAAAATGGTTTTGACGGAATCGGCTTACGTGCAGAAAACTATGTTGACGCACTAGCTGCCGGATTAACCGACGAAGATATGTTGCGAATTTTAGACGAGCACAACATGAAAGTAACCGAAGTCGAGTACATAACACAGTGGGGCACTGCCCAAGATCGTACGGTGGAACAACAAAAGAAAGAGCAAACCACTTTTCATATGGCGCGATTATTTGGCGTCAAACATATTAACTGTGGCTTGCTTGAAAAACTCCCTGAAGAACAAATCATTGTCGCGCTTGGTGAACTATGTGACCGGGCCGAAGAATTAATTATCGGTTTAGAATTTATGCCATACAGTGGTGTTCCGGACTTACAAACAGCTTGGTGCGTTGCCGAAGCATGTGGCCGCGATAACGCACAGCTAATTTGCGACACATGGCACTGGGCTCGAGCAAACCAAACAGCCGAATCTATCAAAAATGTTCCTGCTGACCGGATTGTATCCATCCAACTATGCGACGTTCACGAAACGCCGTACAAAGAACTGCGCGAAGAATCCCTTCATGATCGTTTAGCTCCTGGAGAAGGATACGGCGATACGGTCGGTTTTGCAAAAATTTTAAAAGAACATGGTGTTCATCCGCGTGTTATGGGAGTTGAAGTTATCTCAGACTCCATGGTAGCAACTGGTTTAGAATATGCGGCAATTAAAGTATATAATGCAACTAAAAAAGTGTTAGACGAAGCATGGCCAGAGATTGCTCCAAAGTAAACCCCTATCTGCTTATGTGAAGATTGTAACGTATCAGAACGATTCCCTGTTGAAAGGAAAGTGTTAGTTTTGAAATTTAATTCGATGTTTTCACCCATTGATATCGGGCCGATGAAAGTGCCTAACCGATTTGTAGTATCACCAATGTGTAACAACTATGCGAATACAGATGGAACTTTATCAGATACTTCCCTTGCTTATTATAAAGAACGGGCGCTTGGTGGTTTTGGACTTATTACGTTTGAAGCGACCGTAGTAGATGTTCGGGCAAAAGGCGGGGCCAATAAAGCTTGCCTTTATAGTGATCATCAAATTGCTAGTTTTAAACGCGTGATTGATGTATGTCACGATGCTGGCGCTAAAATCTCCGTTCAATTGCAGCACGCCGGACCAGAAGGAAATTCCAAAGTATCTGGTTTTCCTTTAAAAGCTGCTTCTGCGATTGCGTCTGCGGCTGGGCGAAATACGCCGGAAGCCATTTCTCGCGAAGAATTATATGAATTAATTGAACTATACGGAGAAGCTGCTTTACGAGCAAAAAAAGCTGGTGCCGATGCAGTTGAAGTTCATTGTGCGCATGGTTATTTAGTAAGTAGTTTCTTATCCGCCCGAACGAACAAACGCGTAGATGAATTTGGTGGTTGTTTTGAAAATAGAATGCGATTGCCGCGACTTATTATCGAAAGTATTCGTAAACGGGTTGGACATTCTATCGCGATTCTCTGCCGGATTAATAGTACAGATGGCGTGGACGGTGGGCTTAGCGTTCAAGATAGCGCGACGGTTGCGGCTTATTTAGAGGATTGTGGTCTGGATGGTCTACATGTTTCTCGTAGCGTCCATATCCGCGATGAATACATGTGGGCGCCTACTGTTTTGCACGCTGGCTTTAGTTCCGATCTTGTAACGCAAATTAAACGTGCTGTTTCTATCCCAGTTATTACGGTTGGTCGTTTCACCGAGCCACATTATGCCGAATTAATGGTTCGTGAAGGGCGTGCTGATTTAGTTGCTTTCGGACGCCAATCTTTAGCGGATCCAGAAACACCAAATAAAGCTGCCGCTGGAAAACTAGATGAACTTCTTCCTTGTATCGCTTGCCTTCAAGGTTGTGTTGCTAACATGTATGCCGGCAAACCAATTACTTGTTTAGTAAATCCGTTACTCGGCCGTGAATCCGAAGCCTACCTACCAAAAACTCCAAGTAAAAAAGTGGTAGTTGTTGGTGGCGGCGTTGGCGGACTTTATGCCGGATGGCTAGCTGGATCCCGTGGTCATGATGTGACAGTATATGAAGCATCTGATATGATTGGCGGCCAAATGCGTTTAGCAGCCTATCCTCCCGGCAAAGGCGATTTAACAAATATGGTTCGTAGCTACATTAAAAAATGCGAGCAATTCGATGTGGAAATTAAAACGAATACACCTGTTACAACCGAACTTATTCAAGAAGTTTCCCCAGATGCTGTTATAATCGCGACTGGCGCAACCCCACTCGTTTTACCAATTCCTGGTATTGAAGATGCTGGCTTAATCCATGCAGTTGACTTACTTGATGGGAAAGAAACTTGTGGCAAAAAGGTACTTGTTGTCGGTGGCGGCATGGTTGGTAGTGAGACCGCTGCATTTTTAGGTGAAGCTGGGCATGACGTAACTGTTGTAGAACTGCGTGATGAAGTCGGCGCAGACGTCATTTCCGAACATCGCAAATTCCTGATGCGCGATTTTGATGAATATAAAATCAAAAGTGTTACTAACGCAAAAGTCACGAGTTTCTTTACAGATGGGGTAACGTATTCCTTAGCTGACGATAAAGAATACCGTATTGACGGTTTTGACTCGGTTGTTCTAGCAATGGGGTCAAGAGCTTATAACCCACTAGAAGAAGCTATCAAGGAAATCGTACCCGAAACCTATGTGATTGGTGATGCCGTTCGCGCACGCCGGGCATTAGACGCAACAAAAGAAGCACTAGACGCTGTATTACAATTATAATTTGCTGTCCTACTCGTTGTTCAAGCAGCGAGTAGGAATTATTCGGAGGTAACAAAAAATGGAAAATAGAATTTCAGGAACGACTAGGCTTCTTGGCTTAATTGGGACACCCATAGACCATTCAAAATCTCCAGTTATGTATAATTACAGTTTTCAAAAAGCAGGTTTGGATTATGCTTACCTTGCCTTTGATACTCCTATTGAAAAAGTTGCTGATGCGATCAGTGCAATCAAAACATTCAACCTTCGTGGTTCAAACGTAACCATGCCTTGTAAAAGTGAAGTTTTAAAATACATGGATGACCTTTCCCCTGCTGCTCGGATGATTGGCGCTGTTAACACTATCGTAAATGAAAACGGGAAACTAACCGGGCATATCACAGACGGCCTTGGTTTTGTTGCAAATTTACGAGACGCTCATGTCGATGTTGCCGGTAAAAAAATGACTATAATCGGTGCTGGTGGCGCGGCTACAGCAATCCAAGTCCAGTGCGCACTTAATGGGGCCAAGGAAATCACCATTTTTAATATTAAAGACGCTTTTTATGAAAAAGCCAAACAAACGATTACTTCGATAAAACAAGAAGTACCACATTGCATCGTACATATTTATGATTTGAACGATACAGAAAAATTACATGCGGAAATTGCAACCAGTGATATCCTTGTCAACGCAACACTCGTTGGTATGCATCCAAATGAACACGAAACACCAATCAATAATACATCTGTTTTTAGAAAAGAACTCATCGTGACAGATATTGTCTATAACCCTAAGAAAACCAAACTATTACTAGACGCAGAAGCTGCTGGTTGTAAAATAGTTGGCGGACTAGGAATGCTTTTGTGGCAAGGCGCCGAAGCATATAAACTGTTTACTGGAGAAGATATGCCAGTTTCAGAAGTAAAGGATCTATATTTTAACTAATAAATTCATCAGGATTTCGAGAGGAGAAAAAAATGAACGCAAAAAGATTTTATCCAACAGCAATAGCACTTTATTTTACTTATTTTATTCACGGTATTGGGGTATCCATTCTTGGCCAATACAAACAAGATTTCGCCGGAGTATGGGGAGCAGACACGCTTTCTGACGGCACATTTGATGTTAGTATGGTTATCGCCGTTATCGCTGCACTTGGCCTAGGACGCTTACTTACATTACCAATTTCCGGACCTTTTTCAGATAAATTTGGGCGTAAACCTTCCGCATTAATCGGTGTTGGTTTATATGCCATTTATTTCATCGGTCTAGCATTTGCACCAAATATGTATATCGCTTACGCTTTCGCTTTTGTCGGAGGAGCTGCGAACTCATTCTTAGACACAGCTGTAACACCATCTGTTTTAGAAATTTTCACAAAAAATGGCGCGATTGCCAACATGTTTACTAAATTCTCCATTTCTATCGGGCAATTCGTATTACCTTTCGCAATCGGTATGGTTGCAGCGGCAAATATGTCATTCCGCACACTATTCATTATTACAATGGCTTTAATCGTTATTGATGGTTTAATTATCGCGTTTATGCCGTTCCCTCCAATGAACAACAATGTTGGCGGCGAAAAAGCAAAACCAGCGAAAATGAAATTCAATGCAACAAGTTGGGCAATTATCGGTATCGGTTTCACCTGTACTTCCACTTTCCAACTATGGTTAAACTGTAACCAAGAACTTGGGAAATTGTACGGTATGGCTGATCCAAGTAAAATTCAATCATTCTACTCACTAGGAACAATGTGCGCGATTTTAATCACTGCTGTTCTCGTGAAGAAATTTATTTTACCAGTACGAATTTTGATTCTTTATCCAGCAATCGCAACATTAATGCTACTAATTATTTACATCGTTCAAACGCCAACTATTTGTCTGATTGGTGGATTTGTTATCGGATACGCTGCTGCTGGTGGGGTTCTTCAACTAGCTGTATCGACTGCCAATGAATTCTTCCCTACGAACAAAGGGAAAATCACTTCGATTGTAATGATTTCTTCCAGCCTAGCAAACTACATCGTTTTAAACGTAGCGAGCTATATTACTAAAGCTGGTGGTATCGAAGGTCCGAAATATGTGTTATTATTCAATGTAGCGATAACTGTTATTGGTATCCTACTAGCAATCTTCGTCAACATGCGTTATAAAAACGAATCTAAAATTGCAACTAAATAATTGATTATTCAACTGAGCATTCACCTGCTCAGTTGAACTTACATATCATTTGTGAAGTAAAGCACAAACTTATGTATTTTATCTATATGTATCTATTAAAAAAGAGGACATTTCTAATAAAAGGACCTCATATTACATAAAGGAGAGCAGACTATGAAAAATAAATATTTATCTACATCACTAGGTCTTTATATGAACTATTTCGTTCATGGTATGGCGTTAATCATCATCGCACAAAATATTGATTTTTTATCTCAAAAATGGCATACAGATTTAGCTGGTGCTGCCGGCGTTGTATCTTCCTTTGGGATTGGTAAATTATTAGCTGTATTTATTTCGGGGAAACTATCCGATAAATTTGGTCGAAAGTTGTCTGTTATTCTCGGTGTGTTTTTCTATATTGTCTTTTTAGGCGGTATTTTGTTAAGTCCAAACACAATTATTGCTTATGCTTTTGGGATTTCCGCTGGGATAGCTAATTCTTTCCTAGACACAGGAACCTATCCCGCACTTATGGAAGCTTATCCAAAAAAAGCTGCTTCTGCCAACATTATTGTAAAAGCTTTCGTACAAACTGGTCAATTCCTTTTACCGTTCATGATTGCTTTCATTTTGGCCAACAACTTGTGGTATGGCTGGAGCTTTATTGTTTTAATCGCTACCTTACTAATTAACTTGCTCTACACCTTAACTCGCACCTTCCCGCCAATGACCGTTGGGAAACCATTAGATTTTGAAGCAGAACTTGCTGAAGAGAAAAAGCAGAAATTTCATTTTAGTGTTGATGAGATTTGTTTGATTTTATTTGGTTTTGTTGCTCAAACGCTACTTTACATTATGAGCCAGTGGATTGCTAAATACGGTTCAGAAGTCATTCATATGACCGATGATGCTTCACGATTACTTGTCAGCTATGCGAGTGTCGGAGCGATTATCTGTGTGTGCGTAACGTTTGTTTTAGGAAACCGCGGCGTGCGAACGTTGTATATTTTAATCACTTACATCACTATGACAATGCTCATCTCCTTCACTTTGTTTGCTTTCCCAAGCGAAATTGTATGTATCGTCGGCGCTTTCTTACTTGGTTATTTCTCTGCTGGAGGAATCATTCAACTAGGGTTAACGCTACTTGCAGAAGTTTCGGCTCGTGGAAAAGGCTTTGTTACGAGTCTTTACACCATTGCTGAAGGGATTGCTGTATTTATTATCCCATTAATCGCCGCAGCTATTTCCCGCGTTGATATCGCCGCTATTTTCTTACTAAATGCTGGGATCGCATTGTTTGGATTAGCGCTCTTACTGGTTGTGTTTACAAGAAAGAAAAAATTTGCACGTGATCATATATAAAAAAAGGTCGAGAATTGGATAATCCAGTTCTCGACCTTTTTTTAATGTTTCCTTAACGTTTTCCATTTGTACATAAGTATCCAAAAAGCTACAACGGATGCAATTAAAATTAATATCATTTTGATTAACAAGCCCACAACTTGCCCGGTCGTAATTAATTTAGCATATTCAAAACTAGCATAATGACCGCTTAAACAAATAGTAATATAAATCGAGCCAATAATTAATATCGGTAAACGGAACTTGTTATTCATTAAGAATCTACCATTGTTTTCTAAGGAAGCAGTTTTCATTGCGTACCAACTAATGATTAACATTACTATCGTTAAAACAATTAAAACGATAAATTCTCCTAGTACCATTCCACCTCTTAATATCGGGGTCGGAAGTGCATTAAACAACATCACCGCACCACCATCGACATCAGCAATTATTTTTCCCGCAAAGTAAGCTTTAAACCCAACGACCAAATTAGTCAGTGCTCCAGGGAACATATATAGAAAGCTAATAACTGATCCGATGGCAATTATACCTGCTGTAATGATTTCACCGACTAAATTCCCAACCGCCATTGCTAACACGTAAGAAAATAAAAATAGCAATGAAAAAGAAACAATATACATAAACGCATCTGGCACACTTGGTAAATATATTTCCGGTATTTGCTGATAAATATACATAAACCTGCCAAGCATAATCAATGGGCCTATCAAGCAAATCAAAATGAGCGGAATAAACATTTTATGCCAAAATATTTGCCTCCTTGAATAAGGTAAGCCAAACGTAAAATAATCCATCTGCTTATTTTTCTCAAAAACGGTTAATTTTAATCCTAAGAATAAAAACACGTAGAAGAAAAGTGCTAAATTTCCTTCAAAATCATATGGCGTTAAACTTAAATCATTTTTTATTTCATTGCCTGTCATTTTTTGACCAGTTGAATTTAATTTTTGAAATTCTTCTGACTGAAAATATTTATAATTATCGTTAAATAAACTCACTGTATTCGTCGCCGTTGTCGCTTCAGAGCCGATAAAAGCGATCAATATAAATATAAAAATCCAAGCATTCTGACGCCATTCTTTCCAGAGAAGTCCTGTACTCATGCTTTCTCGCCTCCTTGTTCTTCTAGATGGTAGATAAACAGGTCTTCCAGCGTAACAGCGAGTTCATCCATGAAAATCGGTTTTTCTTTTTTAATTGCCGCATACAGTTCCGTATTCATATCTCGGAATAAAATAGTATATACACGGCCGTACTTATTAATTATTTTCCCATTTTCTAGTAAAATAGGTGGTATTTTTTTATTTTCAAAAGCGATTTGGATTTTAACGGCTTGCTCTCGAAGTGATTCCAGATGATACGATTCTTCAATATGATTATCTTGCAAAATATGGATATAATCAGCAATCGGATCTAAATCATCTAAACGGTGCGAAGAAATAATAATTCCTAATTTCCGTTTTTCCACTTCTTCTAACAATATGCCCATAATTTTCTTTTGAGCAATCACATCAAGGCCTTCCATTGGTTCATCGAGTAAAATATAATCGGCTCCTATAGAAAGTGCCAAAACAAGGCCAAACAGTCCTTTCATTCCTTTAGAATAATTTTGAAATTTTACATCTGTGGCTAGATTGACTTGCTTCATCAAATCATCAAACTTCGCTCCATCAAATAATGGATATGTTTTTTGATAGAATTTTTTAATCGTTGGAATTTTATAACCATCCCAACAACTTAAATTATCTTGAAGCATAAACATTCTTTGCTTTAACTGCGGATTTTTGCTCAAAGGTTCATCTAGGTATACATCTCCCTCGTCTGGGATATAAAAACCCATTATCGTCCGAAAAAGAGTTGTTTTACCTACGCCGTTCCGTCCAACTATCCCAACAATGTCTCCTGGTTTTACTTCGAATGTTATTTTATCCAATAAGAGTTTTCCATCAATTTTTTTACTAAGCTCATCAACCTTCAACCACGTCACCTCCAATGATGTCTTGACTATATTCATCTGATAATCTATGTATTTCCTCTACATTAATTCCAAGGTAAACTAAATCGAGTATCGTTTCTTTTAACTTTACTTTTGTCTCTGCTAACTTTTTTGGCGAATTAACTTTATCGGTTTGATTCGCTATAAAGGTTCCTTTTCCTTTGACCGTGACGATGACTTCTTGCCGTTCTAATTCTTGGTAAGCTTTACTCACAGTGTTTGGATTCACTCCTATTCTACTAGCAAATTCACGTATCGACAGTATCTTTTCGCCTTCTTTTAATATCCCTTTGACAACTTGTTCTTTAATTATTTGGACGATCTGTTCATAAATCGGTAGTTGACTTTTTGTGTTAATCTTAAACATCTCTCCCCCTGCTTTCATGAACTCTACTATAGAGAACTAATTGTACTAGTTACTATAGTACAGTAGATAAAAAAATAAATCAATTCTCATATTAAAAAGAGAATTGATTTAAGCTTTATTTTTCTAGTGTTAGCAATGCTTCTTTCATCGCTATTCCGCCGCTATAACCAGTTAATTTGCCATTTTTGCCAATAACTCTGTGGCAAGGTATGACTAAAAGTAGTGGGTTTTTGCCAATTGCTGTTCCTACGGCGCGAACAGCTTTAGGACGGTTGATTTGCTCGGCGATTTCTGTGTAGGTTCGCGTTTCTCCATAAGGTATGGCTTGTAATGCGTTAAACACCTCGAGTTGCAAAGGAGTCGCTGCTAAATCAATTGGTACAGTAAATTGCGTACGTTCGCCGTTCAAATAAGCTCGGATTTCTTCTTTATATAGTGTCATCTTTTCTGGGGCAAACTTGGCTGATTGGATTTGTTCTTCTTGTGTTCCAATATAAACTAGCCCTACATCTGTCGCGGCGAAATAAAGCTCTTTTTCTGAAAAGTGGATTGTATCATAGTATAATGTCGCCATTCTCTTCACCTCTTTCTGTCATTAATTATACGCTTAATTAGGTGGATTTCCTATGTACTATCGTTATAAAAGCAAGATTAGAAAAGTTTTCCTCGCAATTTAGTCTGATAACGTTTATGATTAATAAGAAGTTGAGGTGATAACATTGTCGGATTATTACTTAACCAAAAAAAGATGGCAAGCAATTGCAACGAATGACAAGACTGCTGATGGCTCTTTTTTCTACGGAGTTACGTCAACGAAGATTTTTTGCTATCCTTCTTGTAAATCACGATTGCCTAAAAAAGAAAATATTGTCATTTTTCATAGTGCGGAGGAAGCTTTTTCAAATGGATATCGCGCTTGCAAGCGATGCAAATCTGGTGGTAATGCGCTACCTGATACCGAGTGGGTCACTAACATCGAAAGCTATATTAAGGAAAATTTTGCTCGTCCACTTACTTTACAAATAATTGCGGATGATTGCCACGGGAGCCCTTATCATTTACATCGAACGTTTAAGCGGATTACGACGATTACACCTATTACGTATCTTGAGAATGTTCGGATTGACTTTGCAAAACAGCAGCTACTTCATTCCGATCAGTCCATTGAAACTATCGGGAAACTGTCCGGCTTTCCAAATCCCTCCCATTTTTCAACGACTTTTAAAAGACATACTGGTTTGTCGCCAAAGCAATTGCGAGACAAATAATAATAAAAAATTCAAATTAGAACGGATGATACGAATATGACACATGTAACATTACCCATTTTAGAAGATTGGGAAGGCCTTTCACTAACAACTATTTTGCAAGAAAAATTCCATCTAGGAAAAAAAGCACGCCATGAAATTCGCATGTCTCAAGATGTGTTGCTTAACAATAAGCCACTTGAGGATTGGAATACGCCACTTTTTGTTGGTGCGAGTCTTTCTTTGCCAATCATTTTGCACGAAAAAATTCCGGTTTACGCGTATGATTTAGAAATTATTTATGAAGATGATTTTTTACTTGTCGTGAATAAACCTGTTGGTATGAAAACGCACCCGAATGATAGTTACGAAAGAGATACATGCGCGAATGCGGTGCAATATTATTTAGAAAAAACAGGCCAAGAAGCGAATGCCTTAGCTGTACATCGGCTCGATCAAACAACATCTGGACTAGTTCTCTTTGCTAAAAATAAATTAGCGATTGCTGGCCTATCATGGCAAATGGAAAATAGAGCAATTCACCGGACTTATCTTGCAGCTGTTGACGGCACTTGGGGACTTGTGATGCAAACGATTAATAAACCAATTGGTGAAGATCGCCACCACGGTTCTAGACGCCAAATCAGCCCATACGGCCAACCCGCTGTAACCCATGTAAAAGTACTAGAAAATGATAACGAAAAAAACACTTCCCTTGTAGAATGCCAAATCGAAACTGGCCGGACACACCAAATCCGCGTTCATTTAAGTGGTATCGGTCATCCAATCATTGGCGATACGCTTTACGGCGGCTCACCTCGTGCCAATCGCATCATGCTGCATGCCGAGAAATTACATTTAAACCATCCTTTCAAAGGCAAAGAAATGAACTTTTCTGCACCAGCCGGGGATGATTGGATATTTTAAAAAGCCACAACATTACGCTGTGACTTCTGTACAAATTTCTACTTTCATGCCATCTGGATCCTCAAAAAATACGGCATAATGATTTTTACCACCAGCAAAAGGATATCGGTCTTCATATAGAAGCCTGATTCCTTTTGCTTTTAATTTAGCCCGAAACTCATCAATTCGTTCTTTGGTACCACCATGAAAAGCTAAATGATTAAGGCCAACTCGTTTGCGGTGATACCCTTCCACAAGAAACGGTTCCTCGGCTTGTACAAACACTAAATACGTCTCCCCGAACTTATAACTAAAACCTTCATTCCACGTCTGATATAACTCATAAGAAAGCTCTTCTAACAGTTCCGACCAAAACAAACGACTTTTTTCTAAGTCAGCAACATAAAGTTCCACGTGATGTAACATTTTACGCCTCCCCGATATGTTTAAGTGCTTCTCTTCGGCTTAACGGCGCAAGTGGATGGCTATTTACAAACTGACGAACAGCCTCACTATCCACTTTCGCATATTGTCTAAGCGCCCAACCAATTGCTTTTTGAATAAAAAACTCTTTGGAACCAAGCCATTTTTCGCAGTTGGAAAATAACAATTCCACATCGGTTTGCTCTTTATATTTTAATTGAAATAAAATCGCTGTTCGCGCGAGCCAAATATTATCTCCGTTGATCCACGCTTCATTATAAGTGGGAATCAGTTCTGGATATAGTTTGAAATGATTGCTTACAACCGTTCCCGCCAAGCCATCTACCGTGTCCCACCAAGATTTCGTCACAATTAATTTTTCATAGACTTCTATCGCTTCACTCGGTTGCTTTTTACCATAACGGCTCAATAAATCAATCGCCACATATTGAAATTCGCGCTCCTCTTCCGCAAATAAGGTAGCGGCAAGTCCAAGCAAATCCACCGGCGTCCCATTTTCTTTCAAAAATGTCGCTACTAATTTTTTCCGTTCGCCGGCTCTAATCCCTAGAAAAGTAAATTGATTTTTCATGTAAGCTTCCATCGGGATCGCATCTTGAGGTGAACCGTTAGCGCGAAATAACGTTTGAATATCTATCATTCTGTTCTCCCGCCTGTTAAATAAGCACGTTCTCGTTCAATGCTACTTAAAAAGTATTCTAAATCATCCGGATCCGGCCCAACACGTTTGCCAGTTTCCAGGCGATCAATTTTCTCCATATCGCTTGCATCCAATTGAAAATACGACAAGCGCGAATTTTCTTCAATTCGACTAGAAGTAATCGACTTCGGAAAAATAATCGTATTGCGGTTCAAATGCCATTGTAGAATCACTTGGTCCACAGAAGCTTGATGTTTTTTCGCAATTTCCGTAATCACCGGATTTTGCATTAAAATCCCCTTAGCAAGTGGCGACCAAGCAGCATGCGCGATATTTTGTTCCGCCAAATATTTCCGAAGATCATTTTGCGGTAAAAGTGGATGCGTTTCCACTTGATTTAACACTGGTTTTTCATTTGCAGCGACCAATAAATCACTTAAATGATGTTGCTTGAAATTCGCAACCCCAATCGATTTAATCAATTTTTCATCATGCAGCCGTTCCATCGCCCGCCAAGAATCACGGTATTTCCCCGCAACTGGCCAGTGAATCAAATATAAATCCAAATAATCCAGTTTCAAATTACCCAGCGTCCGCTCAAACGCAAATAACGTCTCATCGTAGCCAAGGTCGCCGTTCCACACTTTCGAGCTAATAAATAATTCTTCGCGCGAAACCGCACTATCCGCAATCGCTTGTCCAACAATTGCCTCATTATTATAAACTGCCGCCGTATCAAATAACCGATAACCAACTTCAATGGCCTTCTCCACAGCACCAGCGATAAATTCCTGTTCTTTTACTTGAAACACACCAAGTCCAATATAAGGAATTGTCTCATTCCCCGGCAGTATCATTCTGTCTTGTAAAGTTTTTGTCAAAACGAAACCCTCCTCACGAAAACTGTTTTGTGAACTTTTTCTCTTAAATGAATTATACACTATTTTCGCAAATTTATATTTTAAAACCAGTATACCGAAATGCGCCTTACTCTCCTAATAAAAAGCCACAAAAAATCTACTTTTTTTATTCATTTAGTGAAATACCTAAAAACAGCCATTGGAAACGCTATCAGAACGTTTATTTGCAGAACCATCAAAAAAAAGTTTCCTATTTATTCCCATCCTATGTTAGTATTAATTTGTGGTAAAGATCTATCAAGTTTTTTATTAATTTTTGTTAACTTATCGTTAAGAAAAAAGCTCCCTTTTCAAAGTAAAAGCGAGCTGATTATTAATGACCAAAAATGATCGGGGGAATTAAGAAAATGGCTTTTAAAAATAAAAAAGACCGTTTTGCTTCGTTGTTGCATGACATTGCAGTAAATTTACATGAAGGTGCAAATTTCTTTGCAACTTACAACATTAATTCGGTGGAGGATCTACATACTTTCTCGAATAAAATCAAAGAATATGAAACAGCTGGGGACTCCATGGTTCACAAAAT
Source organism: Listeria marthii (assembly GCF_014227425.1). Classification (NCBI taxonomy): domain Bacteria; kingdom Bacillati; phylum Bacillota; class Bacilli; order Caryophanales; family Listeriaceae; genus Listeria; species Listeria marthii. The sequence continues at coordinate 456,859 of NZ_JAASWB010000001.1, forward strand.
GATTATGGAATTAAACGACGCTTTCATTACACCAATCGAACGTGAGGATATGTTAGAACTAACTAACCGCCTAGACGACGTGATGGATGCACTTGATGAAACAGCTTTCTCACTAGAAATCTGCCAAATCACTCATTATGATGAATACATGACTAAATTTATCCAAGCTATTCAAGCAAGCACTGTTGAAATTGAAAAAGCAGTTGATCTTGTTTTTGATAAAAAACTTAAAGATGTTCGTAAACTTGCGATTCAAATTAAAGATTACGAATCTCAATGTGATGATGTTTACCGCGAATCACTAATCCAACTTTTCCAAAACGAAAAAGATCCAATTAAACTTATTCGTCTAAGAGAAGTTTATGAAAAATTAGAAGACATTGCTGATAGTTGTCAAAGCGTTGCTAATACGCTTGAATCAATTGTCATGAAAAATGCGTAAGGGGCCTAGATAGATGGAAGGAATGTTTCTCATCACCCTCGTCATCGTACTTGCCGCGCTAGCATTTGACCTAATTAACGGGTTTCATGATACAGCTAACGCCATTGCGACTAGTGTCTCTACAAAAGCCTTAAAACCACGACATGCGATTATTCTCGCTGCCGTAATGAACTTTGTGGGTGCTATTTCATTCACAGGGGTTGCTAAAACAATTACAAAAGACATTGTTAACCCATTCGCCTTAGATCACGGGGAACTTGTTATTTTAGCAGCATTACTTTCAGCTATTGCATGGAATTTAATCACTTGGTATTTCGGAATTCCTAGTAGTTCCTCTCATGCCTTGATTGGTTCCATCGCCGGTGCAGCAATTGCATCAGCCGGATTTGCAGCAATTGAATACAGCGGATTTACTAAAATCATTGTTGGTTTATTAGTATCTCCTGTACTTGCTTTCGTAGTCGGTTACACGATATATTCACTCTTCAAGATTTTCTTGAAGAACTTAAACTTAGCCACGACCAATCGGCGCTTCCGGATGATTCAAGTCGGAACTGCTGCGCTACAATCTTACACACACGGAACAAATGATGCACAAAAATCAATGGGGATTATCACAATGGCATTAATTGCTAGTGGTTTCCAAACAACCGATGATGTGCAATTATGGGTTCAAGTATCCTGTGCGATTGCTATGGCGATTGGTACAAGTATTGGTGGTTGGAAAATCATCAAAACTGTCGGCGGTAAAATCATGAAAATCAAACCAGTTAATGGTGTAGCGGCTGATTTAAGTTCCGTTATCATTATTTTCGGTGCCACTTTCATTCATTTACCAGTTAGTACAACGCACGTAATCAGCTCTTCTATCCTTGGTGTTGGAACAGCTCACCGTGTGAAAGGTGTCAAATGGGATACTGCACAACGCATGATTATCACATGGGTTATCACACTTCCTATTTCTGCAACCATTGCAGCACTTATCTTCTATGTACTAAGATTCATTCTTTAATAAACTTTAGAGCCTTGCTTATGCGAGGCTCTTTTTATACATTTTTTTGAATAAAACTAATAATTATACGTAAAAACAAGATTATTTTAAAAACATATTGCATATTTACTCATTTTGATGTATTATAATAAACATCGATAATAACGAAACATTTATTATACATTACTCAAATACCAAAGGGAGTTGTACTTATGCAGAAGCATTTATTACAAAAGTTCGCAGCAATTTTACTTGTTTTTATAGTTGTATTTTCTGGCTTCACTACTGTGTTCGCCGCTGATACTAAGGATGAAACCTTAACTAAAATTCAAGAAAAAGGTGTATTAACAGTCGGACTTTCCGCTGACTATCCACCGTATGAATTTCATCAAACAATCGACGGTAAAGATAAAGTCGTTGGTTTTGATGTAAGCATTGCCGAAAAAATTGCCAAAGATTTAGATGTTAAATTAGATATTAAAGAAATGAACTTCGATAGCTTGCTTGGCTCATTAAAAACCGGCAAGATTGATATGATTATTTCTGGGATGTCACCAACACCAGAACGCCAAAAAGAAGTAGATTTTTCTGATCCATATATGTTCGTCCAACAACGTGTTGTGGTTAGAAAAACGGACAAAGATAAATTTACAAGCGTGAATGATTTTAGCGGTGTTAAAGTTGGTGCCCAAAAACAAACTACTCAAGAAGAATTAGCACAAAATGAACTTGTTGGTTCAGATGTTGTTTCCCTTCAAAAAGTACCCGACCTCATTCTTAACCTAAAAAGCAACAAAGTCGATGCCGTTGTGCTAGAAGGCCCTGTTGCCGAAGCTTATATTAGCCAAGATAAAACACTAGCAATGGCCGACATTAAATTCGTGAACGGTAGTAAAGAAACAGCCATCGCAATGCCAAAAGGCTCCACTGATTTACAAGCAAAAGTTAACGCATCAATTAAAGATATTCAAGATACAGGCTTATTGAAAAAATATCAAAAAGAAGCCAATAAACTAATGTTCCAAGATGGTAGCTTCTATGAAAAATATGGTAACTACTTTATCACCGGTACATTAATCACGATTGCTCTAGCCGCTATCGGCGTATTATGTGGTGCGGTTCTTGGTTCATTACTAGCCTTAATGAAACTAGCAAAAACAAGATGGTTACGCTGGCCAGCAGCATGTTATATTGAATTTGTTCGTGGTACGCCACTTCTTATTCAAATTTTCATCGTCTTTTTCGGAACGCAAATCATCGGAATGGACGTATCAGCCTTCGTTTCAGGTTGTATCGCCCTATCCTTAAACAGCGCGGCTTATGTTGCTGAAATTATCCGTGCAGGTATTTCCGCTGTCAATAAAGGCCAAATGGAAGCAGCTCGTTCTCTTGGTATGACGCAAAGTGCAAGCATGCGTTACATCATTTTACCGCAAGCTGTGAAAAACATTCTTCCTGCACTTGGGAATGAATTCGTTACTGTTATTAAAGAATCTTCCATCGTATCCGTAATCGGTGTAACAGAGCTAATGTTTATGACTGGCGTAGTCCAAGGCGCAAGCTTCAAGCCATTTATCCCGCTAATCATTACATCGTTAATTTACTTTGTACTAACATTTAGCCTATCAAGACTACTAGGTGTTGCTGAAAGGAGAATGAGAACAAGTGATTGATATTAAAAACCTACACAAACATTTCGGTAAATTAGAAGTCTTAAAAGGTATTGACCTTGAAATCGCATCTGGAGAAGTGGTCGTAGTTATCGGCCCTTCCGGAAGCGGAAAAAGTACTTTCTTACGTTGCCTAAACTTATTAGAACAACCAACATCTGGCACGATTCTGTTCGAAAACAAAGACCTGATGGATAAACAAACCAACGTCAACGAACTTCGTCAAAAAATGGGCATGGTTTTCCAAAACTTCAACTTATTCCCACATAAAAACGTGCTCGAAAACCTAATGTTAGCCCCAATGAAAGTAAAAAACGAAAACACTGCAGCTGCCAAAAAGCATGCCCTATCTTTACTTGAAAAAGTCGGCTTAGCTAATAAAGCAACTAGCTACCCTTCGCAACTTTCTGGCGGACAACAACAACGTGTCGCTATCGCCCGGGCGCTCGCAATGAATCCAGACGTAATGCTCTTCGATGAACCAACTTCCGCACTCGATCCAGAAATGGTCGGCGAAGTGTTAAGCGTTATGAAGTCACTGGCTAAAGAAGGCATGACCATGGTTGTCGTAACCCACGAAATGGGCTTTGCACGGGAAGTTGCCGACCGCGTTGTCTTCATGGACGAAGGCGTAATTCAAGAACAAGGCACTCCAGAAGAAGTGTTCGGAAACCCACAAAACGATCGGACAAAAGACTTTTTAGGAAAAGTTTTAGCATAAACTTAGATTACGTCTCGCCTATTATCGGTGAGGCGTTTATCTGCACTTATAGAAAAAAGGAGCTAATTAAACATGATGAATAACTCAAAAATTGCTAAAAGACATCAACAAATGCCCGTTAACATTCTTGCTGATATTGGTACACTCGCGAAAACAATGCCTGATATTCTTGATTTATCTATCGGCGATCCCGATTTAATTACAGATCAATCAATTATTAATGCTGCATTTGAAGATGTGAAAGCTGGCCATACAAAATATACAGAATCTGGTGGAGATGTAGAGCTGATTGACGCCATTCGAGGTTATTTCAGCCGCAACTACGACCTTTCCTTTGAGCGCAACCAAATCCGTGCCACAGTTGGCGCACTTCATGGCATGTATTTAACTTTACAAACCATTCTTGATGACGGCGATGAAGTCATTATTCACGAACCTTACTTCTCCCCTTACAAAGATCAAGTGTTAAACTCTGGTGGTACGCCAATTATCATTCCTACTTACGAAAAAGATGACTTCGCGATTAATGTCGATATTTTAGAAGCTGCCATCACTAATAAAACGAAAGCTCTAATTTTAAATTCACCTAACAATCCAACTGGCGCTGTTTTTTCACCAGAAACATTTGAAAAAATCGCTAACCTTGCTAAAAAATATGACTTCTTTATTTTGTCCGATGAAGTGTATGATGGTTTTAGTTTTTATGAAGACTTCGTACCAATGGCCAAATTCGCGCCAGACCATACGATTACGTTCGGTAGCATGTCTAAAAATTTCGCGATGACCGGCTGGCGTCTAGGTTATATGGTTGCCCCTGCTTATTTAAATGAAGCCGCAAAAATTATAAACGAAGGAATTACTTATTCAGCACCATCACCGTCCCAGCGAGCTGCTATATACGCGTTGAATCATTCTGAGACACTCATTCCTTTAGTAACAGAAACCTTCCAAAAACGCCTAGAATACATCGCAAAACGGGTGGAAGAAATCCCATATCTTTCTTTACATCCACTTAAAGGCTCGATTTACGCCTTTATTAATATTTCTAAAACTGGTATGGACTCCGTTTCCTTCACAGAGTATGTTTTAAAAGAAACTCAAGTCCTTGTTATTCCCGGGCTAGCTTTCGGTGAGTCTGGTGATAGTTATGTTCGCCTAGCCGCTACGCAAGACATCAGCGTACTCGAAGAAGCATTTAACCGCCTAGCCAAATTAACCTTTTAATCAAAAGAGCAAACTCGCTTCATTAGCAAGTTTGCTCTTTTTTATTTTAATTTAATTTCTGCAAACGAAGAAACAACCGTCGCTTCTTTTGGAAAAGTGATATTTTTTGTTGCTTCATTTGGTACGATATACACTTTTAATCCAGCCTGCATTGCTGACAGCGCACCATTTTTCGAGTCTTCTATCGCAATTGCTTCTTCCGGCTTCACACCAAGAGCTTCCACCGCTTGCAAATAAAGTGCCGGATGTGGCTTGATTTCATCCACATGATCCGCAGTTTGAATCGTCTCAAAGTCCGCTAGAATCCCAAGTCGTTCCAGCGTATGTTTAATCCAAGCATAACCCGAACTTGTAGCAAGGCCAATTTTATAATCATTCGCTTTTACTTGTTCAAAAAAATCTTTAAAGCCATCACGAAAGCCAAGTGATTGTTGGCCAAGATGACAAGCATCCGCCACGGTAGTTAAAAAAGCTTCTTTATCAAAAGCCCCGTTCGTTGCTTCCATCATATAGCTAATAATTGGTTCTTCACTTGTACCGATAATTTGCTGATAAATTTCATCTGGTAAATCAATATCGTACGTGTCTTTCAAGTAGTTCATTGTCTCCGTATACCATAAATTCTCCGTATCAAGCATGGTGCCATCAAAATCAAAAACAACCGCCTTCACATGCATCCTCCTAGTATAAATGATACTTTCATTGTAACATAGATAAACTATTTAAGAAATCTTCGAAAAAGGGTTGCTTTTTTAGTAAAAAACGAATAATATTGAAGTTGTGGTTTTTAATGTTCGTTATTTACCATTAAGCATGATTTTAAAAAAGGAGTGAAACACACGCATGTTTCAATTAAAAGCAAACGGTACAGATGTTAAAACGGAAGTCATCTCTGGTTTTACTACATTCCTAACGATGGTATATATCGTAGTAGTTAACCCAGCTATTCTCTCCGCAGCAGGTGTTCCATTCAATACTGTCTTTATGGCAACAATCATTTCAGCAGTAATCGGTACATTATGGATGGCGATTTTCGCTAACTATCCAATCGCGATTGCGCCAGGACTTGGTATGAACGCTTACTTCGTCACAGTAGTTACAACACAAAAACTAGATTATTCGGTCGCATTCGCTGCGGTCTTTGTAGCAGGTATTATTTTCTTATTACTATCTTTAACACCGCTTCGTGAAAAAATCATTGAAGCCATTCCACATAATTTAAAAGCCGGGATTACAGCTGGTATTGGTTTATTTATCGCTTTCCTAGGTTTTCGTATGACAGGCATTATCGTTTCAAACGACTCAAACTTAGTCGGTTTAGGTGATTTACATTCTAAAGAAGCTATTTTAGCTATTGTTGGTCTTTTAATCACTTTAATCTTACTTGCTTTGAACGTTAAAGGTGCTTTATTTATTGGGATGATTGCAACTGGTATTATCGCATTTATCACTGGTGAGCTTAAATTTACAGATGGTATTGTTAAACTTCCGCCAATGCCAGAATTCGTTTTCACTAATCCACTTAACGCTTTTGGTGACGTGATGAGTTACGGGCTTTACGCCGTCGTCTTGTCCTTCTTGCTCATAACGATTTTTGATACAACTGGAACAATGATCGGTGTTGCTAAAAAAGCCGGCCTAATGAAAGGCGAATCATTACCAAACGCTAAACAAGCACTTATGGCTGATGCCGTTGCAACAAGTGTTGGTTCGATGTTCGGTACAACACCAACAAGTGCTTATATCGAATCATCTGCTGGTGTTGCAACTGGTGGCCGTACTGGTCTAACAACACTGACAGTAGCAATTTTATTCATGATTTCCGCATTCTTTGCTCCACTTGTTGGTGCTGTATCCGGAATTTCCGCTATCACTGCACCAGCTCTTATCATTGTTGGTAGCATGATGATTGGCGCTGTTAAAGAAATCGACTGGGATACACTAGACGAAGCATTCCCTGCTTTCTTAGTTATTCTAGCTATGCCACTTACTTCAAGTATCGCAATCGGTCTAGCATTCGGTTTCATTTCTTATCCAGTACTAAAAGTATTCACTGGTAAATGGCGTGAACTTAACTGGTTCCTAATCGTCATCGCCGTATTATTCTTCATTCTCGTGGCATTTTTACCACATTAATAACGAACTAGCGCCCGCCGAACTCGGTAGGCGCTTTTTTATTGGACAAAAACCCAGTCTTTTGCTATAAAGAAGAGAGAAACTAATTAGAAATGAGTTGAACTTGTTGTGTTTTTAAAATCACTGCTCGCCGGTGTCGCACTTGCTGTTGCTGTTTTTCTAGCAAGCTTTTTGATACCTGACTACACTGTATCCACTTTATATTCCATCGTTACGACTATTATTGTTTTTGCATCCATTATTCTATCCGCATTCGTTTCCTTTGGCGGCCGTAGTGGAAACCCTAGCCGAAAAAGCCAATTACGCTGGAGTATCCTGCTTTTAGTTGCAGCAATTCCTAGTTTCATCGGCTTTATCGTTACTTTTTACTTTTAAACTAAAAAGAAGCATCCTCAATTTGAGGAATGCTTCTTTTTTTAATCTTCTAAAGCGGAAATGAACGCTGGTAAATATTCTGGTAGGTCTGGTGGGCGACGACTCGAGATAATGTGTCCGTCTGTTACAACCGGCTCATTATGCCAAATAGCTCCCGCATTCGTCATATCATCTTTAATTCCTGGCGTACTCGTCACATTCACGCCTTCTAAAATCCCGGCAGAAACAAGTACCCATCCAGCGTGGCAAATTTGGCCGATTGGCTTTTTCGCTTTATCGAAAGCACGAACCAAATTCAGTACGCTATCAAAACGGCGTAACTTATCTGGGGACCAGCCACCTGGAACTAAAATTCCATCATAATCTTCCGCGCGAACAGAATCAAAATCATAGTCAGAAGTAACAGGGACTCCGTACTTACCGTGATAAACTTTTTTCGCTTCCTCTGCCACTAAATGCACCGAAGCACCAGCCTCGCGCAATCTAAGCACTGGATACCAAAGCTCTAAATCCTCAAAGTCTTCACTGACAAGCGCAATAACTTTTTTACCTTTTAAAGTCATATAAATCTCCTCCTATCCTCTCCTACAGTATAACAATAACTAGTTTGTTATTAAATTATTCCGCCTATAAAAGAAGACAAAAAAAGACGCTCGAAATAAACATTTCCAGCGTTGCCATCATGTTCGGGCGCCTATGCATAACGGGATGAGGCATAGACATGAACTACACGGCCAATGAGATGAATGAAAACAAATAATGATTTTGGTGTCTAAACAGATGTCTGACTAGTTGCCATTCTATTGGAAGATGGATACACCAAAAGTCATTATAACCATGATAGGGTCTTATCCCCATGAAAATCACATTAGTAAAAATGAAACTTTCATCGAGGTAAAACTCTATCCTATAACTTATTTTACTATTGTTCTTGAAAAAAGCAAGTAAATAAATATAGAATTTTTGTGACGAAGCTAAAAAAGGTAAGAAAAACCTTACTATTATCTCCTGTTTCTGTATAGAAATGGTAATATTAGGAGTAAAAAAGAAACCATTGCAGGTCCCTTTTAACTAAAAATTTCTACAATCATCCAAGAAACAATCGCGACTAATGGAATTAAGACCCATACATTATGGCCAAGTAAACTAGAACGAGTAGCTGGTTTATCTTCAAGCAGTTGAATTCTAGCACGTAAATCATGCACTTCAAGCTCTAGGTCTTGTACTTTGTCTTCTAGTTCATATAAACGTTCTTCCATTTAAATCCCTCCACACCTTTTCTATTGTCTATTATACGCCACACGAAATGAAACGCATCATTCCATAGGCTGATTTATTGCTAATTTATTGTCATATCGTTCAGGCATTTGCTACAATAAAAGAAAACAATCAACTGTTGGGGTGGAAAAATGGAAATTCAAGTAGAAGAAGCTGTTGTAAAACTTATTTTGCATGGCGGAAACACACGAAAAGAAGCATATAAAGCAATTGATTATGCAGAAAAGTATCAGTTCGACAAAGCGGATGAACATCTCCAAATCGCACAAGATCAATTTCAAGAAGGCCATATTTGGCAAACAAAATTAGTATCTATTCGCGACTCAGAAACAATAGCCCACCCGTCATTTTTATTAATTCACGGGCAAGACCACTTAATGACCGCACAAGCAGAATTACAACTCGCTAAAAGAATTATTGAACAATACAAGCATCAACAGCGCTTGGAAGAGCGTCTGACAAAACTTGAAAATCAAGCGTGAGATGTAGCTGGAAATAAGAAATAAGGCTCACTTGTAAGTATATTCGGCCGTACAAACAACATATCTTCTGTTTCAATGATATGTGCCGCATCAATGTATTTACTTTTTTCTGGTGTAAACAGCAGATGAATCGTTTCAATTTTTTTAGCAGGCAGATAACTTAGAACTTCCACCACATCTAGTTTTTTCGTACTAAGGATATCAAGTACATATAAATCAGCATCTTCCTGCTCCATCAGAACGATAGTATCTATTTCTTCAATATAATAAAGTTCATTTTTTAATGCGATTAATACATAAAACATCAGTAAATCTTCACTTTCTTTGACATCTAATATGTTAGAAAGTGGAGTTTTTTCGGATACAATACGACTTATTAGCTGAAAATCGGTATTATTATCGGGATTCAGTTTTTTTAACTGAGCAGTCTTTCGTTTCAAACTGCTTGCATCGACAGTAAAACTACTTTCCTCGACACGCTCAAAGCCAAATTTTGGATAGAAATCTAATACAGAGTCATTGGCAAATAGATACAAAAAATCATATTGTGCTTCATATTTGGCTATTACATGCCCTAATAATTTCTTAGCAAGTCCCTGACCACGGTAATCCGGATGAGTCATCACTGTCCCAATCTGTAACGCAGTATAATCCTCACCTTGATAAATTAAGCTCATTTTATTAATGGAAACATTCGCGATAATCTCCTTATCATCAATATAAGAATAACAGACGTATTTATCATTCCAAAAACCTTTATTGAACCATTCTTCAAAATTAATATCAAAGGTACTTTCAGCAAGTCTATTAAAACTGTCGCGATATAATTTATTATCTTTGTAGTCACTTATCATTTCATAATTCATTATTCTTTCCCTCTACTCATTTCTATAAAAATAACAGGTACAACGCAAAATACGTTCTACCTGCTCATTTTTATTTAATTAGCGTATCCCCAGCGCTATTTTTGCATAGCGTGACATACGATCTTTAGTCCACGGTGGATTCCAAACAAGGTTTACATTTGTATCCTTCACTTCCGGAATATCACTTAATGCCATTTGTACTTGCTCAGTCAAAATACCAGCAAGCGGACATCCCATTGTTGTAAGCGTCATTGATACTGTGCAAAGCCCGTCATCATCTAACTCAACATCATATACAAGCCCAATGTTCACAATATCAATTCCAAGTTCTGGATCGATAACTTGTTCTAGTGCGCCCATTAGGTTTTCTTTCAGTTGCTCATCCATGAAGCATATGCCTCCTTTTTGCAATTTTGTACATTTATTGTATCATATATGAGAATGATTTTCATTATAAGAATTTCTCGAAAAAACTAACCCCTTGCAGCATTCCTTCGACAGAAACTTTATGTTTCGCATTATCGTCAATGATAAATTGCACATTGTCCGCCAAGCTTTCTTCCACAAGTGTTTGGTAAAGTTTTTCACTATAAGCAAAAGGCACAACATCGTCTTTTTTCCCGTGCCAAAGCAGCAATGGACGGTTGTTTATTTTAGTAATATTTTGAGTCAGATCATATTTTTGTAAGGATAAGATTCGCTCATCAACATCATATGGAAATGTTAGTCCTTGTGCCAAAGCATATTTAGATAATTCCTTAGCAAAATCAACATAGTAGGCGCTACCCATTAAGCTAACTGCCACTTTAATATCTTCATGTTGCCCAAGAAGCCCAAGCGAAGTGATAGCTCCCATCGAAACTCCCCCAACACCAATGCGATTCGGATCCGTTTTCCCAGCTTTCATTAGTTCAGCTGTAATTAACGGAAATTCCTTGATATTCGTTTCTATCACATCCCAAAAGAACGTAGCTTGATCTTCCGGATTAGCCCCTTGAAGACGTTCCCCGTGTAACTTCGCATCTGGTAAAATCACTCGAAAGCCGCGCTGTGCAAGTAAATAACCGTAATGTAAATACAGTTCTTTCTGAGAAGTAAAACCATGATAAAAAATGATCGTTGGTAACATTTTATCAGCATTTTCGCTGTTGCTAATATGTAAAACTGGTATTCCCGCAATTTGTTCATTTTCTACTTGAATCATTGTGAAGCCTCATTTCTATAAGGTTTATTAAGCTATTGTAAAGGTCGGAATCATTTACAAATTTGTGATAAACGTCTATCATTAATGTGTGCCCTTATTTTAGCATGAAGGGGCAGTTTTGAACCAACCATATGAATTAAAGGAGCAAACTATGTCTAAAAAATTAATCGTACTAGACCTTGACGGCACAACCCTTAGAGATGATCTAACTATCTCCTCGCATACAAAAAACACTTTAGAAAAAGCACGCATGGCAGGTCATGAAGTAATGATCGCAACTGGCCGTCCATACCGAATTAGCGGTTCTTACTATCACGAACTTGGATTAACCACACCGATTGTTAATTTCAACGGCGCTGTTTATCATCATCCTAGGCTTACTACATTTGCTGAAGGATACCATCATGCCATTGATTTACACGTTGTTCACGAGTTACTTGATTTCTCCAACGGTTTTGCATTAGATAATATCGCAGCCGAAGTACAGGACAATGTCTTTTTGAAAGAACACAACAATAGTGTCCCTGAAACCTTCCATTTAGGTACAGAAAATATCGTATTCGGAAACATCCGTGATGCTATTCAATCCGATGCTACTTCCTTATTATTTTTCGGAAAAATGGATCAACTAGATTTAATCAGCAAACATTTAGATGAATCACTTTCTGGCGTTATTTCCCACCATACATGGGGAGCATCCGCTTGGCCTGCAGTGGAAATTATTAAATTTGGTATCCACAAAGCAATCGGTGTTCAAGCTGCTGCCAAAACACTAGGCTTTGATCGTAAAGATATCATTGCATTCGGTGATGAGACGAACGACTTACAAATGCTCGATTATGCAGGTGTTGGCGTTGCAATGGGCAATGCGGCTGAATCTGTTAAAAACGTAGCAAACATAGTAACTGCCTCTAACCAAGATGATGGCATCGCTCTATATTTAGAAGAAAATTTAAACTTATAATAAAAAGCTGCAAGTATGGTCTTACAAAAGTTAGGAGTTCTAATTTTTGGTTCAAGAGCCATTACCTTGCAGCTTTTTTTACATCATTTTATTTTTATACATTGCCATTGCTAATTTTTGGTCCGCTTCTGAACGAAAATCACCGAACACGCTAGACGTCTCCATAACATTAATAAAGGCTTTAGGGTCAAATTCTCCAACAATATGCGTAATATCATATAATTCATAACGCGTGATCACCATAATTAACATCGCCACATCTTCTTTTGAGTAACCGCCCATCGCATCTACAACTGTAATACCTCGCACCATGTTCTCATGAATTGCTTTAATAACAGTTTCGGAGTGTTGCGTCATAATCATCACTGTTAATTTCTGATGTCTCGTATGAATAATATCAATTACTCTACTTTGAACATACAAAGAAATGAGCGTATAGAGCGCGAATGTCCAATCATACGCAAATCCTGCCACAATTATAATAACCCCATTTAGGAGCAAGAAATACTTTCCGAAAGAACGCCCTGTCTTAATTGTTATGTACATTGCTACGATATCTAGTCCGCCAGTAGAAATACCGAATTTCAAAGCCAAACCAATACCTACAGAAGCAATTAACGCCCCAAAAATCGCATTAAGCAAAATATCGTTGGACACTTGCACTTCTGGAATAACAATCAAGAAAAAAGACATAAAAGCAACTGTCAAAAAGCTGAAAACAGTAAAGGATTTCCCTACTTTTAACCAGCCTAAAATTGCCACTGGAATATTTAATAACAGAACAAGCAGCCCTGTCGAAATTGAAATATTCATTGAATCACGTAACATGTCTGAACCTAGTTGTGCAACCCCATTTAATCCAGCAGCATAAACTTGTGCTGGTATTAAAAAGAAGTTCATGCCAATTGCATTTAAAAGTGCTGCTATAATCGCAATGGCGGTTTTTTTAGCATATTCTCTATATACTATTTTTGAACTCATTTTCTTCTCTCCTTTTTTGGCCCTAACATAACATACCAACTTTCCAGAGAAAAGAGAAGTCTTTTTCATTATTTTTTTGATTTTTAGTCAAATAATGGATATCCCCCTGATAAATAGAAGCCCAGCGATACCGTAATCACTACAACAATAACAAAAATCATTAAAAACATGCCAGTTGGTTTTTGTTGTTTTCGATAACTAAGCAGCATCTCTACAACGCCAATCACAATAATGCCCATTAGAATTTTAAATATCGCTAGAATCCAACTTTGTTCCACGCTGTACTGCACCATCATAATTCCACTTAGTATAACGAGAATATAAAAAACTCGATTAATCATTTGTAACATCGTAAAGCTTTTTGCTGATTTAGAATAAATGAGTAAAGCTGTAACCGTCAATACAACAATGGCTACCCAAGAAATTAAATGAATATAACCCCACATACTATTTCCTTCTTCCTTTTTAAGATTTTCTCACTTGATTAGTTAACGTACCAATTTTATCGATAGTAATTTCAACAATATCCCCATCCTGTAGAAAAGTTGGCGGGTTCATCCCCTTACCTACACCACTTGGAGTTCCCGTAGCTATTATATCACCTGGAATTAGCATATGTCCTTTTGATAGATCCGAAATAATTCGAGCCAAGTTAAATATAAACTTATCTGTAGAGTCCGATTGCCTCACGTCACCATTTACTCTCGTCTCAATATGGAAAGTAAGTTCTTCGCCTAGATTATTTTCGAGTACATACGGACCAATCGGACAACTTGCATCAAGGCTTTTTCCAATATAAAATTGTTTATGTTTTTTCTGAAGGTCTCGAGCTGTAACATCATTTAAAATAGTAAAGCCAAAAATAGCAGATAACGCTTCTTTTTCGGATATATCTCTGACTTCTTTCCCTATAATAACTGCGAGTTCCCCTTCATAATCGAGTTGTTCGGTTATATTTTGATGAAGCTCAATCTGACCGTTGTGAGGTAATAAGCTGTTAGCACTCTTTGTAAATACAAGAACGTGCTCCGGAACATCTTCTTTACTTCCCATTTCCAATACATGATTATAATAATTTTTCCCGATAGCGATAATATTATTTGGCGGTGTAAAAGGAATTTGAATCTCCACATCAGCCAAATCAATATTTCCTTCGATCCCTTGTAATTCAGGAAGTGCTGGTTTTTCTTTGATAAAATCCAATAGAGTTGCTGGCGGATTTGAAAAAATTGTTTTTGCAGGGATAATTTTATTTTCAGATGTTAGCACGCCGTAATCAAAATGCTCCTGATACAGATAACTCAACCATTTCATTTAAAGACCTTCCTTTGTGTTTATTTGGCATATATGTTGTCCATCGAAGAAATATAGATATGCTTTAGTGACTTTTTTCCCGCTAATAGCTTGGATAGCTTCCGCGTAGAGTTTAATCTGAATTTGATATCGTTCTTTCATTACCTTTTCAGCAGCTTCCCAATCCGCGTATCGTCCTTCTATTTTGTCTGTTTTATAGTCAATTAAAATAATGGATTCTTCCTCTTCAATCATACTATCAACAACACCTTGAATGAGCACACGTTCGTCTATATCGGCTTGTTTATATAGTTCGGATACAGGAAGCAAATAACTGAACGGCACTTCTCGCTTCACTAAATCTTTTTTCTGTAGCACCGTTTTCCCTAAAGGCGATTCAAAGAAACCAATTATTTGTTGTACATTGATCGCTTTAAGTTGCGCCTCTGTTAAGATATCTTTTTCATACATTGTTTGTAAAAGTTGCGCTAAATCTTCCTCGGTTGGTTGACGCTCTAGCGAAACTGCTTGCATAAGAGTATGCATCGCTGTACCAATTTCTGTGGCAGATAGCTTATTTTGTTGCAAAAACTTAGGTCTATCTAGTGATACTTTTTGGAATTCTTTTAGTAAAGTGGTATCACTCCAGCTATCCTGCAATGAGAATTGTCGTTTAAGCTCTGTTACAGACTGCTTAGCACGAATTTCCGTGGCCGCCTCATTTGCATACTCATAGTTCATATATCGCTGAATTTCGTCCTTATAGGGGCTTTGAACAGGTACTGGTTGATGTTCTTTTATATTTTCCAACCAATTATCCGCTTCTGTTCGTTCTAAGTCATTTGCTAAAAACATTTCTTTCGTTTTGATTTCAATTTGAAGTTTCATATTTGTCGGAAGCGTATGAATCATTTCTTCACACAACAAATCTTTAAAACTTTCATGTCTAATAGTCGCGTTTCCTACCCAGTCCAAATAACACTTTGCTTTCGCTCTTGTTGCTGCTGGTAGAATAGTTTCTTTCTCTTTGGCTACTTGCAACCAGTTCTTACTTGTCTTTTCAAAATCTGGTACAGTAGCTGTCAGAATCAATTTTTCTTCCGCACGAGTAAGAGCAACGTATAAAACACGCATTTCTTCGGCAATCATTTCACGAGATTTTTTTTGTTTAATTGCCTGTTGCATGATAGTCGGATAAACAATCATTTTCTCGATATCTCGATAATTAGATGCAAAGCCGTAATCTTTGTCTAGCAGCGTTTTACTGTAAATATCGCGCATATTAAATTTCCTGCTTAATCCAGACACAATTACTACAGGAAACTCTAATCCTTTACTTGCATGGATAGTCATCATCCGAACGACATCTTCTTTTTCACCAAGTGTTTTTGCTGTACCCAGGTCGTCACCACGAACTTCCAAACGCTCGACAAAGCGGACGAAACGGAACAATCCACGGAAAGAAGTTTTTTCATATTGATTAGCGCGATCATATAGAGCTCGTAAATTAGCTTGACGTTGTTTACCACCAGGTAATCCACCAACAAATTCATAAAAATTCGTTTCTTGGTAGATTTGCCAAATTAATGATGTTAGATTTTCTCGGATAGATAATTCGCGCCAAGTGTTTAATTGCTGAATAAAGTCACTTATCTTATCGGCTGTTTCTGAAACGGTTATATCCTTATACGCTAATAATGCATCAAAGAAATAACCATTTTTCTTCGCCATGCGTACTTGTCCTAATTCTTCTTCATTTAAACCAATTATTGGCGATCGTAGCACAGCCGCTAACGGAATATCTTGATACGGATTGTCGATTACTTTCATAAGCGCAATCATCGTGGCTACTTCTGTCGTTTCAAAATAACCAGAATTATTATTAGCATAAAATGGAATATCTTGAACTTTCATCGCTTCTTCCATATCCGGAGCACTCGTCATCCCTCGCGCTAAAATAACTATATCTCGGTATTGAATAGGTCTGTTCTGCTTTAGTTTTTTATCATAAATGGGAAACTTATTATCTATCATTTCTCTAATTTTCGCGGCAATTGCGCGTGATTCTACTTGGTTTTTCTGCAATTCTTGTGGTGATAATTCATCTTCTGTTTCTTTTTCTTCTGATTTCATATCAATCAATAAAAGTTCCGTTGCCATTTCATTTGTTTCTGGAAAACTTGCGCCTAAAGTCAACTCTGCCGCTGTATCATAGTCAATTTCCGCAATATGCCTATCCATCAATTGATGGAAGATAAAATTAGTTGCATCTAACACTTCTTTTCTACTTCTGAAATTTTGCGACAAATCAATACGTATCCCAGAACCATTACCATCTTGCTGATATGCTTGATACTTCGTCATAAATAAAGTTGGCTCGGCTAAACGGAACCGGTAAATAGACTGCTTTACATCTCCAACCATAAATAAATTCCCTTGTTCTTCATCGGAATTAGTTACTAGGCGTAATATAGTTTCTTGAACCATATTAGTATCTTGGTATTCATCGATTAATACTTCTTTAAATTGCTTTTGATAACTATGGGCCACTTCCGACGCTTCATTGTCTTTTAATAAAATCTTTAACGCTAAGTGCTCTAAATCATTAAAATCCAGTACACCTCGTTGTTGTTTTTCTTCAAAGAAATTCTTGGCGAAGCTTTTTACTAGTTCACTCAAAGTTTGAATGTCTGGTTTCATTTTTTCTAAATCCGCTAAATAGTTGGCTTCCTCTCTCGAAAACCAGTCTATCGCGATATTTTTAATTTCTTTTTTGGCAGCCTCACGAAATTTTTTCGTTTCTTCAACATATGCTTCATCGTAATCACTTTTATTTTTGAGTGTTGGGATCCGTTTGAAATCGACGCTTCCAGTGGCTAACTTTAGATTCTCCCAGCTAGCCCAACTGACTTCTGATAGTGCATTGATTTGAGCTAAATCATTTTCTAAAGTAGGTAAATAAGGTGCTGGACCGCCATTTTCATTTGCATAGTCTATCGCATTCAACAAATAATTCTTAGCCTGATTAACTCTTAATTCAATATCTTCCTTAATGATTGGAAAATAGGATAATTCTGTAATTGAAGTTATTTCTTCGGTACTATAGAAGTCTACCATTGTTTCTAACCATGCATTTGGGTCTGGATTCGCTCTAGAGAAATCATAGAGTTTAGATATTAGCATGTGCACTTCTGCATCGGATCGATCTCCTGTGAAAGATTCTACCAAGTGAAAAAAAGCCTTATTATTTTCAACACTATATTCTTTTTCCAGCAATTCCTCCAAAACTTCATCTCGAATCATGCTACTTTCAATCGGTTCAATTAAGCGAAAACTTGGATCAATATCCGCTTCAAAATAATACTTTCGAATAATTTCTAAACAAAAGGAATGGAGCGTGGAAATAGAGGCATAGTTAAGTAAAGCCACTTGTCTTTTCAAATGGGCAGAATCTGGATTTTGCGCTAATGCTTCCTCTAGTCCTTTGCCTATCCTAAACTTCATTTCTGCAGCAGATGCATTTGTAAAGGTCACAATGAGTAACTCGTCTACATTTAAGTTCTCTGACTCATCTATTAACCTTTCAATGATTCTAGTAACTAAAACAGCTGTTTTCCCTGATCCCGCAGCAGCAGCTACAAGCACATTATTTCCTTTCGCTTGAATGGCTTTCCACTGATCATCCGTCCATAAAGAATCGTTTGGTTTCGTTGGTATATCTAAGCTCATGCTACTGCGTCCCTCCTTCAAGATCCATTTTTGTTAAAATTGTTTCTGACTTCTCATTTGTTAAATGTCTATATTGATTGCTTGTTAATGATGGGTCAAATCCACAAAAAGAACGGAAACTACAAAATTGGCAAGGTGTTCTTTCTTTTAGCTTGTAAGGATTAATCGCGACTGCACCATCAAGTATTTTATTGCCAGCTTCTTGGTATTTATGCCGCACAAATTGGCGCATTTTATCAAATTCTGCTTTTGTTGCCGTCCTTGACCTCGCACTTAAATCGCCATTTTGCTTTATTTCTGCTGGAATAATATTGGATGATTTTCCTTTTTCAAGCGTTGTATCCATTAATGACACAGCGACTGGATCTGATAAAATCAATCCCTTCATTTTGGAACCTTTTTGTAATTCTTTTGCGATAGCTTCATCACTTAGTTCCTTCTCCGCTTGCACATATTGATTGTGCATGTGGAAGTACAATACACCAGCTGGTTCCGCAGTTTTCCCAATCATTTTTTGAGCATTCGTTACTACAATGTCTAAATACGTAAGCATTTGTAGTGCTAAGCCATAATAGACCTCGGTAAGTGCCAAATCATGCGAACTAGATTTATAATCAATGATTCGTAGGAATGTTCGATCATCTTGTTCTGCCATATCAATTCTATCAATTCGGCCTTGTAAAAGAAGTTCACTGTCTGATTGTAACGGGATTTTTAGTGGTGGAATATCCCCTTTCAGACCAAAATCCACCTCTAATCCCACTGGACGAAATGCGCTACTTTTGGCTTGTTCATTTAAAACAGTAGTCGCTCTCGTTATAATTTGGAGTAACTTATATTGAATGTATTCCATTCGTTTAGAGCTTAGCAAAATCTCATGCTGAATCTTCGGCGCTAAAAATGTCATTGCTTGTTTCGCCATTTGTCGACATTCTTCCTCTGTTAAATTGCCCCAGTCTAAATTATTTCGTTTTAATTCAGCCGAGATCCACTCCATAGCCCCATGGAAAATCTCTCCCATGTCTACAGCTTGCAACTGAAAATGGCCTCGTTCTTCTAGTTTTAACCCGTATTGGGCAAAATGTTGGAATTCACAGCTGAAAAATTTCTCCATTCGAGAAACACTTGCATGGATAGTTTCTCCAAATAAATTCTTGGCTGTTATTTCTTGTAAAGGCTTTGTTTTATTTTCATAATATAAACTAGACAATACTTGTTTCGCCATTCTTGATTCTTTCGCATCTTCAAAATAGCTATTATAGGCATCCCACCATACATTAGATAGCGGATAACCTCGTTTATACATTTGTAATTGACTCGTCAATAATCCTAAAGTTGCTTGCTTGGAGCGAATGTAATTACTTTGTTCTTCATCGCTTAATAAACTCGGGTCTGTTAAATAAACCGATTCGTTTAATTCTTTAAACTGTCCTTTTATTTTTCTTAGATAATTTGACTCACTAAGAACTTTGCCTTCTTCATCAGCGGCTGGATAACTAAGAAATAACTTATCGCTTGGTAAACTAATGATCTTATAAGCTAATAAATCTTCTTCGCCAATATTATTTTTAGCAGATGGCTTTAAGTTACTATCTTCTGCACGTAAAGCATCTCGATCTTGATCCGACAGAATCCCCTTATCTTTTTGGCGAAGTGGCATAACACCATCATTCATTCCAATTGCAAAAATAACTTTCATATCTAGCAACTTTGCATTTTCCATATCAGCTAAAACTACTTGATCTAAGGAAGGTGGTAAAAGGGCAAATTCAAGTGCGTCTAAGCCAGTTGCAATAATTTCCGTAAAGCTAATTAAATCTAACGTTTCCTCCCCTAGAACTTCTACAAATTCATCCAAAAGGGCAGAAATAGAACTCCACGCTTGTTCATGTTCCCTAGCAAGTTCTAAATAACCTTGCTCTTCTGCTCGTTGTCTCCATGATTCCAATCGTTCTACAGCTTTTACTTGTTCTAAATAATGATAGAGAGCTAGCGCGAATTCCATCCCAGTATTTGCTTTTCGTAAATTATTTTCCAATGTTGAAAGAGGCGCTAGTATCATGTTTCTCATCTCGTTAATAATCGATTGCGTATGGATTTCCTCATCCGTTTGCGGCAATACATTGGTAGAGAGTCCCCGAATTTTCCGGTACACCCAATCGCCTTCTTTTTCCCATTTCCATTTATTTTGAATACCATTTTCTAATACATAGTTTTCCAAAATATCCGATTTACGTCGTAGAGCACTTGAATTTTCAGTGATATCAAAGAAAAATTCTGTTTTAACTGCTTGAAAAATAGGTTCATACTTCCAATTAAATAAAATTGCATCTAAGCTGGAACGAATAAACTCAATGAACGGGTGTTTAGCCATGGCTCTTTTTTTATCAATAAAGATTGGAATATCATATGATTCCATCACTGTTTCACATAAAATATCATAATCTCCAAGATTTCTTGTCAAAATGGCCATATCTCGGTATCTATATCCACTCAATGTAAGTTGTCTGATTTCGCGCGCTATCCCTTCGATTTCTGCACGTCTGTTATTTGCTTGATGAATTTTTAAATTGCTCGGCTCTCCTTTGAAAGCCATAAATTTATTATGCCCCCAAGCATTTGCTAGAAACTCTAATGAGTCTGTTTTTGCTCGTTTGTTTGCTAAGAAAAATTTATCTTGCTCTACTTGAATTCCGCTTAATTTAGCCAAATCTAATAAAGCATAGTAAGCGTCTGTACTTGCTTTAAACATACTGTATTCATCTAAACCATGTTGGATTTCAGGAACATTTAAAGTTAGCGAAACTGTCACTTTATCACATTTTCGCATTAATTCACCAATGACTGTGAGTTCTTGTTTTGAAAAAGAAGTAAAGCCATCAATTACTATTTCAGTCTGATTTAGATAATCGCTTTCTACAATTTTCTCTGCAAGCAATCTCAAATAGTCTTCATTTTCGAGAAATTTATCCGCTAAAAGTTGTTCATACTTTTGATAAATCAACGAAATATCATGGACTTTACTGTTCACACTTGTGGATAGATTGGTAGCACTGTTAACCATATCTTCTATAGAAACTTCTTCTTGTTTCATTTCTTTAAATAAATTTGCTAACTCCGAATAAAAACCCTTTCTAGAAGTAGCTTTAGAAAAAATCTTTAACTCGTCTTTTTGATCGAGGGCAGCTTTTCGGACCACCATTTCGATTCCTGTTTGACTTAGAAAAGTCTTAGATAATCCTCCTGTTTCCTGAAGGATTTTCCATGCCAAACGGCTAAAGCTAAATATTTGTGTCCCAAGCATACCAGCTAAATTTTCTTTATTTAAAAAGCTCGTCTCCATCTGAAAGGTCATTTGATCTGGAACGATAAAGATGTATGTCTTGGAATTTTGTTTGATTTTCGTTCCAACTTCATCCATTAAATGAGTTGTTTTACCAGTTCCTGCTCTACCAGCAACTATTTGAAGTGTCATACCCTCACCACCGAACATATGTTTTTATTTAGTTTACCATATTTGAGCAATCTGTCCAGAACTTTTTTCGAGACTTTTTTTGCTTGAAAATCTATAAAACAGCTCAAAAAAACTAAGATAGCTCTCACTATCTTAGTTTTTCATATATTCTACTCAAAAGCCAGCATTTCCTGTTGAATTTTATTCATTTTTTCTGTTAGATGCATAAACTCAGCTTTGTTCCTATTATCGAGAGCTTTATCAATTTCAGCTCTAAGTTGTTCTAATTTTCTCTCTTCTAGGAGCATCGTCAGGAAGCATTCAATAAAAACGTTTGTTAATTCTTTTTCTCCTTTAAGGACACCCACCTGATTCATCAATGAATTAGAAAAATCACGCATTTCCACGACTACCACTCCTTCACCCATATTTATTACAATCTTGAAAAATTGTAATATGCCAAGAAAAAACAGAAAACAGCTTGAAAATACAACTTTACGGAAATCTAATGACTTGTAAATTCCCATGTGCTATAATGACACAAAATAACTCATATCTTACTTTGGCGCTTAGTCGTTATTTGGAATTCTTGCGCATTAGGCAATAATTCTAGGTTTCTTCTTAGACATAAATACAAACATAGAGGAGTTGAATGAAATGAAAAAAGAACAAATCAGTACTCAGTTTTATGAAGTAAACCCGCACACAATGATTATTTTTCCGAAAAAATCTGGAAGTATAGTCTATTCAGAAATTTATGAAGTTGATTCTCATTATACTTCTAAATTTACCCCGTTTGAGCTAATTAAAACCAGCTGTAACTTTTTCGGATCAAGCTATGAGGGTCGTAAGGAGGGCACCAAACATTTAATAGGTGTAACTCACAAGCCACCTATTATTATTGATCCTGTTACTTCCACGTATGTATTTCCAACTGTAGCACCAAGTTCAGTAGACTGTATTTGGATTTTCCCGCAACATATTAAAGACTATCATGCAATTGGATTTAACCACACTTTAATCACATTTTCTAATATGGAAACTTTTGAAATTGATATGTCTTTAGCATCTTTTAATAATCAGATTGCTAGAACCTCCATGTTACATATGAAATTTTCTCAAAAAATGCGTATGATGGAGAGTAACTTTCCTTCAATGAATATGTTTTTCCCACCTACTACACTAGCCGCTGAATCAAGACGTTTTTACAATACCATGCTTCCCGATAAAGAAGATCCTAAAGACCCTGAGCAGTAAATTTAAACTAAATAAAGCCAGCTACACATTGCGTAGCTGGCTTTACCTTAAATTATTTTTTATTCTCAATCGCATCAGCAATTCGTTTTAACATTAATAATTCATCTTCTGAATATGTATATGGTAGTTCTAAATACCATTTCTCAAGCTCGGGATTTCCAATCAACGGAAAGGCGTTTACTGAATTTTTTTCTCGTAAACCAGCTACATCATCTAATAGAAAATCTGTTGTTGTTCCAAGAATTTCTGCTAATTTTGCCAAAATAAAGATTGGCGGTCGGTGGTTATCATTTTCATATTTGCTTATTGTGGATGCAGTCGTCCCAATTTTTACCGCTAATTGTTTTTGCGTTAATCTATTTTTCTTTCGTAAATGAATTAATTTTTCTCCAAATTCCAATACGCCCACCTCGCTTCATTTCCAGTATAGCAATTTTTCAGAAAGAATTCGAGAATTTACTAAAAAGAAATCGCCTTTTTAGTTACAAAAGACGATTTCGCTATTTTTATACAGTTGGTTTCTTACGTAGAACACCAATTAATGCTGCACTGATTAATGTTCCAATAATAATTGCAATGATATAGAACCATGGTTGAGAAACTAGGAAGATAACGAAAACTCCTCCGTGTGGTGCTAATACTTTAATATTTAAGAACATAACGATTGCTCCGGTGATAGCACTTCCGGCAATGAAACTCGGAATCATTCGAAGTGGATCTGCCGCCGCGAATGGTATAGCTCCTTCTGTAATGAACGAAGCTCCTAAAATAGAGTTAGTTAAGCCTGCATCACGTTCTTGAGCAGTAAATTTATTTCTGAAAATAAGTGTTGCTACAAATGTTGCAAGTGGTGGAACCATTCCAGCAGCCATTGTTGCTGCCATGATTGCACTACCGCCCGTTGCTACACTTGCTGCGAGCGTTCCAGTTGCGAAAATATAAGCTGCTTTGTTAATTGGCCCACCTAAATCGGCTGCCATCATTGCTCCAAGCAGCAATCCTAAAATAACTGCATTTGTACCACTTAAACTATTTAAGAAATCATTTAACCAAGTATTCAACGCGCTCATTGGCACGTTTAGTAGCAACATTAATAGTCCTACAATTAAAACTGATAAAACTGGATAGAATAAAACTACTTTGATACCGTCTAATGTTTTTGGTAATTTTTTAAGGGCAAGTTTTACTAATTCTACTGCATAACCTGCAAGGAAACCACCAACTAATGCGCCAAGAAATCCTGCGCCGCCAACAGATGCTACTCCACCAGCTACAAAACCTGCTACAAGTCCTGGTCTATCGGATATACTGTAAGCGATGTAACCAGCAAATACTGGTAGCATAAAGCCGAATGCAACATCACCAATTTGTTTTAATAATGCTGGAATCTCGTTATATGAACCTAGTTTTGCAAGTTGGTCTTGAGGAACACCTAGCATTTGATCAAGCATAAATGCAATTGCAATTGCGATACCGCCACCAATAACAAACGGTAGCATGTGGGAAACACCACTCATTAGATGTTTGTATATTTGTTGACCGATTGAAAGACCATCTGCACTTTCTACCGCTTGGCTTCCTTCTTCTGCTTTATACACTGGGGCATTGCCAGAAATTGCTTCATTAATTAACTCTTCTGGCTTATGAATTCCTGCCGCAACTGGCTTAGCAATTAAATGCTTTCCGTCAAAGCGAGGCATATCTACTTGTACGTCAGCTGCAATAATAACGCCATCAGCTTCTGCAATTTCTTTATCTGTCAGGCGATTTTCAACGCCTCTAGAACCATTTGTTTCTACTTTGATTCGCACCCCTAATTTATTTGCTGTTTCTTGTAATTTTTCTGCTGCCATATAAGTATGCGCAATACCTGTCGGACAAGCTGTAACTGCTACAACCGACTTGCCAGTATCATTATTCGATTCTGGAGCGACAACTGTTTCTTCTGAATCTTCTTGTTCATGATTAAAAAGATTGATTACTTCATCTGGAGTTTTAGCATCTTTTAATGATTGAACAAAAGCAGGGTGAACTAATAATCTAGAAAGTGCTGCCAAAGTTTCTAAATGAGTTGCATTAGCGCCATCTGGAGCAGCAATCATAAAGAATAAGTGCGCTGGCTGACCATCTAAAGCATCGTAGTCTAATCCTTTTTCACTCTTAGCAAAAACAACGGTCGGTTCATTTACAGCTTTTGTTTTCGCGTGTGGCATTGCAATCCCTTCACCTACACCAGTGGAACTTTGTGCTTCACGGTTCATTATCGCTTCTTTAAAAAGGACCTCATCATTAATTTTCCCATTGCTTTTTAATGAAGCAATCATTTCGTCGATAGCAGCTTCTTTAGTCGTTGCTTGTAATGACATAATCATAACATCTTTGCTTAATAAATCAGTGATTCTCATTTTAGTTCCTCCCTGTTATTTTAGTTATCTTCACTTGTGGTAGTAATTCATCTATTAATTCTTTTTGAGCTAAATCTGTTGAGAATGCAGTTGCTCCACCTGTTGCAACGCCTGCAGCAAAAGCTTTAATTGGATCTCTTGTTTTATCAAAAGTTCCGACAAAGCCTGCAATCATTGAGTCTCCAGCACCTACGGAATTTTTCAGTTCCCCTTTTAAGGCATTAGCGAAGTAAACATCTTCTCCTGTAAATAGAAGGGCACCGTCACCAGCCATGGATACGATTACGTGTTGCGCACCTAGTTCCAAACACTTTTGTCCGTATGGCAGGAGATCTTCTACGCTATCTAACTTAGCACCAAATAGTTCTGCTAATTCATGGTGGTTTGGTTTAATCAGAATGGGACGATTAGGCAATGCATCAAGTAGTTCTTGTCCTGTTGTATCAATCATAAATTCGGCTTGTTTGTCTTTACAAATCCGAATTATTCTATCGTAAAAATCATTGCCAAGTGAAGGTGGTACGCTGCCAGACAAGATAACAATATCACCAGCAGTTACTTTGTCCATCACTTTTAAAAATTCATTGATTTCTTTGTCTGAAATCGCTGGTCCTAAGCCATTAATTTCTGTTTCTTCGCCGTGTTTTAGCTTTATATTAATTCGGGTATCATCTTTTACTGTTACAAAACCAGTTTTAATACCTTCGTTTTGTAACCAGTCTTTGATAAAATTGCCAGTAAATCCACCTAAAAACCCTGTAGCAAGACTTGGTACATTCAATTGATTTAGTACTCTGCTGACGTTGATTCCTTTGCCACCAGGTAATTTATAATCTTGTTTCATACGATTAAGTTCGCCAAGGTTTAATTGGTCGATTTGCACAATATAATCAATTGATGGGTTTAAAGTAATTGTATAAATCATTTTTCTACCTCGATTATTTTAGTTTTTTGGATAAAGGATTCTTTTACTGCTGAAGGAATATAGTCTGTCACAATAGTAGCTTCTTCTATTGAAAACATTTTTGAAAAATTCACTTCATTAAATTTTGTATGGTCTGCTACAACAAAGACGCGATCTGCACGTTCTTTTGCAGCACGTTTTACAAAGGCTTCTTCCATATCAGGTGTTGTGTAGCCATGCTCCGGATGCATCGCGTTAGTACCAATGAAAGCTTTATCAAAATGATAGTTTTGAATATTATCTAAGGCAACGGCACCAATAATGGCTTTTGTATGCACTTTCATTTTGCCACCTAAAAGATAAGCATCAATATTTTGATGAACTAGTTCTTCGATATGAGTTAATCCATTTGTAACAACCGTGATATTTCGATTAGCTAAATGAGTAATTAATTCTAGTGTGGTCGAACCAGCATCTAAATAGATACAATCATTTTCTTCCACTAAGCTTGCACAATATGCAGCAATAACTTTTTTACTTTGAATGTTTTTGAATGATTTCTCATTCATGCTTGGTTCTTGATTATGAAGCTTTACAAGTTTTGCTCCGCCGTGTACACGCTGGATTAATCCTTGTTCTTCTAGTTCGATTAAATCGCGGCGAATGGTCGACTCTGAGGTAGCAAGTCCTTCAACTAATTCTTGTAATTTAATCACACCAAGTTTCTCAATACTCTCCATAATAAGTTGTTTACGCTCTGCATTTAACATTATTACTCCTCCATCCAAAGTTAGTTTATCATCTTTTTCTTTCAAAATCAACCGTTTTCATTCAAAAACAATCACCGTAATTCAAATTCATTCATATTATAACATGTATACGCTCAAAATCATTCATAATTATTCATCCAGCGCTTTTCTTATACAGTTCTAAATTTTAGCAGTATACTTGTTTAGAAGATAATTTTTGGTTTTAGGAGGAGTTATTCATGCATACGGAATTAACATTTGATCAATTAGAAAGTTTTTCAAAAAAATGGCGTGAAAATCCGGATAAGTTGGTTTTTCAAGCTAGTATTATGAAAAATGGTATTAAAGCCGCTACTGAGAATCCAGCTTCAAAAGTGAACGTTCAGCCCGTTTTTTCTCATGAAGTTACTACAGATAAAGTTTCCAATCAACAACAAAGTGGAAGATGTTGGATGTTTGCAGCATTAAATACGTTTCGTCATAAACTGAACGGAACACTTGGTTTGAAGGACTTTGAATTGTCGCAGAATTATACTAACTTTTGGGACAAACTTGAGAAAGCTAATTATTTTTTAGAGAATATTATTGAAACAGCTAATGAGGATGAAGATAGTCGCTTAGTTTCGTGGTTGCTTGATACACCGCAGCAAGATGGTGGTCAGTGGGATATGCTAGTTTCGATTATTGAAAAATACGGGGTTGTTCCAAAGTCCGCTATGCCTGAAACGTTCCAAAGCAGCAAGTCAGCTGATTTAAATCATTTATTAAATGAAAGACTTCGCACGGATGCGGTTATTTTGAGAAAAGCTGTCACTGAAAAGAAAGATACTGCCAGTTTGAAAGAAGAAATGCTTGCGGAAGTTTATCAGCTTTTGGTAATGACTCTTGGTGAACCGCCTAAAGTATTCGATTTTGAGTATCGAAATAAGGACAATGAATTTAAGCAGGATTTACAGATTACGCCTAAAGACTTTTATGCGCGTTATGTAGATATGGATTTGAAAGACTATATTCCACTTATTAATGCACCGACAAAGGATAAACCTTTTAACCAAGCTTTCACAGTCGATTATTTAGGAAACATTGTAAATGGGACACCAATTAAATATTTGAATGTAGAAATGGCTGTATTAAAAAAAGCCGCCGCTGATCAAATCAAAGACGGTGAAACTGTTTGGTTTGGCTGTGATGTTGGTCAACTTTCAGAAAAAACTACTGGTATTATGGATACAGATATTTTCTTGCTAAATCAGACTTTTGGATTTAAAACTGCGATGACAAAAGCAGAGCGCCTTGATTATAAACACAGTATGCTTACACATGCGATGGTTCTTACTGGTGTGAATGTTGCCGGTGGTGAGGTAAATCGCTGGAAAGTGGAAAATAGCTGGGGAGAATCGATTGGTAATAAAGGATATTTTGTTGCTAGTGATGCTTGGATGGATGAGTTCACATTCCAAGTAGTGGTCCATAAAAAATATTTATCCGAAAAATTGATTGAGGCTTTTAATCAAGAGCCGATAGCGTTAAAACCTTGGGATCCAATGGGTTCGCTTGCACTTTAAATCGTAAACTCTGAAATAATTTTTATTCCGTTCATTTGAAAAAGAGCTGCTGCTACGCCGGTACCGTCTTTTATTTTTCCAGAGAAGGTGCCGTCGTAAATAGCACAGCTACCGCAAGATGGGCTTTTTTCCTTCATAATTATTTGTGTTATTCCAAGTTCATTCATTTTAGCTAATGTGATGCTCGCTCCGTATTTGTATTCTTCTGTCACATCTGTTCCTTGATTATCCATGACTTTGGCACGGCCTAACCAGACATCTTCACCGTCTCCACCTACTATTTCTGCTGGAAACCTCGGTGTTGGCAGGCCACCTATAACTTCTGGACAAAAAGGAATTGCTTCGCCGTTTTCAACCATTTGCTTTATTTTGGTAATTTCTTTATCTTTTCCATCGTATCTACAGGCGATTCCGGCTAGACAAGCGCTTACTGCTATCATTTAGATTTCCTCCTTTATTTTTACATTCATTTTAACATAAAAAGCTGCCACCATATGTAGGCGACAGCTCTGTAATTATTAGATGTTTTGGTATGCTACGGCGATTTGTGTGCCGATTAATGCATTGTGTTTTACAAGTTCGATGTTTGCTTCAAGGCTCTTACCATCTGTTAGCTCTTTTACTTTACCAAGTAGGAATGGTGTAACATCTTTTCCGTGGATGTGGTTTTCTTCTGCTTCTTTAAGAGCAGTTTGGATAACATCGTTAATTACTTTTTCATCCATCGCGAATTCTTCTGGAATAGGATTTGTAATTACTGCGCCACCTTCGATTTGAAGATCCCATTTTGCTTTAAGGGATTCTGCGATAACTTCTGGAGCATCTGCACGTAACGTTAATTCTACATCACTTGAACGTGTGTAAAATGCAGGAAGTACGTCTGTTTGGTAACCAATTACTGGAACGCCTTTCGTTTCTAGGTACTCCATTGTTAAGTTTAAGTCTAGGATTGATTTAGCTCCGGCACAAACTACGGCAACATTTGTTTTTGCTAATTCTTCTAAGTCAGCTGAAACGTCCATTGTTGTTTCGGCACCACGGTGAACGCCGCCGATTCCGCCAGTTACGAAGATGCCAATTTCTGCTAATTCAGCACAAATCATTGTTGCTGCTACAGTTGTTGCACCTAATTGTTTCGTTGCAATAAGATAGCCGATATCACGACGAGAAACTTTTGCTACATTGCTACTTTTAGCGAATAGTTCTAATTCTTCGTTGGAAAGTCCGATTTTAATTTTCCCGTCGATTAATGCGATTGTTGCTGGTACTGCGCCGTTATCGCGAATAATTTGTTCCACGTCGCGCGCCATTTCCACGTTTTGTGGGTAAGGCATACCGTGAGAGATAATAGTTGATTCTAAGGCTACGATAGCTTTTCCTTCTGCTTTTGCTTGTTTTACTTCTTCGGATAATGATAGATAATTTTTC
Source organism: Listeria marthii (assembly GCF_014227425.1). Classification (NCBI taxonomy): domain Bacteria; kingdom Bacillati; phylum Bacillota; class Bacilli; order Caryophanales; family Listeriaceae; genus Listeria; species Listeria marthii. The sequence continues at coordinate 486,977 of NZ_JAASWB010000001.1, forward strand.
ATTTGAATTCCTCCAGATCTTTTTGTAGTTGGGATGTGGATAAATTTTGACGAACAGTGTACTCAGATTCGAGTGTTCGTGCAGCATTTACACTCCCCGCTTTTAAAATTTCTTGTAACGCTTTTCCTTCTAACCATGCGTAGATAACCGCGGAGCAAAATGCGTCTCCCGCTCCAGTAACATCTACAATATTTTCAATCACAATTGCTGGTTCAAAAATGATACCTTCTGCTTTGTTTGCTGCAACTGCACCTTTACTGCCATTTGTGACGATGACATTTTTCACGCCTAGATCTAACCATTTTTGTGCAGCTAAGCGCCAGTCTTCGTCGTTTTCGATAGTCATTCCTAGGTGCGTTTCTGATTCATCTCGGTTGCAGATTAGCCAAGTCACGTGATCAAGACTTTCTGGTAAATGAGACATTTTTGGTGAAGACACGGGAACTAGGACCAAAGGGCTGGAATTAATCTCGGCGAAACTGCCAAGATATTCTAATGTTTCTTTTGGACAATTTAAATCAGCAATGATGGCACTCGCTTGACTCAGCAAGCCTTCATTTTTTGCAAGTACATCTGGGGTTAAGTGGTCGTATGCATCCATGTCCGCTAATGCAACGAGCAGATCTCCGTTGTTTTCGAGTACTGCTGTATAAGAACCTGTTGCGATGCTTGGGAATGCCGTGACATAATCTAAGTTCATATATGTATTACTGGCATTTTTGACAGCTTCCCAGTCGGAGTCTGTTCCACAAGCAGTGAGTAATATAACTTCTTTGCCAAGGCGGCCGAGGTTTTCACCGACATTTCTAGCAACTCCGCCAGCACTTTGCGTTGAGCGCACTGGATTAGATGTAGCCAGTTGGGCCTTGTCTTTAATGTAAAACTTCCGATCGACATTCGCTCCGCCTATGCAAACGATTTGTTTTGCCTCATTTAAAATATAGGCTTTTCCTAAAATACGACCTTTTTTAATCAGGCCAGAAATCAGGTTCGCTACTGTCGGTCTTGATAAATCAAGTATATCAGCAAGTTCTTGTTGAGAAATGTAAGGATTTTTACGGATGGAATTGAAAATTATCTCTTCCTTTTCGTTCATTTTCGCTTTATTATTCTCCACGATATAATGCACCTCCATTCCAAACTTTTGTTTTAATTTCAAACACATGTTTATTATATATGTAAATGCTTTCTTTTGCAAACTAAAAAACGAAAATCCACTTCTTTTTAGGAAGAAAATTTTCGTTTAGGTTTATTTGTTTTGAAGAATAGCTAATTCGGTTTCAGTTAATGGGCGGTATTCGCCAAGTTCAAGCGACTCGTCTAATTGTAAATTACCCATCGAAATTCGTTTTAAATAACTGACTGTTTTGCCACGGGCGGCGAACATTCTTTTTACTTGATGGAATTTGCCTTCTTGGATAGTTACTTTTATTTCGTTTGGCGTGATAATTTCTAGGCGTGCGGGTTTGCAAGTGTAGCCGTCGTCGAGTTCGATTCCTGCTGCGAAAGCTTCTACATCAGTGGCAGTAACATCGCCATCAATTTTAGCATAGTAGGTTTTATCGATATGCTTTTTTGGTGAGAGTAAATTGTGTGCGAGTGTGCCGTCATTCGTAATAATCAGTAAGCCTTCTGTATCTTTGTCTAGCCGGCCGACTGGAAACGGATCAGTGAGCGTGTCTTCTTGGGCAAGCAAATCGATGACGGTTTCTGACACATTATCCTCGGTTGCACTCACGACATTTTGTGGTTTGTGGAGCATGAAATAGACGAATTCTTGGTAAACGACTGGGGTTCCGTGGACGGTTACTTGATCTTTGTCCGGATTCACTTGTGTTTTGCTATCTTTCTGGATTGTGCCATTAACGACAACTGCCCCGGATTTAAGTAGTGGTTTCACTTCTCTACGACTCCCGAAACCTGTATGGGACAATAATTTATCTAAGCGCATGGTTTAGCTCCTTTTTTCTTTTATTGTAACAAAAAAACGAAGCTTCCTCAAAGGCGCTCCGTTTTCTTTCTATTATTTAGTTTCAACAGCTCGTTTATTTTGAGGTATTGTTAAGCCGAGATTGCCTCTTAATGTCGTGGCTGGATACTCGTTTCGGTACAAACCTCGACTTTGTAAAAGAGGAATAACTTGTTCAACAAAAGTTTCAAATGTTCCAGGAATGTCAGATGCGATAATAAAGCCATCTGCGGCCTCATTTTGGAACCAAACTTCGATTAAATCGGCGACTTGTTCCTTCGTTCCGATGAAAGGTGTTTTTGGTGTCGCTGCTTCGGTCGCTACTTGGCGAAGGGTTAGCTGACGTTCTTTGGCTTCTTTTTTGATTCGATCTGTCGTACTTTGAAAAGCATTTTTGCCAATATCGCCAAGGTCTGGGAATGGCTCATCCAAATCGAATTGGCTTAAATCATAGTCATCGAAATAGCGTGCCAGATAAGTGACGGCGTTTTCGATTGGAATAAGATTGGCAAATTCGGTATATTTAGCTTCTGCTTCTTCCAAAGTATCGGCAACTATCGGGCTAATTCCCGGGAAAATCCGGATTTCCGCTGCATTTCTGCCAGCTTTTTCAGCACGTGCTTTTACATCTCGATAAAATTCGACAGCTTCTTCCAACGAATCTGAATGAGTAAAAATGGCTTCTGCATTTTGAGCAGCGAAATCCCGTCCTGTACTAGATGCGCCGGCTTGGAAAACGACTGGCTCGCCTTGTTTGGAGCGCCCGATATTTAACGGACCTTCGACTTGGAAATAATCGCCTTGATGATTTAAGCGATGTAATTTCTCGGGATTAAAAAATTCGCCGGTTTCTTTATTATAAGTGAACGCATCTTCTTCCCAAGAATTCCAAAGTCCGCGAACCACTTTTAAATGTTCTGCTGCAATGGTGTAACGATCGCTGTGGGTTGGGAGATTTTTCTTGCTATGGTTTCGCGCGGCACCTTCTTGCGGAGAAGTAACTAAATTCCACCCCGCACGGCCACCACTAATGTGATCGAGCGAAGAGAGTTGTCTTGCAAGTGTAAATGGTTCTGTGAATGATGTTGAAAAGGTCCCAACAAGGCCGATATTTTCCGTAGACTCAGCTAATGCGGATAAAATCGTAATCGGTTCAAAACGGTTAAGAAAATGCGGAATCGATTTTTCGGAAATAAAAAGACCATCTGCAATAAAGACAAAACTAAATAGCCCTTGTTCGGCAATTTTGGCGCGTGTCTTATAGAAATCTAAGTCGGTGCTTGCTGCAGGGTTGATGTCTGGGTGGCGCCAACCGTCTGTTGTTCCGCCAACACCATGGATAATTGCGCCAAACTGGATCGTTTCTTTTCTAGTCATTTTACTTCCTCCTTTTCAAATAAGGCTTTTTCTAAATAATCGATGCCGATTTCGGTAACTGCGTGATACGTACCTTTTTCAATGTCGCCGATTTCTACGACTGGAACATGGCGAATGCCGTATTTGGCTTGTAATACTTCACGTAAATAGTCATGTTCGGTGACGTCGATATCTTGGAAGACAATTTTTTGCTCGGTTAAATAATCTTTCACATCTTTACAATAGTGACACCCTACTTTACTCCAAACGACGACATTAGCCATGGACAACTTCCTCCTTTATCGATTCACTTAATAATTGGTACGAATAGCGTTTTATTTCAGTTGATTTGACCGGTGTTAAAATGACAAAATCTTGGATATTATATTTTTTTGAAAGTCGCTTAATTTCCGCCCCGACTTCTTGTTTTGTTCCTATTATTGCGCCAATTCGTTGGGTAATAAAGCGATATTCTTGGTTGATATCTTTCACGAAGGCTTCGGCTTGTTCGAGCGAGCCTACATTGACTCTACGTCCGTCCGCAAGCTCGACTTTGATTGACTCTCGCTCTGGTATGTGCCGATCAGCTGCGACTTTAGTTTCCGCAACCACAACAATTGGTGCTAATTGAAAACTGGCTTCCGGATTAATTTGGTACTGTTCAAATGTTTCGCGCGCTTCTTTTAAGACGCTCTCATCTCCGTTAATAAAATAAGCGAAAACGAAAGAAATTCCTAGCTCCGCGGCTTGTTTCGCGCTTGCTGCACTTCCTCCGAGTAAAAAGATTTCTAGATTATTTGCAGGAAGTGGTTTTGCTTCGATAGCCGCATCTGATTTGTGTGTCACAAAACTAACTAATTCTGCCAATTTAGCATCAAATGTTTGGACTGGTTTAGCAAAGTCTTTTTGGAGGGCGTCAGTTGCTGGCTGGAAACCACCAGGTGCTTTCCCAACACCAAGCGAAATCCGTTCTGGAGCTAAATTTCCAAGCACATGAAATTGCTCGGCGACTTTATACGGACTATAATGTTGCAGCATCACACCGCCAGACGCAAGCTTGATTGTGTTCGTTTTGGCAGCGATGTATCCTAGCAATACTTCTGGTGCTGACCCAGCTATTTCATCTGAATTATGATGCTCAGCAACCCAAAAACGATGATAGCCAAGTTGTTCCGCGAGTTGCGCAAGTTCTACGGTATTTTGCAAAGTTTCACTTGGATTCTCGCCAGGATTAATAATACTTTGGTCCAAAATGCTAAATCGAATGGTCATATGACACGCTCCTTCTTCACTTCTTTAATTTCATATAAATAATCCGCTGAAACTCGGTGTAAAAAGCGTTTAGTTCGCTCTTCTTTTGTATGATTAAACACTTCGTCAGGCGTGCCCTGTTCGACAATTAATCCGCCATCCATAAAAACAACTTGATCCGCGACTCGTTTTGCGAATTCCATTTCATGAGTAACGACAATCATCGTTGCACCGGCCCGCGCAATCTCTAACATTACTTCTAAAACTTCACCGACAAGCTCCGGATCAAGTGCAGCAGTTGGTTCATCAAACAAAATGACATCTGGATTAATCGCGAGTGCCCGGGCAATCCCGACGCGTTGTTTTTGTCCGCCAGAAAGCTGGGAAGGATATGCGCTAAATTTATCCGCCAAACCAACTTTAGTGAGCTCCCGTTCGGCAATTTCACGCGCTGCTTTTTTCGGGATTTTTCTCGCAACAATCAGTCCTTCCATCACATTTTGAATGACCGTTTTATGCGAAAAGAGATTATATTGTTGAAAAACCATCGCGGTATTTTTTCGTAGTTGCAACACTTCTTTTTTAGATGGTTTTTTGCAGTTAATTATTTGGTCGTGCATCGAAATTTCGCCATTTTCGGGTCGTTCCAGTAAGTTTAAGCAACGTAAAAAGGTCGTTTTCCCAGAACCACTTGGACCGAGAATTGTTACTACTTCGCCCTTTTTCACGGTTAAATCAATTCCTTTTAAAACCTGGTTTTCGCCAAAGCTCTTTTGAATATTCTTAATGGTAATCATACTGCCCCTCCTTGGTATTTAGCGATATTCTTTTCCAAAATGTAATTAATTGCTTCAATCAACATAGTTAGAAACCAGTAAATGAGTGCGGCGCCGATAAATGCTTCGAGAAAGGCGTAGTTATCGGAGGCTACAATTGTTGCCATTCCAGTGATTTCGGGAACTGCGACGATAGCTGCGATGGATGTGGTATGTAAAAATCCGATGCACAAATTGGTAAAATTCGGCAGGGCAATCATAAAGGCTTGCGGCAACAGAACCTTCCGAATCGCTTGGCCATGCGTGTAACCCATTGAGTACGCAGCTTCCATTTGACCGATATCAACGGCGATAATTCCAGAGCGCAAAATCTCTGTTAAGTAGGCCCCCGCTGTGAAAGATAGTGCGATAATCACAAAAACCACGACCGGAATTTTATTTGCAGATATGCCTAAATCAAATGACTTACTCAAAAAATCAACAATCAGCGGAATTCCTAAGTAAATCAGCATAATATGCAAAATTGCTGGCGTACTTCGAAAAAAAGAAACGTAAAACTTAGCAATTGGTTCTAAAAAACGAACATGGTACATCCGAATGAGCGTCAAGCCAATCGCGATAATAAAACCGAACAAGATCGGAAAGAAGGTCATCGCAAGTGTTAACGGTATCGTTTTTAGCATTGCCATTACGGCTGTTCCAATAAAAGGTACATCAAGCGGCATCATCATCTCTCCTTTACAGTTCTATATCGAAAATGCTTGTAAATCTGGTATTTTCCTTTTTGACCCGTTTTTCAATCCATTTGAAGGAATACTCAAGTAAAACGGCTGTGATATAGTAAATAATCGATAGTGAAATATAGACTTCCAGCGCGTGATTGCTCAGTGTTATTAAGGTTTGGCCTCTTCCTGACATATCCATCACCCCTATCGAAAACGCGAGCGATGTATCTTTCAAATAACCAATGACTAAATTCCCGAAATTCGGTAACGCTTGATACAAAGCTTGTGGCAAAATAATTCTCAAAAATGTCTGGCGCCCATTCAGCCCAACACTATAAGCAGCTTCCGCCTGCCCAGCATCCACACTATTTACTCCAGCGCGAATCACTTCTGCAATCGTCGCCGCACTACTCAGCGCATAGGTGGCAATCGCGGCATATAATGGATCCATTTGTGATAAATCAATACCAAAAACGCTGGAAAGTGCTGGAATTCCGTAGAAAACAATGAATAATTGCACCATAATCGGTGTCCCGCGGAAAAACGAAATATACACCCGCGCAAATTGGTTCAAAACTGGAATCTTGTAAATCCGTGGTAACGATAAAATTACGCCTAATATAAAACCGAAAATAAGCGAGAGTGCCAAAATATACAACGTAATCGGCAAATAGCCAGCTAACGTTGGAATAAAATCAGCAATCATTTTCACATCGAACGCTTTATCCATTATGATGGCACCCTCTCTCTTTTAATATTGTTCTTTTGAATAATCCGCGCCAAGCCATTTTTCGCTTAGTTTTTTTAATGTCCCGTCGTCAATAATCGACTGTAGCGCCTTGTCGACATCTTTACTTAGTTTCGTTTCATTTTTTCCAAGCATGAAATATACTTTCGCATTGGATAAAACATCGCCAACTACTTTTTCTTTGATGGCGCTCGTTTTATTTTGAAAATCGACTGCAAAAGGCGTGGAAATCGTTGCATCGGCGCGGCCTGTTTTTAATTGATTCGCTGCATCGTTTGATCCTTGTCCTTCATAGGCAATCTCAAAATTATTACCTTGCTCTTCATTAATTTTCTTTAAAATAAGTGCGCCGTTCGAAGTGGCACTTGTAATGACGCGTTTTCCAGCTAAATCTTTTGTACTATTTATGCTGTTATTACTATCTAATACCGTCAACTGCAACGGGAAATTATTATACGCTACATCATTAAATAAAAACTTCTTCTCACGTTCCTTACTTTTTTCCATTTGATGCGCAACGATATCTACTTTTCCAGCTCCAAGGCTAACTAATAAATTGGAAAAATCCATCGTTTTAAATTTGAATTTATAGCCTGGTAAACGTTTATCGATTTCTTTAACTAGTTCAACGTCATAGCCTGTTAATTTGCCGTTTTCATCTAAAAAGCAGACATTCGGAAATTGCGTCCCTGTTCCAACCGTAATTGTTTGTACTTTTTCATTGGCTGCTTCTGGTTCATTTTCCGCTCCACATGCGCTTAAAGCCAGTGCTGCCGTGAGTGCCAGTGCCAAAATCCCATATTTCTTTTTCATTCTTTTTCCCCCTTTTTATGTCCAGCTAGGTATTCCAAGTAGTGTGGCGTCGAATTTTTCTGGAATTAAGATTTTCCGCATCATCACACCAACATCACCGTCTTCTTCATGTTCAAAATAAACTTCATAACCGCGACGCAAGTACATATCAAGCAACCACGGATGTTTCCTGGCAGACGTTCCAAGCGTAAGTGCCGGAGCTTTCAAAGTATCGCGAAGTACTCGCTCTTCTACATATGTTAATAATTTATCGCCAATCCCTTGTCCTGCAAGTTCTGGAGCTGTTGCAAACCACCAAACAAATGGATATTTGGAAGGCGGTGAACTACTCTCCCACGGAAAACGAACAGTAATTGTCGAAATTAATTTACCACTGCGCTCTAAAACAAACGCAGAAGAATTCACAATGTTTTCTGTTACCATTGCCAAATCAGCATTAGTTGAAGGCCAATCAATCCCCAGTTCTTTCACAGATTGAAAAGCACTTGATAACAATTCTAAAAACTCCGGCGCATCATCCACAGTCGCCACTCTAAAAATATCTTCTGTCATTTCCCGTTCTCCTCCTTACACTTCCACTGAATTTTGATTTAATAATGAAATAAATTGACTTAATGCGAGGTCTAGTCGTTCTTTCGCAGAAGCATCAATTTCATAGAGCCCATCCCCGAGCCGTTCAATTTGCTTATCCACCGTAAACTGACCTTTTAAAATCGTTTCGGCTCCAAGTTCTTTTAAAACTGGATCCAGTGCGTATTGCAGTGCAAGTAAATGACCATTTGACCCGCCAAGCCCTAGTGGCAAAACGACTTTTCCTTTTAAAGCTTTGAGTGGCAACAAATCCAAATAGGCTTTTAGCACCCCCGAGTAGGACGCTTTAAAAATAGGTGTCGCGATAATAACGCCAGAACTCTTCTCTACTTCGCTATTCGCAAGTTGAATATCTGGATGTGTAAAATCCGCAGTTACTAACGCTTCTGGCTGAATTTTATGCACTTCGATAATTCTTACTTCAGTACCATTATTTACTAATTCATTTGCAGCTAGTTGGATTAAACCTGTAAGCCGAGATTCCGTTTTGATTCCCCCAGCAATAATCGTCACTTTTCCCATCAAATCGCCCCTTTTAATTCGCATCAACTTACTTGGTTTTCAGATATTAGCTATACTATAAAGTAAAAGATTCTGTTTGGCTAATCAAAAAAACTAATGGCTAACCACAGTAATACTAATACTTCTCCCTCAATCCGCATTATTCCTATGAATTTTATCAGATTAATAAATTGCTTCTGCTAATTTTACGGTGTATACTGTTAGAAATATCAAAAAACTCCAATATGAAGGGGGAATTATATTGGAATTTCGAACCATTAAAACTTTTTATACAGTGGTTAATACGGGAAGTTTTCAGCGCGCAGCAGAAGTATTAAATTATTCGCAGCCGACTATTTCGATGCGCATTAAACAATTGGAACAAGATTTAGATGTCCAATTATTCGAACGCGGCAAAATATTAAAACTAACACACGCAGGCAGACTGTTCTATGAAAGAGCCGGCCAGCTTATCGCCCAATATGAAGTGCTCGACCACACCATTTTTGACTTAAAAAATGGCAATGCTGGGCTAATTAAAGTAGGCATATCTGAACCTAGCGCCAGCCTTGTTTTACCGCAGATTTTAAAGCAGTTTTTAACTGATTTTCCAAAACTCATGGTGAATGTGGCGGTGGATGACGCCAATACATGTAGTCAAAAATTAATTGACGGGGAAATTGATTTCGCGATTTGTGGGGAGCCAGAGCTGATTTTGGAGAATTTTTACTTTCCATTTTTCCATGATACGTTAGATTTAATTGTGTCAGAAAACCATCCGTTAGCTTCGCGGGCTTCGGTAGAGTTGCTCGATTTACGCGACGAATGCTTTATTTTCACTCCAGCAAACTGCCCGATTCGCATTCAAATTGAACAACATCTAAAACGCGCCATCGGTAGTGATTATAAAAAAATGGAACTCACGAGCAGCATGTCGCATAAATATTTCGTGCGTGAAAACGTTGGTGTATCTATCTTTACTAGCACCGCGCATTCAGAACTACTGGCAGGAACGGTTCGCATTCCAATTAATAATCTACCAATTTCACCACCGATTGGTCTGCTAACGAATCAAAAAGAAAAAGATTTTGATAGCACAACGAAAGAATTTATCGACCGCATTATTTATTATTTTGATGATAAAAAAAGACAGCTAGACTAAATGGTTAGTCTAACTGTCTTTTTCTTAAAATTCTAATTGCAAATTCGCCTCTATCGCGAGCAAGTTATCACGATACACTTTCATTTCTTTACGAGTAATGGTCCCATTTTCAAAATAATGTTGAATCGTCTCGCGTTCAATTTGAGAAGCTAAGTCAATAGTTGTTTGTAGCGCTTCATCATCGCTCTCTTTTTTATTCGACAGATGACCTAACGCCCGCTCAAAATTCATTAAATAAAGCGAAATGATTTCTGGGTTAAACTCATTTGGATCTAGTTCTTGTAATTTTTGAATGACGAATTGATTGTTTTCATTTTGCAATTTGGCGCGTTCTTTTCGGCGCTCGTCAAACGTAAGTGGCACAATTCGGAAATCGCGAATGCTGTGACTTAAAAGTTGGCGATACCTTTTTCTTGCACGGTACTTCTCTGCTCGTGTTTGGACATAAAGTCGTTTTCCGAGCCGCATCATCAGCGAAAGCCCCACCCCAGTATCAATTTTTCGCTCAAAAACTAACCTTCTTGTGTTTTCAAGCTGCCATTCTTGCGTTAACCTTCGCAACTCTCGCTCCGTCGCACTTACTTCTTTATGCTCCATCAACGAGAAAATCCGATTATTATACATATTTAACACTTTATTCATTTCTACTGTATTTTCATCTGTTTTATAAGCTTGCAATTGCTGCACGATATCACGAAGCAACATAATATCTGTCGTATGATCCGCCGTAACAACATCCTTTTTCGCTGCAAAAAGTGGTAAAGTGAAATTGGCCAGAAGTAGCGTCGTAATAATAACTCCTGCCGCAATAAAAATCAGCAAATCCCTCTCAGGAAAAGCATCGCCATTTCCAAGCACAAATGGTAATGACAGCGCACTGACTAATGTTATCGTTCCACGAACCCCAGCCACCGTATATAGAAAAGTATTTTTCAACCGGCTAACTAAATCGACTTTCGGGTTTTCCTCGTAATTGCGGAAGAATAAAATCCATAAAAACCGTAACCCGAGTAGCAAGAAAGTAATTCCTAAAATATACACGAATAGCATACCTTTTTGGATATTCGCGTCTTGCCAAATGGTCGTCAAAATTTGCGGCAACTGCGTCCCAAGTAAAATAAATACCAAGCCATTTAAACTAAAAATAATCACTGACCAAGTGTTTTTTGAAAGCAAGTTCAATTGCGCCATTTCAGGATTTATTTTTTTATAACTAAATGAATGCACCATTCCACCGCTGACTACGGCCAAAATTCCGTTCACACCAATTTTTTCTGCCACCATAAAAATCAAAAAGGGCAACAAAATTTCCATTAGCATAAAAGAAGTCATATTTTCAATTCCTAGCTGGCGTAAACCACGCATAAGGCCGATTTTCAGTATACTAAGTACTGCTCCAAGTGCAATCCCACCAAGCGATAGCAGCAAGAAACTAGTTCCAGCTGACATAAACGAAAACGTTCCCGTTACAAGCGCCAAGACAGCGAATTGAAATGAAACAAGCCCAGAAGCGTCATTAATAAGCGATTCGCCTTCTAAAATATGCATAATTTTATGTGGCACCCTTACCTTTTCAGCTAACGCACCGACCGCGACCGCATCCGTTGGCGCCAGTGCCGCAGCCAGTGCAAATGCAGCCGCAAACGGTATCGCTGGAATTAAGTAATGAATAAATGCACCCAAAATCCCTACCGTGACAAACACTAATCCAATCGATAGCGATAAAATAGCCTTACGATTTTTCCATAAAGATTTCTTATCCGTACTAGCCCCATCATTAAAAAGAATTGGCGCCATAAAGAGTAATAAAAACAACTCCGGATTCAAATCCATCGTATGATCACCAAGCGGAATCGCTAAAACAATCCCAAGCAACACCTGAATTAAAGGCACCGCAATACTCGGCAAAAATCGACTTAACACATTCGATAAAAACACTGCACTTAACATTAATAATATCAGTTCAAAAATCTCCATTAATACATCCCTCATCCCCGTATTCCTGCCACACAACTAATCCCCGAGTGTGGAATTTCTACCGTTCCCATATTAGCAAAAAAACATTCTGGAAACATCCGTCTCTGTATGGAGTTTTCCGCTTATCTTCCCTCTTTTTGATAAACGATTTGCTCATTCACAACTGTCATCATAACGCTCATATCACGCAATTGCGCTTGTTGCACTTGAAATGGATTTTCTGCCAAAATCGTAAAATCGGCTACAAAACCTGGTGCAATTTGTCCGCGCGTTTCCTTTTTATAACTCGCAAAGGCAGCACCTTTTGTATAAAGTTGAATGGCTTCAAACACCGTGAGTGCTTGTTCCAGTGAGTACACCGCACCATCCAAGTCCGCATTCGCAGTCCTAGTAACAGCAGCATGAATTCCCCAAAATGGATTAGGTACTTCAATCGGTGCATCACTTCCCCCAGCTAAAGGAAAACCAGCTTGTAGCAATGATTTCCAAGCAAAAGCGAGCGGTGGATGATTTTCACCAAGCACATCTAGCGCCCACGGAAGGTCACTTGCCATAAATTGCGGCTGTATATCAAACAACACAGGTAGCCCCGCCGCTTCCGCTATCAGCGCTTCCGTAAGCCAAGGAGTGTGAATCAGTCTATCATATTGCCCTGCTTTAGGCGGATATGTTCGTAGCGTGCGAATTACATTGGCAAAAGCTTGATCTCCTAAAATATGAATCGCAACAGGCAATCCCGCTTTCCTTGCTGCTTTAACCAAATCTTCAAATGCTTCATCCGTGTGAATTTGCAACCCTTTTTCAGCTGGATTATCCGCGTACCCAGCACTCATTAGCGCGGTACGTGAGCCGACCGTTCCATCATAAAAAATCTTCATAGCTCCTAATTCTAAAAATGCATCACCACTAACAAAACTTTCTTGTGAAGCCGAAAAAGCTGCTAATTCCGCATGATGAATTAACAAATGCGCACGAAACGGTAATTGATCCGCACCAACTGTTTGTCGAAAAGCAGCAAAAGTAGATTCAAATCCTGTGAAATAATGTAAATCTTCCGAGTGCGCACCAGTTATCCCTTTCGACCATAAATCAGTTATCGCAATTTCTAGCCATGCTCTCAATTCAGAAGGCGTCGCTGCCGGAAACGCATCTATCGCTAAAGTCGTTGCATTATCTCTTAAAACACCAGTAAAATTCCCCGCATTATCACAAACAATTTCACCACCACCATCGAAACCATTTTCCGAAAAGTCTACGATATGAGCTTTTAAAGCAGAATTAATCGATACGCTATGATAATCAATCCGGCGCACTAAAATCGGATTCGTTTGACTCACTGCGTCTAAATCCGCCAAAGAAATCAGACTTTGTTCATCTGACCATTTATTCTCATCATATCCTTCCACAAATAGCCACTCATCAGGCGCTAGTTGCTTTGTTCGTTCCGCAATCAGTGTTAGAGCCTCTTTTTTCGTTGTCGTTTGGTTCAAATTAAGCCGTTCTAAAGCTTGTCCATACCAAAGCAAATGAATATGCGCATCAACAAATCCAGGAAAAACCACTTTTCCTCCCAAATCAATCGTTTCCGCAATTTCAGTCGCAAATTGCTGTTCCAAGTCCCTAGCTTCACCAACCGCATGGATTAGACCATTTTCTGTTAAAACTGACGAGACTTGCGCTCCTTCAGCAGTCATTTGATAAAATATACCGTTTTTCCATAATTTCATCGTTTATTCCCCCTGATTGATAGAAATTTTCAAGGCAGCTTTTTCTTGTTGATCCTTTTTCTGTAAAATTTGTTGTAGTGTGATGCTGATTAGTGCGCATCCTAGTAAAATAAATGCGCCAATGAATAGTGCTTTCATGCCGCCAAGATTTTGAACAACGATTGCGCCCAAAAATGGTGCGAGCATTCTAGCTGCTGTCGCCATCCCATTCACTAATCCTTGATACAAACCAGCTGCTCCTTTTGGTGCAAGTTGGTAAGCAATCGTTGGAATCGCCGGCCAAGCAAACATTTCGCCGATTGTTAAGAACGTCATCCCTAACACAAAACCGCTATACACGCTTGCATTCATTGCGACAACGAACGATAAAATAAATAATGCAATACCAATATAAATTTGCGCTAATAAGTATTTTTTAAATCTGTTAACCACTGGGATTAGAACTAGTTGTCCCAGTACAATAAGTGCGCCATTTAAGCTCCATAAATTACCGTATTCGCTAGATGTCACACCTTTTATTTCCGTCATATAAGTAGATAAATTCGACTGCCACTGCACATGCGGCAATTGGCATAGCAAATATGTCAGCAACAATAGTATGAAAGAGCATAACGCAAGCTTGGTCGGAAATTCTCGTTTCGCTCCTTTTTTACGATGTTTTGTCTCAGCGCTTACCTTCTCTGATTTCCAGTCGATCTTATGGAAATAGAAGAAAAAATAGGCCGCAAAAGCAATCGCAAACACAAATGAACCAATATAAACATGACTCATTCCTTGTTTAGCTAAAAGTCCTGCAAGTAAAGGGCCAATCGCAACTCCGATATTTTGCGCGACATAAATCGCATTAAAGCCTGTTCTCCCGCCAGTCGGATGTGTTAAACCCGCAGCTGCATAAAGTCCCGAAAACACCATTCCCATCGCGATACCAACCGCCCATAAATTCCAAATAAAGAACGGAAATCCGTGAAAGAAGCATAACGAAGCGGTTGAAAGCACTAATATAATCGTGCCAATCGTAAGCGAAATAAAACCAGAAAAACGGTCGAAAATTAGCCCACCGATAATGCTAGAAATAATTCCTACACCTGAATTAATCAACAATACTAATGAAGCATCCGTTGTCGACATGCCTAACTCTTGTGTCATGTAAATCATATTGAAAGGCCAAATAAACGAGAGCCCTGTATATAGTAACACCATTCCAATAATAACAATCCATAAATCCTTTGGTAACCATTTTGTCATTTCCTACACTTTCCCTTCATTAAAACTCACCTTTTTTAGGGTATCACACCCAACCACTTTCGCAAAGAAAAATTTCACTAAAAAACCACCTAGCAAAATTTGCTGGTGGCTAATAAGGGACTGGCGATAAATCCCTATCATGGTTACTTCTAAGTGTACTATGAATTCGAATATTTGTCTGTGCTAATATAGGAAATATTTCATTTATTTTTTTTTACTATCTCATCGTATGCTATATCTCTCAAATAGCTATGAAATTCTACTACATCTATTTCGAGGTAATAACCTAATTCAAAAAGAATAGCACGCTTTTTCAGTTCCTTCACTTGGACAGCACATAATTCTTTTGAAACAACTTGTATGATTTCTTGACGGAAAAAGTCTTGCGCAATTTTCCACGAAGTAGTATGCAATCTCAATGGCATTTCATTAATGAACCACTGAATACAGTCATTTTCATCTCTATCTAAAAAGTTCATTTCTACAGCAATTAAATCTGCTATATCCATATCCCCCATAGTTTTCAATATTTCAGCTACGTATGTTAATGGAATTTTCCATGCCACCGTTTTACAAAGTGGTCTAATGGTTGTTTGTTCTCGCGTAAAACCAAGAATACTTCCTTTGCCCCAAGAGCTATTTCTTTCGGCATATTGTGTTATATTACCTTCATCAATTGCGTAAACATACTCACTATTTTCTGGGCAGTTAATGATTTCTTCCTCGTCCCAATACACTAGTTCTGCTACTTCTTGAAATCTTGGATTGTTTGTCAAAGTGAGCATCAATTCCATAGTAAACTTTTCTTGCATTTGTTTTGCCTCCTAAAAATCATTACGCCATTGCAGCTTCCTTTATCATAATAAAAAAGAAGCGAGTGAATAGTTCTCAAAGAACCGTCTGCTCGCTTCTTTTGTCCATTTTGTGACAAAATTACTGATGCACTTTTTACAATGTTAATTTTTTAACGTTTTATCGGAAATTAATATAAAAATACATCATTTGTTTCTAGATTCACCTTTTCGAATAACCCACCAAAGGGAAAGACAAGTAATTCCTTGGAAGACGAAAAATAATCCAAGAATAATACCAATCGCGATTGCTACTAACGTATTCGTGAACAAGGAAATGACCGCAATAATTAGCCCGATGATTCCCATAATAAGTAGCAATGTCCATCCCGGGAAACCTTTAACAGCAAAAGCCGTTAAGATTCGTAAAATCGCGGATGCTAAAATCCAAATTGCGAAAATGATAATGAAAATACGTTCAGCCATATTCGACTCGAAAATCGCAAAGCCACCAACAAGGATAGATAAAATCCCATCAAGCATAATCCATTTGGAAATGCTCCAATATTTTCGTTCGCCAAAATAAGAAATCACTTCATTAATCCCATTTAAAACTAAAATAATCCCAATAAAAATAGTTAGTGCTTGCAGTGATGTGCTTGGGTTAAACATTAAATAAATACCAAGACCAATCATCGCCACACCGAGAATTAAAACAAAATATGTGTATAACTTTCTCATATTTCCACCCCTTTTTTAATGATTAGTAAGTAATGATCCTGCCGCTTCATCGATAATAAAGACTACATTTGGATGGTTTCGTAAAATCGATGCTGGACAACTTTCATCAATTGGTCTTTCAAGTAACCCTTTGACCGCTTCTGCTTTACGTTCGCCGGAAGCAGTTACTAAGATTTGTTTCGCGTCCATCATATCTGCTAAGCCAAGTGTCAACATTTGGGACGGCGCTTCATCTTCTTTTAAGTTGTTGTACATGATTGTGCTTTTGATAGTAGATTCATCGCTATCTGCTAAAAATAAACGTGCATCAAATGGCGTGCCTGGTTCGTTCGCGCCAAGATGTCCATTTACCCCTAAGCCTAAAATTTGCAAATCGCGTTCATTTTCAGCCAAAATTTTCTTATAACGAGCAATTTCGTCTGTAAAATCAGCTAAACTACCATCTAGTAATTCTACTCTTTTTGGCATTTTGGTAATTAAGTCATAGAATTTTTGGTGCATGTAAGTGTACACGGTGAAAGAATCATCGCGCTTCGCTACATACTCATCTAAATTCATTAAAAATACTTTTTCGATTGGAATTTCGCCTGCATTGATTCCTTTGACAAGTCCCTCGAACATACCATCAAAACTTGCTCCTGTTGTTGTGTTGATGACTGGATTGTCATTTGCGCTAATCACTTGTTTGACAACTTCCAGTGCTTCTTGTGACATTTCTTCGTATGTTTTTGTTCTAATTAATTTCATTAAAAAATCCTCCTCTATATGCTTTCATTACCCGAACTATTATTTCTAAATCAAGCCATGCTTTTGGAAACTAGCAAATAGGCCATCTTCGTCAACTGATTTAGTTACGTCATCCGCCAGTTGTTTTAATTCTTCTTTTGCGTTTCCCATAGCAATACCAGTTTCACAGTATACAAGCATTTCGGCGTCATTCATGCCATCGCCAATACCAATCGTAGCTTTTTTATCGCCACCAATATGTTGAAGCAAGAACTCAATTGCCGTCGCTTTATGAATATCCGGAACCATTAATTCCCCGCTGTCATCCCCAAAAATAGGCACAGTACAATGCATTACTTCAAACTTGCCGCTAAATTCTTTCTTAATTTCTTCAAATGGCACAGCTTTATTTTCTAGGAAACAAGCTTTATTCACATCTGTACGATACAGGTTTGTTTCCCCGTAAGTTAAACCTTGGACAAATGGATGCGGGTTGTTCACTTTTTTCTCGCGTGCGATTGGGTCGTTTTCCACATCACCATACACTAATTTATCTAAACGGGCTTCAAGTTTTGGACTAGCAAATAAGCCCCCGTTCGATTCTAAATAAAAGTCTAATTCTTTTTCCATAAAGAAATCTACCATATGAACAACATCTTCGTTCGCTACTTTTTTATGGTAAATGATTTCGTTGTCTACTTCGATGTAGCCGCCACCAGCGCCGATAATGCCATCAAAGCCAATCGATAAAATGCTTTCATACAGTTCTGGTTTTGATCGTCCTGTGCATAAATATACTCGATGTCCGTTGTTACGGGCTTGGATTATCGCTGTTCTTGCAGATTCTGGAACAAGTCCATCATCACTTACAAGCGTACCATCTACATCTACAAATACTATTTTTTTCATCATGCAATACCTCTTTTCGCTCGTTAATAGTTTAATTATAGCATTTCTTTGCTGGGAAGGCGCCCCATTACACAACAAAAAACATCGTACCATGAATTTCCATCACGATACGATGTTTTTAATTACTATTTTAAAACTGGCCAAAAGGCTTCATTTTCAATAATCATTTCATCTAGTACTTTTTTAGCAACGGTTGCGTTTGGTACAGATTGGTTAAGCGTGAATGCTTGCAAGGCTTTTTGATAGGAATTTTCAAAGAATGCGTCTACTAAAAGTTTTTCAGCCGCAACTTGTGCTTCCATCATCCCTTTGTGGAAATCGCCAATCGCAGGTAACGAAATTGCTTCCACACCAGTCGCACCCACATACGCTGGTACTTCCACTACTGCGTCACTACGTAAATTAGGAATAGCTCCTTTGTTTTCTACAATCAACATAAAGCGACTTTTCTCGTCGTTCAGCAAGGATGTTGCGATATCTACAATATATAAGCCGTGTACGCCGAAGTAGAAATCAAGAACATCTCCTTTTGCTTTATTACGAATTTTTTCTGCCATTTCATGTGTTTTTTGTTCACGTCCATCCATGACTGTGTTGGCACGTGTATAGTTTGGATCTGCGTAATCAACATACATATCTGGGTACAAGTAATATTCTAGATAGTTATTTGGTAAGTTATCTGGGAAGTTTTGTACCATGAAGCGAATCATATTGAATGCACGGTTCCAACTTGGATCTTCTTCTTTGATTTCCTGTACTTTTAGTTTTTCTAATAGTTCTGGCATAATATCACGTTTTAAGGATTTATCATAGATTTTTGTATACCAGCCAAAATGATTTAAACCGTAGTACGTAGCAATCCAGTTATCACGATCATAACCATAATTTTTTGCTAGAGTATCTTCAATACCAATCGTCATATCACAAACATTAATCATCTGAATACCAGGGAATTGTCTGCGTACTGCTTCAGAAATAATTGTTTCTGGGTTCGTATAATTTAAAATCCACGCTTCCGGTGCATACTTTTGAATATATCCAACTAATTCTAAAAGTGGTCCAATGCTTCGTAGTCCGTATGAAAAACCACCAAGGCCACATGTTTCTTGTCCAACTAAACCATGTTTCAACGGGATTTTTTCATCTTTTTCACGCATTTTAAGTCCGCCAACACGAATTTGTGAGAAGATAAAATCCGCACCCGTAAATGCTTCTTCCGGGCTTAATGTCTGAACTAATTTAATAGAGGAAAATCCTTGTTGGTCTAACATGTATTGAATGATTAAATACATGTTGTCATTTCTTGTTGCATCAATATCATATAAACGAATTTCCGCAACTGGCAATCTTTCTTGACCATTTAGTACGGCTTGAATAATCCCAGGTGTGTAAGTACTGCCACCACCGGCGATAGTAATAATTTGTTTTTTCATGTCTAGTCACTCCTTATACTTAATCATTGTTGTTATAAATAGTCTGTAGTAACTCTATGCATTGATTGTATGTCCCGCACTCACTTATTTTTTCTACATATGATTTATTAGATGCTATCAATGACAAAAAATCATTAATAAGTGGTGCTTCCGTTCCATCTAATTCTTCAATCATCGGAATAGTAATTAGGCTAACTTTGTGCGCATCCCACGTACACGGCTTTTTCAAAATGCAAAACAGGATACCACTTTTATTGGCAACATTTTTAATCGGATGGGGTAACGCAATACCCGTCGGAATCGCCGTTGAAAATAGTTGCTCGCGATTGTATAATTTTTCTGTAAAACTAGCCGGTACATAATTTTTATCAATACAATATTGGCTGAGCACTTCGATTGCTTGATATTTCTGTTCATAGTCATAGCTAGTTAAGAACAATTCTTCGTGCAAATATTTCTCTTTAATATAGGCAAATTTTTTCTGTTTATTCGCTTCCATCGTTGCCGAAAGTTGTTTTTTGATTGTCACTTCTTCAATTAAACCAATATTACCAGATAAAACGATACACGGGACTTCTGCCGGCAAGTCTATTTTTTTAGTAGAAATGCACAAATCCACATCGATATTTTCCGATAATAACAATTGAAACTGTTTGTTATCCGTAACGTCAATCACTTCTACATTGACGCTTCTTAAAACTTCTGCCAATTGTTCACGTAAGTAATACAGTGCAGCCTTGCCTTCCAAAACAATTAATGCAATCCGTACTACTTGGCTCAATTGGTGCCTAGCTTCTATTTTCCGGTAATATTGATACAAATACATGACTAATAAAATAATTTCTTCTTGATTCAAAATCACCCCAAGACGTTCGAGTAATTTTTCACCAATAAAGATAGCAATATCGAGTAAATAACTGTACTGTTGCGTAATAATATGGGTAACTTGATTTTTAATAACAATACCTCGTTTAGCACGTTCAATCGCAATAAAAATATGTTTCGTCATATCACTTGTTATTTCTAAATCAGTCGTAAAATCGATCAAATACACCTGTTTTATCTCTTCTAAAACTAGTAAAATTTCTTGATATAAACCATCCTCGAGCACCATTTTGGTCGTAACTTTTGCTTCAAAATCATTCATCGTAACTATTTTTTCGTGAGCAGCTACTATAAATTGTTTCATTTCAGCAGAAACATCATAACCCTCCTGATGTAATGTCTCAAAAAGTTGTTGTAAAAATGGGTTATGAATGTCAAATATTGTCTGTAAATCTGGATGTTTTCGGTAAAACGCACTACCATAAATAAGTTGCGCGAGTAGAATAGTTTCATCAAAATATTTTAATACTAGCTTGTGTTCATCCATCACCGCTAAAACGATTTGGCGGATTTTATCATGGTTAATCTCCGGAAAGCATTTTGTTAATAACACTATTTTTATCGCATCATCAAAACTCGCAATCCGGTTTAATAACTCCATTTTCATTAGTGGCGTGGCGCTAATTGCATAGACCCCATCACTCGAATGGATAACGACATCCAAGCCGAGTAATTGCTCAAAGTAACCACGTAGCCACTGAATGTCACGTTGTATAGTAGATTCAGAAGTGAACGTTTCTGTTGCAAATTCATAAAGGTCCACGCCATCATCTACAAGTAATTTTTGAATTAACAGAGCAATTCGCTTTTGTTCAACTCCGGTTTGCTCCTCAACGTCAAACGGGAATGGTTTTTCCATATTATAGGCATATCCCAACTTTTTAGACGTAAAGATAAAATCCTCACCTAAATTTTCTTTAATAACACGTATATCATTTCTAATTGTCCGATCACTTATTCGGAATAAGTCCGCTAATTTTTTCCCAAGCAGCCAATTATTTTCATTATACAATGTACTTAAAATGTTTTTTTGACGTTGATTAAGCATTTTTTAATCACCTATTTCATTTTTTTGGAATATCATGATAGGAAATTAATTCTACAATATTGTCATTAATAAACTGGCGCATTCTTGTGGAAATCAAACTTTCTAATTCATTCGCGCGTGGCATTGAAAATGTCGAATTTTCCAGAATAAAACTATCAAGATAACCAGGATGAGTCATGATTTCTACATAATCATAACATAAAATGGAAGACGCATAATCATAAATATAATCTAAGTTTTCATATGCTCCATACGGAATTTCAAGCGGCTTTTCCCACATAAATTCTACATGTTCAAACCCATTTGTATCATGATTTCGAAGCGGAATACCCACTTCTTCCGCAAGTCGTTTCGCTGCATTAATCGCCGATTGATAAATATCTGTTGAGAATAAGTGACTATCTAGATGACTTGGTTTTTTCTTCATAAATTGAACGAATCTTTGGTATTGCGCTTTAAACTCTTGGTAGACTTCTTCTTCGACATACGGATAATCCGGCGTAATAAATTTTGGCTTAATCATTTCACCAGTTTCATCAACTAAAGATGCTCCATTTGTCATTGGTTTCCCAAGTGTTAAATTGAGATGTAAACCAATTCCAAGCGTTGGCGTTTGTTTAGACAGCTCCACAGCATGTTCAAATGCTGGCATTGTTACCATTAAGGTCGTTGAAGTAAGTACACCTAAATTATGCGCATCAATAATCCCGTAGTTAATCGCACGTGTGAATCCAAAATCATCTGCATTTATAATTAGCTTCATTGCTGCTCTCTCCTTACTTTTCATCCAAGCGCTTATACAAGTTAAGCACTGATTTTACTAGGTCGCAGTAAACGAAAGCATTCATTAAATGATCTTGCGCATGAATAAGTAGTAGAGAAACTTCTTTAGCATCGCCACCTGATTCTTCTTGAATAAGCGCTGTTTGTACATGATGAGCATCTTTCAAAGACTGATTCGCTTGCTCGATGCATTCTTCCGCTTTATCAAATTCACTTTTTTCGGCGTGTTGGATTGCTTTTAGGAATAATGAAGAGGCATCTCCAGCACTTGAAATGATTTTAAATGATTGTAATTCTGTGCCTTCCATTATTTCCCCTCCGTCGTAAATGTATTCGTGCCAGCTTCTTTGATCTTTTTGAAAGCAGCGATAAGGATTGGAACTGCATTCATATTTCCATAGTCTTCTTTATCAATAACCTCAACAGGTACATTTAAACCGCGTTCTTTTGTTGTTTCGATAACTTGCTCGTAAGCCATCGACAATTGTGGTCCAAGTAAAACAATCGATACGTTGTCTAGGTGGTCCGAATACTCATCTTTACCCCAAGCCTCAATTGTAATACCTTTATCTTTAAATTTTTCTGACGCGGCAATAGCTTCTTCCATTTTTTTCACTAAAATAGAAGTGGATAATCCGCCAAAACATACTAACATAATTTTCATAACAATCGTCCTTTCCTACTTAAAAATCGAAATCATCTAGACTAGCTTCCAAATCACCGCTATTTTCTTGCGTAAGCGCCTCTTTTTCCGCTATTTTAAAGAATGGATAGTAAATAAGTGCTGAGCAAATCAAGATTAAGCCAAGTACGATTACGTATCTCCAGTCAAATGAAGCGATAATAGCCCCGATTGGAACTGGAACATACGGAGAAACCATCGTGAATGGATTCATTAGCCCTAATTTGATAGAGAACCAACCAATCAGTGCAGCAATTTGAGGTGCAGCCATCATTGGAATGAAAAATCTCGGGTTTAATACAATTGGAACCCCAAACATTACTGGCTCATTAATGCTGAAGAATGTTGGCAGTAACGCTAATCTGCCAAGTGTTTTATAGCGTTTCGATTTAGAGAACATCATGATAACTACCAGCGCTCCAGTCACTCCAGCTCCTGTTACACCAACGATGCTCCACATGAAGTCAGGTGTGAAAATAAGCATGGAAGAAAGCGGCTCTCCTTTTGCAAGTGCAGCTGCGTTCGCGTCCACATTTTGGAAAGCAACACTAAGCCAAACTGGCGCCATTACAGAATAACCATGAATACCAAACCACCATAATAGTTGTTGAATAAAAATGATTAACATAATACCAGGTAGCGTATTTACAAGTGAAGTTAATGGCGAGAATAACGTTTGAATCAACGCAACAACACGAATTCCACTAAGTGACTCCACCCCGAAACTTAAAATGGCAATAATTAATACGGAGAATAAAATCGGCCATAAGTTTTCAAAAGAGCGTAAAATTGGCGTTGGAACACCTTGCCCTAAATTAATAGTAAATTTCAGTTTGTTTTTGAAAATATGAAGAATTTCTACAGATAGTAAACTAATAACTAAAGCAACAAAAATCCCTTCACCAGCAAGATAAGTGACATCACTTCCGCCAGTTTCAAGTGGTCGTACAGCAACAACTACAAAACTCATTAAAGCTGTAACAATAGCACCGATGTCCCATAAGTTACGTTCCTTGGCATAGTAATAGGCAACAAAAACAGCAACATACACAGACATCAAACCGAATGTAGCAAAATAAATCGGTGAGGTAATGTTGTTAATATACGCGGCAACAGATGCGATCCAACTAGGTAATTTTGGAATTCCGCCTAGTTGTTGGAATAATACAGGTACAGCACCTACTAAAGTAATTGGTACTAATGCCATCATTCCTTGACGTATTGCCTTCATCTGGGTGTTACTTTCTAAAACTTTTGCAAACGGTAATAGCCATTTTGACAGAAATCGTTCTAATGCTTTCATTAATTTCATTTCCTTTCCCTAAGCTGTTATAACCTTATGATAGCGCATACAAAAAAACCTCACAATTATTCTTATTTCCTAAGCATAGGAAATCATTATCCACTTTCTTATAAACACAAAAAAATCCTTATAAAGTAGTAGCTACTTTATAAGGATTTCACTATTTTAGTTTTCTAAAGCCATTAATTTTTGATTATCGTCTAGTGCTGATTCGTGCGCATCGTGACGTTTTTTCAAGTGACTCATGGATAGATAAAGTAAGCCAACACATGCAATCATGATGATTGTAAGAACGAGCATCGACATACTGTATACATTTGGTCCCATACCGGCTGCCAGTGACTCTCTAAAGGCATAAATCGAGTAAGTCATTGGTAGGAACGGATGGATTAAGTTGAAGAACCATCCTGTAAGTGGCATTGGGAATGTTCCGCCTGATCCCGCTAATTGAACAATGAGTAATACCATCGCGATGAATCGTCCTGGATTATCAAATGTCATAGCAAGGAGCATGATAAGGAACATGTATGCAAGTGCTGTAATTATCGCTGTTCCGAAGAATTCAACAATGCTATCTGGTCTTAGTCCTAGTGCTATCATGATACCACCTTCAAGAAGTGCCATCGCAACCGCTGCGACAAAACCAAGTGATAGTTTACTTAACCACCATTTATAAGCTGGTTGACCTTCCATCGAAACACGTCTAATTGGCATAATGAAGTTGAATACCAGTGCGCCAACATATAGAGCAAGTGATAATACATATGGTGCTAATGCATGACCATAGTTGCTTACGTGTGTGTATTCGTTATGAGCCAGTTTTGTTGGAGAGGCAATCATATTGAATGTTTTATCTGTTGCTTTTGTATCTTTTACTTGTTGTGCTCCGTCTGCTAGTTTATCAGTTAACTCTGTGCTTCCGTCTGTCAATTTAGTTAGTCCATCGCCTAATTGGAAGGAACCGTTCGCTAGTTTGGAAGAACCATCGGCAATTTTAGAAGAACCGTCTGCGAGTTGTCCTACGCCTGAAACTAGTTTTGGTGAATTAGCTGATAATTGGTTTAAACCGCCTGCTAATTGACTAGAACCAGCTTGAAGTTGGTTAACTCCGCCAGCAAGTGTTGGAACTTTGGCAGCTAGTTGATTTGTTCCGCCTTGTAACTCTGTTGCTCCAGAACGTAATGCCGCTGAATTGCTTGCAAGTTTGTTACCGCCAGCATTTAACTGACTTAATCCGTTTTCCATATTCGCACTACCAGCAGCAAGTTGGCCTACGCCAGAAGTTAGAGTTGGGATTTGGCTGTTAAGTTGATTTGTTCCAGCAACTAATTTCGCGTTACCAGCTTGTGCTGATTTTAATCCCGCAGTTAGTTGGTTCGCGCCGCCAAGTAATGTTTGACTGCTAGAACCATTGATTGCTTGGTGGATGCTGTTGAATGCTTCGTTTGTTCCACCGTGAACTACTTTGTATCCAGCCGAAATTTTCGCTACACCAGTTTGTAATTCTTTAACTTGTGTTTGAAGTGCTGCTAAATCAAGACCTGATAAGCCGCTTTGTAGTTGTTCGACTGTCGCTACTTGAGTGGCAGATTTTTGTGTTTCTTTATCTAAATCGGCTTGAATTGCATCAATGATTTTTTGTTTATCTTCTGCACTCACGCCAGCTGTTGCATTAATTTTTGTTTTAATTGCTTCGGCATCAAAGTTCGCGTTCGATTTAATAAATGTTAAGCCACTTTGTAAATCGGTTAAACTTTTTTGTAATGCTTCTAATTGTTTGGCAAGTGCTGCATCTTCGCCATTTACGCTTTTGTTTAATTGGTCAATACCTTGTTGTAGGTCGTTCATACCTTGTTTTAATTGCGCAATTTTCCCTTGTGGATCGGTTAAATTACCATCTAACTCTTTTAATCCTGCTGAAAGTTTATTGCTGCCATCAACGAGTGAATCTAAACCTGTTGCAAGGCTGTTTTGACCGTTATTTAGTTGTGTTACGCCAGATGCTAGAGCTGGTACGCTGCCATTCATTTTGTTCAATCCAGCTGATAAGGCAGTGGACCCAGTGTAAGCTTGATTAATTCCACCTGCTAAAGTGTCTACGCCTGATGTATAAGTGGAAACCCCGCTTGATAATTTCGTTGCCCCGCCGTCAAGTGCTGCGACACCATCTTTTAGTGGTCCTACACCAGCTGCAAGTGTCGAAACACCCGCATTTAGTTTATCTCCACCAGCGGCCGCCGTATTCACGCCATCTGTGTAGGTTTTCAAGCCAACTTCTAATGTATTAGCGCCATCTTTGAAAGTTAACGAGCTATCTGCGAGCGTTTTTAAGTTCGTTGAAATGGTTTTATTACCTTCTTGTGATTTTTCAAGGCCATCTTTAATTTTTCCAGAGCCATCTGCAGCTTGGGCGAACCCTTCACCAGACTCTTTAATTTTATCGAAAATTGCTTCCGCGTAGGATTTTGTTACTTCAGCGGAAACCTCATTTTTCAATTGTTTGGCACCTTGTTCACTTACAACTTGACCTAAATAGTTAAGCGAGCCGTTTGTTTGATAGCTTAATTCCATTTTTTTCGGATCTTTATCTAAAACGGATGCTGCATTTTTAGAGAAATCTTTTGGAATTGTGACAACCATATAATATTTGCCATCTTTTAAGCCTTGTTCCGCATCTTCTTTGGAAAGAAAATTCCAATCGAGTTCTTTGTTGCTTTTCAGTTTTGTAACTAACTGATCGCCAACATCCATCGTTTGACCATTATAATCAACCGGTTTGTCATTGTTAACTACCGCTACTGGTAAATCCCCTGTTTTGCCGTACGGATCCCAGACGGATTTTAAGAAAAAGCTTGCATATAAAAGTGGAATAAACAGAATAACTACAAATGATAAAAGCAATATTTTGTTTTTAAATAATTTTTTCCACTCATTTTTTACCATATCCATTTTACTACCGCACTTCTTTCTTTTAAAGATTTATTACGCTTCGTTCCAATCTATGATAGTGGTTCGTTCTTTCCCAATCACTTGCTCTACTAAAACAGATAATTTTTGTGAGTATAAATAATTCGCGTATTCTTTATCAGCGTTTCTAAAAGCACTTGTAATCGTGTGAATACCGGATTCTGCAAATTCATGATAGTCCGAGAAAACAGTGTGGATTAAGTCTGAGTCTGGGTATGTATCGATTTTCCCTTCCACTGCTTCTACGATATCCAGCAAATTAATTTCTTCCGGGTCTTTAGCAAGTGTGAAGCCGCCGTTATTACCGGAAACTGAATTAATCAGCCCACTAACGACTAACTTTCTCAAAATTTTACTAATATAAGACGGTGACGAATCACGCAAACGGTGATGAATAGTTACGGAAGAAATGGGAACATCTACCTTCTGGGTGTACAACATCGTCATAATACAAAATACCTGGTCCATACTTTTGCTCAACTTCATCATTAAATCCTCCCTCTTCCCATTATTACCTTTCAATATCCTTAATGGACATTTAACATCTATATACAATACACCCATTTTTTTTAAAGTGCAAGTGTTTTTTACTAAAAATGGAAAAAATTTAATGAATGCGTTTGCTGCAAATAGAACAACTACAAGCATTGTCTCAAAAATTTTTCCTGGCTAAGAAAAAAACTGGAATAATTTTTGAAAACAAACGTGCTAATCTTATAACTGTTCCAACAAACAATGACTTAGGAGGTGCTTTTCTCGTGTTAACTGATGATGTTCCAAAAAAATCACATTTACCATTAATTAAGCATCATTCTAATTATCTATAGCTTCGTTTAAACGTATTTCCGCAAACAAAAATATTTTGGAGGTAATACACAATGACTAAACAAGCAAAGTCTTTAACCTTATTCGGATTTTTCGCCATCACGGCTTCCATGGTTATGACTGTTTATGAATATCCAACATTTGCCACTTCCGGCTTTCATCTAGTATTTTTCCTGCTTCTTGGTGGATTTTTATGGTTTTTGCCTGTCGCTTTATGTGCAGCAGAAATGGCAACGGTGGATGGTTGGCAAGAAGGCGGTATTTTTTCTTGGGTAGGAAACACGCTCGGGGAACGCTTTGGTTTTGCCGCAATCTTCTTTCAGTGGTTTCAAATAACAGTTGGATTCGTTACAATGATTTACTTCATTCTCGGCGCGTTGTCCTATGTATTTGATTTTCCCGCGCTCGAATCTAATCCTTTTATTAAATTTATCGGTGTGTTAGTTATCTTTTGGGGGCTTACTTTCTCCCAATTAGGCGGTACAAAAAAAACGGCTAAAATCGCTAAATTTGGTTTTATTATCGGTATTCTCATCCCAGCAATCATTTTATTTATTTTAGGTATTGCTTACGTTGCTGGTGGAAATCCCCTTCATGTCACTTTTTCCAAAGAGGCGTTTATCCCGGATTTCTCAAAAGCTTCAACATTAGTCATCTTCGTGTCATTTATACTCGCTTACATGGGTGTTGAAGCTTCCGCGAGCCACGTCAATGAAATGACCAATCCAAAACGCGATTATCCACTAGCAATGATTATGCTCGTTGTTTTAGCCATCGTGCTTAATACAATCGGCGGCTTAACTATCTCCGCTGTGTTACCTTTAAAAGATTTATCCCTTAGCTCCGGCGTTGTGCAAACATTCCAAGCATTAATTTTACACTTTGGTTCCGGCTTAGGTTGGGCAGTAAAACTAATCGCGATAATGATTGCACTAGGTGTCATGGGTGAAGTCAGTGCCTGGGTAGTCGGCCCATCACGCGGCATGTACACTGCAGCCGAACAAGGCTTACTTCCCGAAAAAATGAAAAAAGTAAATAAACACGGTGTCCCTGTGCCACTTATTATGGTTCAAGGCGTCGTAGTTACCATTTGGGCAGCTATTCTCACATTTGGTGGCGGCGGTAATAATTTATCCTTCCTAACCGCAATTTCCTTAACCGTTGTCATTTATTTAGTCGGCTATTTACTATTTTTCATCGGCTATTTAGTACTTATTTTCAAAAAATCAAGCTTAAAACGCACTTACCAAATCCCTGGTGGCAAAATTGTCAAAGTGATTGTGGCGCTAATCGGCTTAATAACATCTGTATTCGCTTTATGTATCTCATTTGTTCCACCAGCATCCATCGCCGCAAAAAGCGATATGACCTACATTGTTATCTTATCAATCAGTTTTATCGTCACTGTGTTAATTCCATTTATCATCTACGCTGTGCACGATAAAAAAGACACCACACCAAAAGATATTACCCATTTAGGTGCAAGCGACATCAATAAATTCACTCATCCAAGAGCTCGCGGCGAACATATCATTAATCCCGACGAAAAACATATTATGAATCAAGACAAATTATAGGAGGAAAAAATCATGTTATATAGTAAAGAAAATCAAGAAAGCTATTTAGAACCCGTTTTTGGATCAAGTGCAGAGGATCGTGATATTCCTAAATACACCTTAGGAAAAGAACCACTCGAACCTCGAATTGCGTATCGTTTAGTGAAAGACGAACTTTTAGATGAAGGTTCCGCCCGCCAAAACCTAGCTACTTTCTGCCAAACATATATGGAAGACGAAGCAACCAAATTAATGTCCGAAACCTTAGAAAAAAATGCAATTGATAAATCCGAATACCCAAGAACAGCCGAACTAGAAAATCGTTGCGTCAACATTATCGCTGACTTATGGCATGCTCCAAAAGATCAAAAATTCATGGGGACTTCGACAATTGGCTCTAGTGAAGCGTGTATGCTCGGTGGAATGGCGATGAAATTTGCTTGGCGAAAACGCGCTGAAAAACTTGGTCTTGATATCTATGCGCAAAAACCAAACCTCGTTATCTCATCCGGCTACCAAGTCTGCTGGGAAAAATTCTGTGTTTACTGGGATATCGATATGCGTGTCGTTCCAATGGATAAAGACCATATGCAACTCAATACCGACCAAGTACTCGATTACGTTGATGAGTATACAATCGGCGTTGTCGGCATCCTTGGTATCACCTACACAGGCCGCTACGACGACATCTACGCACTTAACGAAAAACTAGAAGAATACAATAGCAAAACCGATTATAAAGTCTACATTCACGTTGACGCTGCAAGTGGCGGTTTCTTCACCCCATTTGTCGAACCAGACATTATCTGGGACTTCCGTTTGAAAAACGTTATCTCGATTAACACTTCCGGTCACAAATATGGCCTCGTTTACCCAGGCATCGGTTGGGTGTTATGGAAAGATAAAAGCTACCTACCAGAAGAACTCATCTTTAAAGTCAGCTACCTTGGTGGAGAAATGCCCACTATGCAAATCAATTTCTCCCGCAGCGCCAGTCACATCATCGGCCAATACTACAATTTCTTACGCTACGGCTTCGAAGGCTACCGCACCATTCACCAAAAAACTAGCGACGTCGCACGATACCTGGCACACGCAGTCGAACAAACCGGCTACTTCGACATTTACAACCACGGCTCCCATTTACCAATCGTCTGCTATAAATTAAAAGAAGACGCCAATGTAAAATGGACATTATACGATTTAGCGGACCGTCTCCAAATGCGCGGCTGGCAAGTTCCCGCGTACCCACTACCAAAAAATCTAGAAAATATCATCATACAACGTTACGTCTGCCGCGCTGATTTTGGTTTCAATATGGCAGAAGAGTTCATCCAAGACTTCCAAGCTTCCATCGAAGAACTTAACAACGCCCACATCCTCTTCCACGATACCCAACAATCTGGCGTCCACGGCTTTACACACTAAGAAAAAGGCTAGCCCCTCAAATAGGCTAGCCTTTTTTCATGTTCTTTTATTCTAAGCGCCTGAATCGCATTTTCCAAGTCTTCTAAATCCCGATCAAAAAACGCCAAGGAAATTGGAATAATCGTCCCTTGCACCGCTTCCTTCAATTCCATCTCACTGTTCGGATGACAAAGCACAATCGTCGGCTCACTTGACTCCGCTAAAACCTCATTCAGCTCCTCCACCGAATTAAACATCGTCTCATTCACCGTCACCTTCCGCCCAAGTTCCTCTTCCACCTGAAACTTACACGACTCAAAATTAATCAAATTAAACGAAAAAATACAAATTTGCACCGGATTATTCCATTTATAAATAAGCGGATATAAATGAATCGTCAAATAATTTATATGCGAATCAATTAACAACGTACGCCGCCCACTTGCCTTATTCCAGCGCTCCAAAACACTTTTCACAACCAAATAAAGCGGCTGATACTTCTTATCCAACAACCGTTCATTGCTCGGAATAAGCCCCTGCAAATTAAACAACGTCTTCTTCAAAAAATAACAAAGCGCCGCCCGAAAAAGCGAATGATTAACAACTTCCACACCAAAATATTCTTCAAATAAATCGATTAAAGCTTGCAAATCCTCATTTTTCAAAATCAATTCATTAAACTGCTCCAACTCCACTTTCTTCATCGAAGCATCAATAATACTAAAATTAGTCGAATAATAAATCAACATCAAATACAAATAATCATTATACGAAAATTCCTGATTAAGCCCTTTTTCTAGCGTTTCCTTGCTACTTTTCCGAACCATATCAAGAAACCTAGACGACTCAATATATTTCTGACACTGTTCATCCAAAATAATCGCACTTGTCGGAATATCCCTCTTGAATACCATCGAAATCAGCGACCGGAAATACGCATGTCCTTCCGCATTATGCGCCAATGCATCAATATTAATCCGCAAATTCAAAGTCGCCATAAAATCATCAATCAATTTCTTTTCACTATCTAAAAGCGGATAAATACGTACGCCATATTCCGCCTGAAGAAGCGCAATCAAATATCGAACCCGGTACTCCTTCCCAGTAATCCGATTATTATCAAGCGTCAAATCAATTTCCCGAAGAAACTCCTCCACCTTATGCTTCAACCGATATGCATGCGAATGCGAAATAAAATACGTATCCATAAAATCAGTAAACTTACACTCCTCCACATTCGTAACAAAAAACGCCATACATTTCAAAAACATCGAGTTATCATATAACTTATACAAAACTTTACGCTCCGTTGCCCCGTTTTGCAACTGACATCGATACACCCAATTATCCGCACATTCCTTCATCTGGATAACCATTAAACCTGCAAGTTCCTCATTCAACGCATGAATATCCGACCGCACCGTCACCCGCGAAGTCCCCATATATTCTGCAATTTCATCTAAATTCGTATGCTTATTCTTAAGTAGAAAATCACAAATCAAACATTTCCTTTTGATATCCTTTTCAATATAATTCGTAAGCATAATTATCCTCTCCGTGAAAGATTAATCAACAATAGCTATCGGTCTTCTCCTTGTTAAAACGCTCACATATAAATAGAAATAATTCCATTTTTAAACTTTAATTTTAAGAACATTTAAATGTAAGCCTCTCCTACTAAATTGATGTTTACCATTTCTATTTATAACACAACTTTTAAGCATAATCTACCGTTGAACTAAAAAAATACCAACGAATCGTTAGAAACGTTGGTATCATAGTATACCGGCGGCCGGGGTCGAACCGGCACGCCCTTGCGGGCACAGGATTTTGAGTCCAGCGCGTCTGCCAATTCCGCCACGCCGGCGTAACAATATAATAAATTATAACTTTAAAACATTAATTATGCAAATGGAGGCGCCAACCGGATTTGAACCGGTGATAAAGGTTTTGCAGACCTCTGCCTTACCACTTGGCTATGGCGCCGCACAATGTTCAATTTAAAAAGCGGAAGACGGGGTTCGAACCCGCGACCCCCACCTTGGCAAGGTGATGTTCTACCACTGAACTACTTCCGCATTAACTGGGCCAGCTGGATTCGAACCAACGCGTGACGGAGTCAAAGTCCGTTGCCTTACCGCTTGGCTATGGCCCAACAATTATATTAGACTTAAAAAAAAAGGGCGGATGATGGGAATCGAACCCACGAATGCCTGAACCACAATCAGGTGCGTTAACCACTTCGCCACACCCGCCATTATTTTATTATATGGCAGGGGCAGTAGGAATCGAACCCACACTGGAGGTTTTGGAGACCTCAGTTCTACCTTTAAACTATGCCCCTATAAATGGTGGAGGGGAGTGGATTCGAACCACCGAACCCGAAGGAGCGGATTTACAGTCCGCCGCGTTTAGCCACTTCGCTACCCCTCCATATTAAAAAAAGAAAAAAAGTGGCTTGGGACAGAATCGAACTGCCGACACCTTGAGCTTCAATCAAGTGCTCTACCAACTGAGCTACCAAGCCATAA